>JBJXFO010000163.1:0-6030 GCA_046154725.1 Parvularculaceae bacterium | reverse complement strand
AGCGCCGACGGCGCTGACGCCAATTTGACGATCGGCAATGACGCGAGCGGCGGCGGCGGCGGCGCCATTCTTGTCACGGCGACGGATACGCCGAGCGCAGCGCTCGCCTTGCGCGCGCGCGGCGGCGATGGTGGCGCCAACAGCGGCGGCGGCATCGCGCACGGCCCCGGCGGCGGCGGCGGCGGCGGCTTTGTCGCGACGAGCTGGGGCGCGGGCGGCGATGTCTCGGCCGGCGTCGCCGGGACGACGGTTGCCGGCGGCGCCTTTGGCGCAACTTATGGCGCGGCAGGCGGCAGCAGTGGCGTGTCGACGTCAGCGGCAGGATCGTCTGTGCCGGGATTGTCGTCGGGCGCGGAATGCTCGCCCACCGTCGCCAAGGCAATTTCGCCAGCGACGGCAGTTGCCGGGGCGCTGTCGCGAATGACCCTCACGATCCGCAATCGAAATCCGGCGTCGGCGCTCGCCGCGCTGACGCTGGCCGACATCTATCCCTCAGGGCTCGTCAATCGCACGCCGGTCAATCTCGCCAACGCCTGCGGCGGTTCGGTCGTCGCGGTTGCCGGCGCGGGATCGCTGGCGCTGACCGCGGGGGCCCTTGGGGCGGGCGCAAGCTGCGACATCGGCGTCGATATCACGTCGGCTGCAGCGGCGGCCTATGTGAACACGGTCGCCGCCGGCGGCGCCGTTGCGACGATTGCCGGCCAGACGGTGGCGAACCGCGATCCGGCGAGCGCCACGCTCACGGTCACCGGGGCCATGAGCGCCGGCAAAACCGTGACCGTCATCTCGGACACGGCCAACGGAACCGCGAACCCTTTTGCCATTCCGGGCGCCACGGTCGAATATCTGATCTCGTTCACCAATCCGGGGCCCGGCAACATTGACGCCGGGACGATCGTCATCGCCGACGCAATCCCGGCCAACACGACGTTCCTGAACGCCGATATTGGCTGCCCCGGCTCGGGCGCGATCGCCTTTGTCGATAGCGCGCCGGCAAGCGGGCTCTCGCTCGACGCTGCGGGCGTTGCCTATTCGAACGATAACGGGACGACATTCGCCTATACGCCTATCGCCGGCGCCGACCCGGCGGCGACCAATCTGCGCGTGACGCTTGGTGGCGCGATGGCGGCAGGGCGCACGGCGTCTATCCGGTTTCGGGTGGTCATCGAGTAACGCGTCTGCCTGCAATCGCTGTTGCAGTGCGGCAATTTCCTGCTTGGCCTTGCGTCCCCGGCGCCCTATCGGGGTGCGGTGCGTCGCGCCATCCTCGCCAAGAGGGGCACAGCGATTGCACGGGTTGTGATTGGTCCCGGCCGCCCGCCGCGGCGTCGGGGGCTGTGTCGTGAGGGGCGGGGCGAGAGGAGCAACGAAGGCTGGCATGACGAAACTCGTTTACGCCTTCGGCGCGGGGGCCAGCGACGGGGACGCGTCGCTCAAAAATCTGCTCGGCGGCAAGGGCGCGAACCTTGCCGAGATGGCCACTCTCGGGCTGCCGGTGCCGCCGGGCTTTACCATCACAACAGAAGTTTGTGCGGCCTATTATGCTAACGGACAGCGCTATCCGGATGCGCTGAAGGCCGAGGTTGACCACGCGCTGGCAGCGATTGGCGCGCATGTCGGCCGGACATTCGGCGATGCTGCGAGCCCGCTACTCGTCTCGGTGCGGTCCGGCGCGCGCGCGTCGATGCCGGGGATGATGGACACGGTCCTCAATCTTGGCCTCAACGATCAGACCGTCGCGGGCCTCGCGCGGTTGTCGGGCGATGCGCGCTTTGCCTGGGACAGCTATCGCCGCTTCATTCAGATGTATTCGAACGTCGTCCTCGGCGTCGATCACCACGAGTTCGAGGAAATCCTTGAAACGTATAAGGAGGAACGCGATTTTTTCCTCGACACCGATCTGAAGGCCGACGACTGGAAGGCCGTCATCGCCGCTTACAAGGCGGCTGTCAGAAACGCGCTACAGCGCGACTTTCCGCAAGACCCGTCAGAGCAGTTGTGGGGCGCGATCGGCGCAGTGTTCGGCTCCTGGCGCAACGATCGCGCGGACGTTTACCGGCGCCTGCACAACATCCCCGAAAGCTGGGGCACAGCTGTCAACGTGCAGGCGATGGTGTTCGGCAACATGGGCGAGACGTCGGCCACGGGCGTTGCTTTCACGCGGGATCCATCAACCGGCGAGAATACCCGCTATGGCGAATTCCTGATCAATGCGCAGGGCGAAGACGTGGTCGCTGGCATCAGGACGCCGCAGACCCTGACCCGGCGCGCGCGCGAAGCGATGGGCGAGGCGTTGCCGTCGATGGAAGAGGCGATGCCGGACGCCTTCGCAGAGTTGTCAGCGATTTTCGCCAAGCTTGAACGCCACTATCGCGACATGCAGGATATCGAGTTCACGGTCGAGCGCGGCAAACTCTGGATGCTGCAAACGCGCAACGGCAAGCGCACCGCGAAAGCCGCCCTGAAGATTGCTGTCGATCTCTGCCTTGAAGGCCTGATCAGCGAAAGCGAAGCCGCGATGCGCGTCGATCCGCATTCGCTTGACCAGCTGCTCCAACCGACGCTCGACCCCAAAGCCCCGCGCGATCTGATCCTCTCCGGGCTTCCGGCGTCGCCGGGCGCCGCATCCGGCGAAGTCGTGTTCTCTTCCGCCGAAGCCGAGCGCCTGGCGCAAGACGGGCGCAAGGTCATTCTCGTCCGTATCGAGACGAGCCCTGAGGACATTCTCGGCATGCACGCGGCCGTTGCGATCGTTACCGCGCGCGGCGGCATGACCAGCCACGCGGCGGTCGTTGCCCGCGGCATGGGGCGCCCGTGCGTCTGCGGCGCGGGCGATCTGAAAATCGACGCGCGCGGCGAAGCGTTCACGGTTGCCGGACGCACCGTCAAAAAAGGCGACGTGGTTACAGTCGACGGCGCGGCGGGTAAGGTTTTCTTTGGCCGCGTCGCGACGATCGAACCGCAACTGACCGGCGATTTTGCAACGCTCATGGGCTGGGCAGACAAGTCGCGCCGCATGAAAGTGCGCGCTAACGCCGACACGCCGCACGACGCCCAGGTCGCGCGCAATTTCGGCGCAGAGGGCATTGGCCTGTGCCGGACCGAACACATGTTCTTTGACGAAGGGCGCATCATCGCCGTGCGCGAGATGATCCTCGCCGAAGACAAAGCGGGCCGCGAACTGGCCCTCGCCAAGCTCCTCCCGATGCAGCGCTCCGACTTCGAGGGCATATTCCGCGTCATGCGCGGCTTGCCCGTAACGATACGCCTGCTCGACCCGCCGCTGCACGAATTCCTGCCGCATTCCGATGCCGAGATCGAGGAAGTCGCCAAAGCGTCCGGAATGAACGCCGAGAAGCTCAAAGACCGCGCGCACAAGCTTTCAGAGTTCAATCCGATGCTCGGTCATCGCGGCTGCCGCCTCGGCGTCTCATACCCCGAGATCTATGAGATGCAGACGCGCGCGATCATCGAGGCGGCCATTAACGTCAATGAGGCAACCGGCGATACAATCGTGCCGGAAATCATGATCCCTCTCGTCGCCGATCAAAAAGAACTGGCGCTCATGAAAGAGCGGGTCGATGCGATTGCGGCCGCCGTGCTCGCCGAGCGCCGCGCGCGGCTCGACTACCTCGTCGGCACGATGATCGAATTGCCGCGCGCGGCGTTGACTGCTGACGCGATCGCTGCCCACGCCGAATTCTTCTCGTTCGGCACCAATGATTTGACGCAAACGACCTATGGCCTCAGCCGCGACGATTCGGCCTCGTTCCTTCCCGACTATTTGCGCGCCGGCATCTTTGAGAAGGACCCGTTCGTGACGCTCGACCGGGCCGGCGTTGGCGCCCTCGTAAAAATCGCCGCTGAAAAAGGCCGGGCCGCCCGTCCCGGACTGAAGCTCGGCATCTGCGGCGAACATGGCGGCGATCCGGACTCCATCGAATTTGTTGAGGGGTGCGGTCTCGATTATGTGAGTTGCTCGCCCTACCGGACACCTATCGCGCGTCTCGCGGCAGCACAGGCATCGCTTGCTGCAACGCAAAAGAAAACCAGCCTCGCGTGAGCAAAAACAAGCGCCTAGGCGGTTAACGGCGGGCGCGCCATTGCAAATACTTGTTTAAAAACAAGAAATTATGCTGGTTAATCCTATGGTTAACCATTCGTGAACACGGCAATTTTTAATTTGCGCCGGCGCTCCCGGCGCCCCATATTTGTGGCTGATGGACGCGCGTCAGGCGCGTCTTTTGCTTCTGGGGGATCAGGGCCCGTTGAGGGATAGGGCCCGTCGAAGGGTTTGGCGGCACGACACAACACGCCAGACAGTTTAGCCGGTCGCACGACTACCAATGGTCAAACGGCGCGTCGGTTACGAGAGCGTAGAAAAGACTGGCCGGGAAGGCGACAGAGCCGCGGGGACAAGCGGACGAGCCAGACCGGTCCTGGATTTGAACGGGCCTGTTTGAAGGACAGGCGTAACAAGGACACAACGACCTGATGGCGCACCACGATCGCCCCTTATTCCCCGATCTCCACGGCTCGCACTTGCGGTGGCGCGAGGTCAACTGGACCGCGCGCAGCCTTCTGGCGGTCACCGGAGTTGCCGTCTGCATCATGATGACAGCGATGAGCGCTACGGCGTCTGTGAAAAAGAATAAAATCGAGCGCGCGAGCGCCGCCGATGTCGCCGACGAGGCGCTGCTGGTTGCGGAATTTGCCGACTATCTTAGCAACGCAACAGCCATGGCCAGAGAAGAGATCGAGGCGCCGCGGGTCAAACCAGCGCAATCAACAGCGCGCATGATCGCTGGCGGCAACGCTGTCGCCAATCTCGTCGATTTTGACTTCTCATCGATTGATGTCGCGCGTCTGGAAGGCGAGGAAACCACCTGCCTCGCCGAAGCGATCTATTACGAAGCGCGGAGCGAATCCCGCGTCGGGCAACTCGCCGTTGCCGATGTGGTTCTCAACCGGGTCGCCAGCACGGTCTATCCGGACACGATTTGCGAGGTCGTCTATCAGGGATCGAAGCGGCGTACCGGCTGCCAGTTCTCGTTTACTTGTGACGGGTCGATGAAAGCGCGGCGCAACCAGCGCCAGTGGCGCAACGCCGAACTCCTCGCTGGCGCCGTCCTCGCCGGCATGCGCGCGCCCGTCAGCCGCAACGCAACGCATTATCACGCCGACTACGTTTCTCCGCCATGGGCGCAGACCTTGTCGCCGACGGCCGTGATCGGCACGCACAAATTTTATCGCTTCCAGTCGAAGTCGATCGTCGCGGCAGCCCCTGCCGCAATGTGACGGCCGCGGCCGCGGCGGGTCGCCCGGCGAAATGCGGGACGGCGCGGCCAGCCCAGCGCGAAAATTCCGTTCCTGCGCCGCGGCGGCAAGTCGCCGTCAGGACCAGGCCGGAACTGCCGCAGGTCAACAATCGCGCCGCCATCCTCATAGGTCACAACCAGCGGATCGCGCGCGCGCAGCAAGCGCCGATAATCGCTAAAGTCGGTGTGCGCCCGCTTGAGGAGATAGCGGGCGCGCGACGCGGCAAGCAAAATTTCAACGCCGTCATCGCGCTCGCGCAGCCTGGCTGGCCTGCCAACGGCCGGAATGAGCAGGCGGCGTAAATACCCGGAACCGGGATCGATCTCGATGTAAACCGGCTGTTTCACTCGCGACGCGCTGTCGATCGCGTGCGCGATCGCCTCGCTAGCCGGGTCAGCGGGATTGATGGCAAGGCAGTGGCCATCGGCGAAATAGACAACCCGCCCGCGCGGGCCAAGGCGGCGCGCCGGCGCATCGAGCGGCGGGATCAGCCGTTCCACCCAGCCGACAACGGCGTGCGGGTTCGCCATGGTGTCGCCTTCCCTTGTTCGCGCTGACGCATTGTCCGGCTCCACGGTGATCGCGATGACGAAGAAGCGCCGCGCCACGGCGCTCAAATTCGCACGCGACTGATGTCAGCACTGTGCGGCGCGTCATGATCGAGACGCGTATTTTATGAAATTTTCAAAAGTTTTGGCGCGTGATGCGCGC
>JBJXFO010000160.1:0-23753 GCA_046154725.1 Parvularculaceae bacterium | reverse complement strand
CGGCATCCGCGTCGCGTCGGAGTTCCAGTACAAAAGGTCGAATTTCGCCGGGTCCTTGCCCTTCATGTAATTGTCGATGACGAACGACCAGATGAGGTCGTTCGAGCGGAGCATGTTGAAAGTGGTCGCCATCGCGCGCCCTTCAAGAACGCCGCCGGCAGCGTCCATCTGCTTCTCGATCGCATCGAGCTGTTCATCGTCGACGAAGAGAAGGAGATCGCCGGACTCCTTGAAGTCCGCTTGCGCCGTGAAGAACGTCGCCGACCGGATGCGCGTGTCTCCGCGCTTGGCCATCAACGCCAGCGCCGTCGAGAGCATCGTGCCGCCGATGCAATAGCCGATAGCGTCGACATCGGCCTCGCCGGTTGCGAGGCTGACGACATCGAGCGCCTCGAAACAGCCTTGCTTGATGTAGTCCTCGAACGTCTTGTCGCGAAGCTCCGGACCCGGATTGACCCATGAGACGACAAATACGGTGCGCCCCTGTTCAACCATCCATCGGATAAAGGAATTCGCCGGTTGCAGGTCGAGGATATAAAATTTGTTGATCCAGGGCGGGAATATCAGCAACGGGCGCCTGGCGACTTCTTCCGTCATCGGATCATATTGGATGACCTGCATGATCTCGTTCTGGAAGACGACCTTGCCCGGCGTCGTCGCGATGTTGAGCCCCAGCTTGAAATGGTCGGGGTCAGCCTGGCGAATCGCTAACGAGCCATCGCCGCGGTTGTAGTCTTCAAGGAGGTTCTTCATCCCCTTCAGCAGGTTCTCGCCCTTTGATTCAATTGTCGCCTCGACAACTTCGGGGTTCAGCACCGGAAAATTGGTCGGCGCGATCGCGTCGAGAAATTGCTGGGTATAAAATTCCGCCTTCTTTTTGTCGTGCTCTTCCATGCCGTCGAGCTGGTGAACAGTCGATTTGAGCCAGCTGGAATATGTAAGGTAAGACTGCTTGACGAAGTCGAGCATCGGATTGTCGCGCCACGCCGCGTGCGCAAAGCGCTTGTCCGACGCTTCGGGTTCGATGGCGGCCTTCACGTCTTCGCCCGCCATGCGCCGGCTCATCGTAGCCATCAGCTTGGCGTAGTCGCCCCAGAGATTGAACTGGCGCTGCATGACGGTGCCGGGGTCCGTTGCAAGCGCGCTCATCATCTCCTTGAAGGCTTCGCCGACATTGAGCGGGTCGGCAGAAGGCGGCCCCGACGACATCTTCATCGCATTCGCGTTGTTGACGAAGAACTCGCCAATGACCGACTGGCTCTTGCCCGTCATGTCCGTGATGTAATTCGACAGGGCGTCAAAATCCTCGATCAGGGATTTGGCGTCCGCCTCGCTCTTGCCATTTGTGGTGGGCGCCTCCGCTGCCGGCGACGGCGCAGTTGGCGGTTCGGCCGCCTTCTTGCTGCCGCTCTTGCGAGGTTTTTCCGAGGGGTTTACTTGCGTCATGGGGTCAATTCGCGGTTATGTTCGGGGAATCGCTGATAGCGTTTATAGGGTCGCCATTCCATGGGTGCAAAAGCTTATGTCTTCTTTGTCGCCGCAGTCGCCGCATGCGGCTGTGCGGGCGGGCTGAAGCGCTTTGCGCCGCCCGGCATCGTCAAATATGAGGATCTTGCCAAGGGCCAGCCTGTCTCGCCCTCGATCGCGGCGCGCGTCGAAGCTGCGGAAAATGATGGCCCGGGCGCGTTTCCGGTTCTCTCCGCGCAACCCGGCGAGGCGCCCGCAGGCATAGCGGCGCCGGAGCGCGCAGCCCTCGGCGACGGGTTGGTGGCGGCGCGCGCCGATTTGCTGCGCGCAATTGATGCCGATCGCGCAACAGCGGCGGGCGAGCGCATCGATACGATAGAACCGGAACGCGACGCGCTGGGCGACGCCATCAGAAACGATGACGCAGCCGCGCGCCGTGAACGAGGCCTGCCGCCGCTAGCGCCCGACCTCAAAGATTGACCGCCGCCCGTTATGCCGTCCCCTGACGAATTCTTCCGCATCAAGCTTCTGCCGCCTTATGTCTTTGAGGAGGTCAACGCCGTAAAGGCGCGCCTTCGCGCCGCTGGCCGCGACGTCATCGATTTCGGCATGGGCAATCCCGATATGCCAACGCCGCCGCACATTATCGAAAAACTTCTCGAGACGGCGGGCAAGCCCCGCACCAATCGCTATTCCGCCTCGAAGGGCGTGCCGGGACTGCGCCGGTCGATTGCGCGCTATTACGAACGCCGCTTCGGTGTGAAGCTTGATCCGGCGAGCGAAGTTATTGCAACGCTCGGCTCGAAGGAAGGCTTTGCCAATCTCGCGCAGGCAATGACAGCGCCCGGCGATGTTATCCTTGCGCCGGACCCCGCGTATCCAATTCACGCTTACGGCTTCATCATGGCGGGCGGTGTCATCAGAGGCGTGCCGGCGCCGTCGCCCGAGGCCTATCTCTCCGGCATGGGACGAGCCGTCGCGCAATCCGGTCCAAAGCCAACCGCGATGGTGCTGAACTATCCGTCCAACCCGACGGCGCAAACTGTCGGCCTCGACTTTTATAGAGATGCCGTCGCCTTTGCGAAGAAACACGACATCTGGATTCTCTCCGATCTTGCGTATTCGGAAATCTATTTCGGCGAGGAGCCGCCGCCCTCGATCCTCAAAATCCCGGGCGCGAAAGATATCGCGGTTGAAGTGAACTCGCTGTCGAAAACCTATGCGATGGCGGGTTTTCGCGTTGGCATGGCGGTCGGCAATTCGCGCCTGATCGGGGCGCTTGCCCGCGTCAAATCCTATCTCGACTACGGCGCTTACACGCCGATCCAGGTTGCCGCATCGGCTGCGCTCGACGGTCCGCAAACATGCGTCGATGATATCCGGGCGATCTACAAGGCGCGCCGCGACGCGCTGGTTGAAAGCTTTGCAAAATCTGGGTGGCCGATCCCGTCGCCGCCAGCATCGATGTTTGCGTGGACGCCAATTCCTGAGAATTTCCGCGCGCTCGGCTCCGTCGCCTTCGCCAAGAAACTGATGGAAGAAGCGGACGTTGCCGTCGCTCCGGGCCTTGGCTTTGGCGAGCACGGCGAGGGGTTCGTGCGTATAGGCCTCGTCGAGAACGAGCAGCGCATCCGGCAGGCAGCTCGCAATGTAAAAAAGATGCTGGCGCGCCGGAATGCGGCGTAAGGTGCAATTGAAATTCGGCTTGATTGAAGCCGCTTGAAGGGGACTCCAATGGCCGATACTGAATTTCTCGACCGGATGCTGACGATGGAAATCAGCCGCTGCACGGAAGCGGCGGCGGTTGCCGCGTCGAAAATGATCGGGCGGGGCGACAAGAACGGCGCCGATCAGGCGGCCGTCTCGGCGCTGCGCGATGCGCTCAACAAGCTCGACATCGACGGCACGATTGTCATCGGCGAGGGCGAGCGCGACGAGGCGCCGATGCTGTTCATCGGCGAGAAAGTCGGCTCGAAAAAAGGGCCGAAGATCGACATCGCGCTCGACCCGCTCGAGGGCACGGACCTCACCGCGCGCGGCATGGGCAATGCGCTCGCGGTTGTGGCGATGGCGACGGCGGGCACGATGCTGCACGCGCCCGACACATACATGGACAAGATTGCGGTCGGACCCGGCTATCCGGATGGTGTCGTCGATCTCGACGCCAGCGTTGAAGACAACATCCGCGAACTCGCGAAAGCAAAGCGCGTCCAGCCCGCGGACATTACGTTATGCGTGCTCGATCGCGAACGCCACGAACACATCGTCGAAGGCGCGCGCAAAGTCGGCTCCCGGATCATCCTCATTCCGGACGGAGACGTTGCCGGCATCTTCCACACCACGGAACCGGGAACCGGGATCGATCTTTATGTGGGGCAGGGCGGGGCGCCGGAAGGCGTGCTGGCGGCAGCCGCGCTCCGCTGTGTCGGCGGGCAGATGCAAGGCAGGCTGATCTTTCGCAACGACGACGAAAAAGCCCGCGCCGCGCGTGCCGGCATCAAGGACCTCAATCGCAAATATGGCCTGATGGACCTTTGCGGCGGCGACGTGTTCTTCGCCGCGACGGGGGTCACCAACGGCACAATGCTCGACGGCGTCAAATGGGACCCCGGCCATATCTCGACGCACACCGTCGTCATGCGCTCGAAGACCGGCACCATCCGTTATATCAGGGCGCGGACCCGGCGTTAGCCGCGTTAAAGAGGCGGACAGCTTTCCTGCCGCCGCACGCGTCGCGGATGAATTGCGCCGCCGACGCCGTTCGGGCATGACAGCGATCTCATGTTCCGCTTCTTTGAATCCCGCCTTCCGCCCTTTCCGGAGACGCGCCTCGGCGCGCCGCCAGAAGGGCTGGCCGCGTTCTGCTGGCACTATGTGCGTGATGCGCGCTTGTGGCTGATAGCGCTTGCGCTGCTGACTGCGGCGATTGCGGTCGGCGAGGTGTTTCTGTTCGCGTTTCTCGGCAGCGTCGTGGATTGGCTGGCGACTGCCGAGCGCGAGGGCTTCCTCGACCGCGAAGGCGGGCGGCTGTTTGCCATGGGCGCTTTGCTGCTGATCGGCCTTCCGCTTGCGGCGCTCGCGCAGTCGCTGGTGCAGTTTCAGGCGCTGATCGGCAATCTGCCGATGAGCGCGCGTTGGCGGATGCACCGGCGCCTGCTCGGTCAGTCGATGGCGTTTTATGCGAATGAGTTCGCAGGCCGCGTCGCCACGAAAGTCATGCAGACCTCGCTCGCCGTGCGCGAGGCGGTGATGAAGCTGCTCGACGTGTTCGTCTATGTGACCGTCTATTTTCTGACAATGATCGCCATGGTCGCCGCCGCGGACTGGCGCCTTGCTGTGCCCTTGGTCGTCTGGCTCGGCGCGTATGTCGCGCTGATCTGGTATTTCATTCCGCGTCTGAAGGATGTGGCGGAAAAGCAGGCGGACGCGCGGTCGGTGATGACCGGCCGTATTGTCGACAGCTACACGAACATCGCGACGGTGAAGCTGTTCGCCCATTCGGGCCGGGAAGAATCCTATGCCCGCGCCAGCATGGAAGAGTTCCTCGGGACCGTGCATCCGCAGATGCGGCTCGTCACGTTGTTCAACAATCTCGTTTACTTCAACAACTGCCTCGCCGTTTTCGTCATCGCGGCGTTGTCGATCTCGTTCTGGCTGAACAGCATCATATCGATCGGGGCGATTGCGGCGTCGATTGCGCTGGCCTTGCGCCTCAACGGCATGTCGCAGTGGATCATGTGGGAAGTCTCGGGCCTGTTTGAGAATATCGGCACGGTCTATGACGGCATGGGGATGCTGGCGAAGGCAACAGCGGTCGAGGATGCCGCCGGCGCCAAGGCGATGGAACGCCCGGCCGGCGCTATCGCTTACGAAAATGTCGTCTTTCATTACGGCAAGGACAGCGGCGTCATCGATGGCTTCTCGCTGGCGATCCCGGCCGGGGAAAAAGTCGGGTTGGTCGGGCGGTCGGGCGCCGGCAAGACGACGCTCGTCAATCTCTTGTTGCGGTTCTATGATCCGGAAGCCGGCCGTATCCTGATCGACGGCGAGGCGATTGCGTCGGTCAGCCAATCGTCCTTGCGCGCGCATATCGGCGTTGTCACGCAGGATACCTCGCTGCTCCACCGGTCGATCCGCGAAAATATTGCTTATGGACGCCCTGGCGCCAGCGACGAGGCTGTGCGCGAAGCGGCGCGGCGCGCCAATGCGCTGGAGTTCATCGAATTGCTCGAGGACGGCGAGGGCCGCCGGGGCTTTGACGCAACGGTCGGCGAGCGCGGCGTGAAGCTGTCCGGCGGACAGCGCCAGCGCATCGCAATCGCGCGCGTCTTCCTGAAAGACGCGCCGATCCTCGTGCTCGATGAGGCGACGTCGGCGCTGGACAGTGAGGTCGAGGCGGCGATCCAGGAAAACCTTTTTCACCTGATGCGCGGCAAGACCGTCATCGCCATCGCGCACCGCCTGTCAACAATCGCGCAGCTTGACCGCCTCGTCGTCATCGACAAGGGACGCATTGTCGAGGAAGGCGCGCACGCCGCCCTAGTCGCCAAGGGCGGTCTGTACGCGGAGCTGTGGGCGCGTCAGTCCGGCGGCTTTATTGCGCATGACGGCGCCGTGGCGGCGGAGTAATCCTCATACGGTTATTGTCGCCATCTCGTGCGGGAAATCCACAAAACCCATCGCCGCATCGACGAGGCCGGCGACCTTCGGGTTCGAAAAGTCGATGAGGTAATATTCGCCCGGCGCGCCGCTGCCCTGCTGCAAATCGAAGCGTGCCTTTCTGTCTTGCACATCGCGCGCAGATTCTGGCCTCGCCTCCGGGGAGCAGCCCGAAGGTCAATCCCGTGCGTTGACGAAGGGGGAACGAGCGCCGGCAAGTCAGTTGAAATGGCGATAGGCGCTGAGCGGATCAGCACGCTTCAACTGATCAACTCGCCGGTTTCCGTCGCTCACGGACGAAACATTTTCATGTGAAAAAATTTCGCGTTTCAGGCGAAATCAACCACATAACAAACTGATCTCGGTTGCAAGCCAACGACGCACGCGCCGCCAAAAAGGTCGTTCAACCGCGCCGCGCCGCAATGATCGCCGCGACGTCGATTTTCACCATATCCATCATGGCGACGAACGCTCGTTTTGCCTCATCGCCGCCAGCGGCGAGAGCTTCACTCAAGACGCGCGGGGTGATTTGCCACGATATGCCCCATTTGTCCTTGCACCAGCCGCAGGCGACTTCCTGCCCGCCATTGCCGACGATGGCGTTCCAGTAGCGGTCCGTTTCTTCCTGATCGGCAGTTGCGATCTGGAATGAAAACGCCTGGTTGTGCTGAATGCCGGGGCCGCCATTAAGGCCAAGGCAGGCGACGCCGCAGACGGTAAAGTCGACGGTCAGCACGTCGCCGCGCTTGCCGGCCGGATAATCCGTCGGCGCGAGAAAAACGGCGCTCACCGCACTGTCCGGGAAGGTTTCGGCATAAAAGCGCGCCGCAGCCTCGGCGTCGTTGTTGAACCACAGGCAAATCGTGTTTTTAGCCATCGCTTGTCTCTTCCTGTCTTCGGCGCCAATGGCGGGCAACATTACGCGCGCTTTCTCCGCTCCGGTTTTCGGGCCCGCGCTTCATCGCCCGTTTCCTCAAACAGCTCCGCTAGTTTGTCGACCATCACGCCGGCCAGTTGCTCGACATCGACGATCGTGACCGCGCGCTTGTAATAGCGCGTGACGTCGTGGCCGATGCCGATGGCGATCAGTTCGACGGGCGAGCGCTGCTCGATCTCGGCAATCATCTCGCGCAGATGGCGTTCAAGATAGGCGCCGCCATTAGCGGACGACGTCGTGTCATCGACCGGCGCGCCATCGGAAATAACCATGAGAATGCGCCGCGCCTCAGTGCGCGCCGCAAGGCGCGTGTGTGCCCACAAAAGCGCCTCGCCGTCGATGTTCTCCTTCAACAGGCCTTCTTTCATCATCAGGCCGAGTGAATTTCTCGCGCGCCGCCATGGGGTGTCGGCAGCCTTGTAAATGATGTGGCGCAGATCGTTCAGACGTCCGGGATTGGCGGGCCGGCCCGCCGACGCCCATTTCTCGCGCGCCTGACCGCCCTTCCATGCGCGCGTCGTGAACCCGAGAATTTCGACCTTCACGCTGCAGCGCTCCAGCGTCCGCGCGAGAATGTCGGCGCAGATCGCTGCGATCGAAATCGGGCGCCCGCGCATCGAGCCCGAATTGTCGATGAGGAGCGTGACGACGGTGTCGCGGAAATCGAGCTCGCGCTCGCGTTTGAAGGACAAAGGCTGCATCGGATCGACAACGACGCGCGCCAGACGCGCAGCGTCGAGAACGCCTTCGTCGAGATCGAAGACCCAGCTGCGATTTTGTTGCGCCATCAGCCGGCGCTGCAGTTTGTTGGCAAGGCGCGAGACGACCGAATGGAGATTTTCAAGCTGACGGTCGAGCGTGCGGCGCAGGCGGGATAGTTCTTCTGCATCGCAAAGGGCGGAGGCTTCCGCTGTTTCGTCGAACTCGGCCGTGAACACGCGATAGCGCTTGCCGCTGTCGCCGTCGAACTTGGAGCGGATCGACGAGATGCGCGCATTCTCGACCGCGCCATCGGCGTCATCGTCGCCTTGTTCGAAATCCTGATCGCGCATCTCGCTATCGCTATCGGGCGCCTCGCCGTCATCGCCTGATGGGTCGTCGGAAGGGTCGGCGACGCCGCCGTCATCGTCATTTTCGGCAGGCTTGTTGTCCTCCGCCTGCTGATCGTCATCGCCTTCCTTTGTCTCGTCGCCTTTGTCCTCGCCCGTTTCTTCGTCAAGGCGGAGATCGCGGATCACCTTTCGCGCGAGCCGGGCAAACGCCGCCTGATCGTGCAGATCGATCGTTGCTGCGAGCGCATCGAGACCAGCGCCGGCGAGGCTTTCGATTTCGCCGGAATGCGCCGTCATCATGGGCGCGGCGGCCGGCGGGTGCGCGCGCCCCGTCAATCGCTGACGCAAGAGCAGCGCCGCGACGTCGGCGATGGGCGCCAGCCCGCGCATATCGGCCCGGCGCTCGGCGTAGGTCTTTTCAAGCGCAGCCGCCAGATTGTCGCCAACGCCCTTCAGGGCGTTTGCCCCAATCGCTTCGATGCGCGCCGTTTCGAGCGCGCGAAAGACGGCTTGCGCCTCTGCGCCCTTTGGCATGGCGCGCGTAGAGGCGCTGGCGTCGTGATGGGCAAGGCGCAACGCCGCGCCGTCCGCTTCGCCGCGCGCAATCAACGCCGCCTCGCGGTCGATGATGCGGGCGGGAAGGGGGATTTTTGCCTGCCGACCCGAAACGCTCGCGTGGTCGCCGCCGAAAATGACTTCAACCTCCGGCGTTGCGGAGAGCGCGCGCGTCGTCTGAACAAGCGCGCGTTTGAAATCCTCCCGGGCTTTTTCCTTGGGGGTCATGACCGCAGATGTCGCTTATCGCCCGGCCTTTGCCAAGGGCGGGCGGCAACGGTCTGGCTGGCACTAGGCCTGCGCACGCCACTTTTCTTGCGGACGGGCAGACGGTATCGACACGGCATGGTTCAGGCGCCCCTGATGACGATTGACGAACTGACCGCCTTTCTGGCGGGAGGCTTTGCACGCTGGGACCGGACCGGCATCATGATCGAGGCGGCGGCGCACCGCGCCGTTCGGCTCCGCATGACAACCGGCGAGCGCTCGCTGCGGCCGGGCGGCACGGTGTCCGGGCCGACGATGTTCATGCTGGCCGATACCGCGCTTTATGTGGCTGTGCTCGCCAGCGTCGGACCGAAGGCGCTCGCGGTGACAACCAGCATGACGATCAATTTTCTGCGAAAGCCGGCGCCGGTCGATCTCATCGCGACGTGCCGGCTCCTGAAACTCGGCAAGCGCCTCGCGGTCGGCGACGTGACGATATTTTCTGACGGCGAGGAAGACCCGGTTGCCCATGCGACGGGGACTTACTCTATTCCCGCGGATTGAGCGTAGCGGACGCTCTCTGTTAAGCTACGCGACGGAGGGCCAATGACGAGGCTATCTGGCGATATCACGCGCCGCGATTTTCTCAACGGCGCCGCGCTCAGCGTCGCGGCGGGCGCGCTGCCGCCGGCCATGCTTGCCGCGGCGCGGGCGGAGGCCGGGCTTTCCTATCCGCCAGCGCAGGCTGGCCTTCGCGGCGCACACGCCGGCGCATTTGAAATCGCCCATCAACTCGCGTGGTCGGGCAAGCGCTGGCCAGCGCCCGAACAGCAAACCGACGATATCTACGATCTCGTGGTTGTCGGCGCGGGGCTATCGGGCCTTGCGGCGGCGCACGAGTATCGCCGCCGCGCGGGCCCGGCCACGCGCATTCTCATCCTCGACAATCACGACGATTTCGGCGGGCACGCGCGCCGCAACGAATTCATCGTCGATGGGCGCGTGTTGATTGGCTATGGCGGCAGCCAGTCGATCGACGGCCCGCGCAGGTATTCAACGGGCGCCAAGCGCGTTCTGAACTCGCTCGGCGTCGAGACCAAAGAATTCCACGACTGGTTCGACCAGACTTTTTACGCGCGCCTTGGCATGGGCCATGGCCTTTTTCTCGACAAAGATACATTCGGCGCCGATGCGCTGGGGCCATCGCCTTTTGGCGGCGACGACGAAGCAAGGACGCGCGCGGCGCCCGCAGCAATTGAAGCTTTGCCGATCGACGACGCTTCGAAGGCGTCGCTTCGCGTATTGGTTACGGCGCCGGTTGATTTCTTTGCCGGAAAATCCGTTGATGAGAAAATCGCCTATTTGCGGTCGATCAGCTTCGAGCGGTTCCTCACCGATCACGCCGGCGCGACTGCAACCGTCGTCCTGATCCTGAGGAAGACGCTTATCGACATCTGGGGCGCAGGGTGGGACGTGCTCTCCGCGCTTGAAGCGGCGCGCTGGAACATGCCGGGAACAGGGGGGCTCGGACTTGCCGATGCGCTTGGCGGCGAAGGCGCGGGCGACGAGCCCTATATTTTTCACTTCCCCGACGGCAACGCCAGCCTTGCGCGCCTCCTCGTCCGCTCGCTCATTCCGGCGGCCATCGAAGGAAGCAGTATTGAAGATATAGTCCTTGCACGCACGGATTATGAGGCGCTTGACCGGCAAGGCGCGCCGGTGCGGCTGCGTCTCAGCGCGACGGCGGTCGACATCCGCAACACCGGCAATGGCGAGAGCGTCGATATCGTCTATCTGCGCGAAGACGCGCCGCAGCGCGTGCGCGCGCGCCATTGCTTCATGGCGGGCTATCTTGCCATGGCCCCGCATCTGATGCCGGAAATGCCGGAAGCCCAAAAGGAGGCCGTGCGCTTCTTCACAAAAATTCCGCTTGTCTATGTAAACGTCGCGCTTCGGAACTGGCGCGCCTTCGAGAAAGCAGGCGTCCATCGTATCTATTCGTCGGGCGCGTTCTATGAAGCGATGGCGCTCGACTTTCCGGTCAGCATTGGCGCCTATAAATTTTCAAAGGGGCCGGACGATCCAATCTTGTTGCACGTCCAGCACATTCCGATAGCGCCGGGCCGCGGCCTCAACGAGAAAGACCAGCACCGCGAGGGGCGCCGGTCTCTGCTGGCGCTCAGCTATGATGATTATGAGCGCGCGCTTGTTTCGCAGCTGACGGCGATGCTAGGGCCGCATGGCTTCGACGCCGAACGCGATATCGCCGGGATCACCGTCAATCGATGGCCGCACGGCTATGCTTATGAATACAACGAACTCTTCGACGACCCGGAATGGTCGCCAGACAACGGCCCGCACCTGAAAGCGCGCGAAAAGATCGGCCGCATCTCGATCGCAAACTCAGACGCCAGCGCCTACGCCTATGTCGACGGCGCGTTCGATGCGGCGCTCAGGGCCGTTGAGGAGCAGTTGAGCGCTTAACTCGTTTCCGCCAGCAGCGACAATTGCTCGATCATCGCGCTGCGCTGCGTCTCGTTGAGGTCGGTGAGGCGCGTTGGATAATCGCCGGTGAAGCAGTGGTCAGTGAAAGCGGGCGCGGCGTTGTCGCGGGGGCCTTTGCCGACGGCTTCGTAAAGGCCGTTGAGCGACAGGAAGGCGAGGCTGTCGACGCCGATCTCGGCTTTGATCTCGTCGACTGACATCTGCGCGGCGATCAACTCGTCGCGAGAGGGCGTGTCGATACCGTAAAAGTCAGGATAGAGAATAGGCGGGCAGGCGACGCGCATGTGCACGTCCCGCGCGCCGGCGCTGCGTAGCATTTGCACGATTTTTCGCGATGTCGTTCCGCGCACGATCGAATCATCGATCAGCACAATGCTTTTGCCTTCAATCGCGCCGCGATTGGGCGAGTGTTTGCGCGCGACGCCCGCCTCGCGGATGCGCTGTTCGGGCTCGATAAACGTGCGCCCGACAAAGTGGCTGCGGATCAGCGCCATCTCATAGGGAAGGCCTGAGGCCTGCGCATAACCGATCGCGGCCGGAACGCCGCTATCGGGAATGGGCGACACCATGTCGGCGTCACACGGCGCTTCTTGGGCGAGGCGAGACCCAAGTTTCTTGCGCAGCTGATAAACGCTCTTGCCGTCAACAACGGAGTTCGGCCGCGCGAAATAGATCAGTTCGAAAATACACGGCCGCGCCGGCGTTGTCCGCGGAAACGCTTGCCGGCTCTCGACCTCGCCATTCGCTCTGCAAATGACAACCTCGCCGGGGCGGATGTCGCGCACGAATTTTGCGCCAATGAGATCGAGCGCGCATGTTTCTGAAGCAAGAATTGGTGCGCCGTACAGATCGCCGAGAATGAGCGGGCGGATGCCAATCGGATCGCGCGCGCCGATCAGCGCCTCTTTCGTCAGCACGGTCAGCGCATACGCGCCCTCAACCTGTTTCAAGGCATCGATCAGCTTGTCGATCATCTGGAGATGATGCGAGCGTGCGGTGAGGTGCAGGAACAGTTCCGAATCCGACGTCGATTGGAAAATGCAGCCGCGCTGCACGAGATCGGTGCGCAAGCGCCGGGCATTGGTGAGGTTGCCGTTATGCGCGATTGCGATGCCGTTGCGGTCAAGATCGGCGTAGAGCGGCTGCACGTTTTTGAGAACGGTCTCGCCTTGCGTCGAATAGCGGGTGTGGCCGATTGCGGCGACGCCTTTCAGGCGCGCGAGGATCGACGCATCGGAGAAATTGTCGGACACAAGACCCAAATGGCGCTCGGTGCGGAAGGCGGCGCCGTCAAAGCTCGCAATGCCGGCTGCTTCCTGGCCGCGATGCTGAAGCGCGTGAAGCCCGAGCGCGGCAATTGCCGCCGCATCGGGCGTGCCGATGATGCCGAATACGCCGCATTCTTCGTTAAGCGCGCGAGGGCCGCTGACGGCTATCTCCTGGTCGCGCCGGTGGCGATAGCGGGCGCCCAGCTGCTTCAAGCGGCGCGCTGCATCGTGTGTAAAGTCAGCGCCGTTGGCGGTCGACATCAGGATTGCCGTCCTCGTTGATGATATCCGCAATTGAATCGGCGGTAGACGGATTATTGGCGTCGCTGGTTGTGACCGTCGCGACGATTTCTTTGAGGCCCGAGCGATCGGCGCTTGCATAGCCTTCGCGCGCCGCGTTTGCCGGTTGCGCGGCAGGGGCAGCGGCTGTGGCCGGCAGCGCGCGATAGGACGGCGCGTACCGCTCGAAGAAAGAAGCTGAAGCGGCAGCAACCGGAAGCAGCAAGGCTTTTCGCACTGCGTCCGGCTGGTTTGGTTCATCGAGATAATAGCCATAGCCGAGAAAGCCGAGGCCAATGAGGGCGAGGGCGCGCACGAGCCCGAAGGCGCCGCCGCCAATGCGATCGGCCTGGCGTTGTTTTGGCGACAGCTTCAAGCGCTGAAATCCCTTGTGTGCGAGAACGTAGAGAGCGGCAAAGACGGCAAACCCGATTGCGGCGGAGGCGGCAACCGTTTCGAAAAAACCGCTGGCGCGAAAAAGGCCGAGCAGCGGCGCGGCGCCGGCCCAGGCGGCAAGCCCCGCGATGCCGAGCGCGGCGAGCGTCGTCATTTCGCGAATAGCGCCGCGCGCCGCGGCAAACGCGATCGAAACGCCAAGGATCGCCAGGAGAAGCGCATCAAAGACTGTCATCGCCTGCCTTTACAAACAAAGCGCCCGGTCCGCCGGCGCCCAGGCCAAATCAACCGGGCCACGTCAATCAAGTCTTCCCCGCGCCGTCTAGATAGCGGGCGCGGCCTGTCCGCTCAACCGCGATCTGACGCAAGCTCGCCTTCATTTTAGTCGTCGATTCGCCGAACCCAGTCGATGAGGTCGCTTAGTGATTCGGCGTTTACGACCCCGAGCGCGTCATCGGCAGCCCCGGCGGGCGCAACGGCGCCCTTGAACCCCAGCTTTCGGGCCTCTTTGAGGCGGGCATCTGCTTGCGTCACCGGGCGGACCGCGCCGGAAAGAGCCGCTTCGCCGAAAAAGACGAAGCTTTTCGGCAAAGCCCGGTCAAAGAGCGACGAGACGAGGGCAGCGGCGGCGGCAAGGTCAGCCGCAGGCTCGATGATCCGCAAGCCCCCGGCGACATTCAGGAACACATCGTGACGGCCGAACTCAAGGCCGCAACGCGCATCGAGCACGGCAAGCAGCATCGAAAGGCGCGCGCTGTCCCAGCCGACGACGGCGCGGCGCGGCGCAGCGAAGGTCGTTGGCGAGACAAGCGCCTGGATCTCAACGAGCACGGGCCGCGTTCCTTCAATGCCCGCAAAGACCGCAGCGCCCGGCGCCGGAGGGCCGGATTCGGACAGAAACAGCTCCGACGGGTTCGCCACCTCGCGCAGGCCCATGCCCGTCATTTCGAAGACGCCGATTTCATGCGCGGCGCCGAAGCGGTTCTTCACCGCGCGCAAAAGCCGAAACGCGCGGCCCTGTTCGCTTTCGAAATAGAGCACGGCGTCGACCATGTGCTCGACGACGCGCGGCCCGGCGATCTGGCCGTCCTTTGTCACGTGGCCAACGAGGAGCATGACAGAGCCCGACCCCTTGGCGAAGCGGACAAGCTCCTGCACGCAAGAGCGCACTTGCGTTACCGTGCCGGGCGCGGCCGGCAGCGCGTCAGACCATAGTGTCTGGATCGAATCGATGATGACGACATCGGGCCGCTCGGCCTTGAGTGTCGCAAGGATGTCGCGCAGCGCTGTCGCGGCGGCGAGCGCGACCGGCGCTTCCGATAATCCGAGCCGTTGTGCCCGCAGGCGGATTTGCGCGGTTGCTTCTTCGCCGGAGATATAGGCGACCTTCGCGCCGCCAATGGCGAGGCCCGCCGCGATCTGCAAAAGCAATGTCGATTTGCCGACGCCAGGGTCGCCGCCGATGAGGAGGGCCGAGCCGGGGACAAGACCGCCCCCGCACGCGCGATCGAACTCCGCATTGCCGGTAAGGAGGCGCGGCTCGAACTCGGCCGTGCCCTTCAGCGACGAAAATTCAAGCGCTTTGCCCTTCGCGGGCTTGCCCGCGCCAAGCGAGCCCGGCGGGGCGGCCTCGACAGCCTCAGCCGAGACCGTGTTCCATTCCCCGCAATCGTCACACCGCCCCTGCCACTTGCCGTAAACGGCGCCGCAGGACTGGCAGACAAAGCTGTCGGTTGGGCGGGCCACGAAGGCTATCTTTCGTAGGGTGCATTGAGCCGATGGCGAAATGCACCGGCCGATCTTTCGACTGGCGCATCTGATCGTTGTCTTGGGGTGTTTTTACCGCCGCATCAATTGGCATTGTTCGTGGTCATGGCTGCATCGGTGCATTGCGCTTTCGGCTTAATGCACCCTACATTTCGGGTTATGACCCGCCCCGCCCTCAACACCTTCAACCCCTACGTTCAGGGCCTCTTTGCCCCCGTCGGGCGCGAAGTGACCGCGCGCGACCTGCCCGTCATTGGCGAGATCCCGCGCGATCTTCGCGGCGCTTATTTCCGCAACGGACCGAACCCTAAATCCCCGCCGAAAGGCATGCACCATTGGTTCGACGGCGAGGGGATGATCCACGGCGTCTGGTTCGAGAATGGCCGCGCGCGGTATGCGAACCGCTTTATCCGCACGGGCGATTTCCTCGCCGAGCAAAACGGCGCGGATGCAATGCCCGGCATTTTCGATCGCGCGCGCGGGGCCCCGGGGCGCCCGACCGTCTACAAGGACAACGCCAACACCGACGTCGTTGTTCATAACGGTCGCCTGCTTGCGCTCTGGTATATTTCGGGCCAGCCGGTCGCGCTCGATCTCGAAACGCTGGAAACGGTCCGTACCGAGACCTTCGGCGGGGCGCTGCCAAAGAATGTGTCGGCGCATTCAAAGGTCGATCCGGTAACGGGCGAGTTCGTGTTTTTCGATTACGCGCTCTACGAGCCAAAAATGTCTTTCGGCACAGTGTCGCGCGACGGGCGCCTGACGCACTTTCAGGAAGTCGATCTGCCCGGCCCGCGCCTGCCGCACGATATGGGGCTGACGGAGAATTACGTCATTCTTCACGACCTGCCGGTCGTTTTCTCGGACGGCGCGATCCGCAACCGGATGTGGCAAATCCACGTCGCCAACCAGCCGACCCGCTTTGGAGTCGCGCCGCGAAAGGGCGGCGACGCGAAGTGGTTCGAGTTTCCGACCTGTTACGTCTACCACGTCATCAATGCATGGGAGGAGGGCGACGAGGTCGTCATGGCCGCGTGCAAGATGGTCCCCAATGGCTTTGCGCCGGACCCCGCGAATTACGGCCCCTATGCGCCGATGGTGACAGTGCTTGCGCTGCGCGCGCAGCCGTTCCTCTGGCGGATGAACATGAAGACCGGCGAGGGACGCGAGACGCAGATCGATGACGCCCTTTCGGAATTTCCCGTCGTCAATCTCGACTACACGGGCCGCAAGTCGCGCTGGAGCTATCACGTCGTCATGGACGACCACGTGCTGCAACGCTATTCGGCGCTCCGAAAATACGACCTGATGAAAGGCTGCTACAAACAGCACGACTTCGCGCGCGGCGTCTATGGATCGGAACCCGCATTCGCGCCGCGAGACGGCGGCGCAGGCGAGGACGACGGCTATGTCGTCACCTTCACGACCGACAGCGAGGGCAAGTCTGAGGCGCAGGTGCTCGACGCGCGAAACTTCGCCGCGCCGCCGCTTGCGCGCGTGCAACTGCCGCAGCGCGTGCCGGCGGGCTTTCATGGGACCTGGGCGAAGGCGGGCTGACCGGAGATGATCGACTGGTCCGCCTGCCCGCGCGTCGAAGAAATTCTGGCCCCGAATCCTGAGACTTTTCACCGCGACGTCAAGCTGCGCGAACGGCCGGTCGTGATGCGCGGGCTTGTCGCGCATTGGCCAGCAGCCGTAGCGGGAGCCGCGTCCGACGAAGCGCTCTGCCAATATCTGGCGCGCGCCGCGCAGCCGCGGCCCATAGAATTCTTTTACGCAGCGCCAGAGACGGGGGGGCGCATCGGATACCGGCCCGATTTTAGCGGCTTCAATTTTGAGCGGCGCACGGCGAGCGTTGCTGACCTCGTCGCGGAACTCCTCCGGCTGCGCGACCATCCAGCGCCGCCGTCACTTTACGCCGGGGCGCTGCGCATGAAGGAAAGTTTTCCGGGCTTTTCGGCGGATAACCCCGATCCGCTCATTGATACGTCTACGGCGCAACTGAATTCAGTCTGGATTGGCAACCGCGTGACGATCGCCGCACATTGGGACCTCGCGCGCAATCTCATTTGCGTCATTGGCGGGCGGCGGCGCTATATCCTGATGCCGCCTGAGCAGGTAAGAAATCTCTATGTCGGCCCCATCGAGACGACGCCGGCTGGTCAGCCGATGAGCCTTGTCAATTTTCACGCGCCCGACTTCGCCGCGCATCCGCTTTTTAAGGATGCGGCGCAGACCGCACAGATCGCTGAACTCGGGTCCGGCGACGCGCTCTTTCTGCCAAGCTTGTGGTGGCACCATGCCGAAACGCTGTCGCCGGTTGGCGCGATGGTCAATTGCTGGTGGCGCGATACGCCCGGCTGGATGACGACGCCCCTGACGACGATGATGCACGCGCTCCTCACCATTCGCGACCTGCCGGAAGCGGAGCGGGCGGCGTGGCGCGCGTTCTTCGATCACTACGTGTTCAGCGCCGAAAGCGATGGCATGGAGCACGTGCCGGAACACGCGCGGGGGGTTCTCGGTCCGATGACGGCGGCGAAGGCGGCGCAGCTTCGCGCCATGATCGCGCAGCGGATCAGCTAAGCCTTACGCCCCCATCTGCCTTGCCGCCAGATCCAGCATGATCTCCTCCGAGCCCCCGCCGATCGCCATCACGCGCACTTCGCGATAGATGCGCTCGATCCTCTGCCCCCGGATGAAACCGGCGCCGCCGAGGATCTGCATGCCCTCGCGCGCGCAGAATTCCATCGTGCGCGTCGCCTGCACTTTCAGCAGAGATAGTTCCGCGATCGGCGTCTCCCCTTGCATCACGCGCCAGGCGCAGTTGTCGAGGAATGCCGAAGAGGCGTGGACGTGGCGCGCCATCTCGGCGAGCTTGTGGCGGATGACCTGATGCTTGATCAGGGGCTTGCCGAAGGTCTCGCGATTCATCGCCCAACTGGCCGCATCCTCGATGCAAACGCGCGCGAACGCGATCGCCTGCGCCGCCATGCCGAGGCGTTCATTGTTGAAATTGGTGACGATCCCCGCAAAACCGGAATTTTCCGCGCCGATGAGATTTTCCGCTGGCACGCGCACGTCTGCAAAGCTGATCGAGGCGGTGTCGGACATCCACCAGCCCATTTTCGGCAGCTTCGCGCGCGTAACGCCGGGGCTGTCCGCTTCGATGAGAAGAAACGACAGCCCGCCAGCGCCGGCACCCCCTGTGCGCACCGCGACTGTCAGGTAATCCGCGCGGTATCCCGTCGTGATGTACGTCTTTTCTCCGTTCACGACGTAATGATTGCCGTCGCGCATCGCGCGCGTTTTGATGTTGGCGACGTCGGAGCCGCCCGAAGGCTCCGTCACGCAGAGCGCGATCAGCTTAAGGCCCTTCAGTACATCGGGCGCGATACGCGCTTTCAGCTCATCGGAGCCTAACGCCAGCACCGGCGGCAAGCCGATCGAATGCGTCATCAGCCCCGCAATCAGTCCGCCTGATCCGGCGCGCGCAAGTTCCTCTGATGCAACCAGCGAATGGAACACATCGACGCCGTCGCGAACGCCGCCATAGTCTTCCGGGTATCCGAGCGCGAGAAGGCCGACGGCCGCCGCACGCCGGTAAAGCTCGCGCGGGAATTTCCCCTCCTCGTCCCAGGCGTTCACGTGGGGACGCAATTCCTTTTCCACGAAAGCGCGCACGGTTTCGCGCCACGCTTCATGCGAGGGCGTCAGATGCGGGGAGGGCAGGCGGGTCGCGTCGAAGGAGAAGGGTTTCATGCAGGCGAAGATGGCGCGGCGCCGGCGCGTGCGTCAACGACTGCGCGCATGGCTTGCGGCGCGCGCGCTGCGTTCCCCTCTCCCGCTTCAGCGGCAGAGGGGTTAGGGGGGAGGGTGATTCACTATTCAGTGCAGTTAGAATTGGGAGTACGGCCCCTCACCCCCTTCTCCCCTCTCCCGCAAGCGGGCGAGGGGAGAAGGGGGAAGCAAAACTAGGATAAGAAAATGAAACTTTATCACTGCCAAGGCGCCCGCTCGCTCCGGTGCGTGTGGGCCCTCGAAGAAATGGGCCTTCGGTACGACCTTGAAACGCTGCCGTTTCCGCCGCGGATGTTTGCGCGGCATTACAAGGAGGTGAACCCGCTCGGCACCGTGCCAGCTTTCCTGGACGACGGCGTGATGCTGACGGAATCGACAGGGATCTGCCATTACCTCGCCGAGAAATACGGGCCGACGCCGCTTGGCGTGTCGAAGGACGAGGCCGATTACGGCGCATACCTCAACTGGATGTACCGCTCCGACGCGACGCTGACATTCCCGCTGACGATCCATTTTCGCTACACCGCCCTTGAACCCGAAGAGCGCCGCAGCGCGCAGGTCGCGGAGGATTACAAGAAATGGTTCCTCGGACGCTGGTCGAGCGTCGAGGCGTGGCTGGCGGATCGCGAATATCTGTGTGCGGAGCGCTTCACGATGGCGGACATCTGCGTCGGGTACGCGCTTTTTTTCGCGAAGACGCTCAAGGTCGAGGAAGCGATGACGCCGAACGTCATGCGATGGTGGGAGCGGATATCGACGAGGCCAGCGTTTCAGCGCGCGATCGCGAAATAGGGAGTGCTATAGACCCTCTCCCGCTTGCGGGAGAAGGTAGGGTGAGGGGGCGTCAACGAGCGCAGTGCTCAAATTCACGAGCCCTTACCCCCGACCCCTCTCCCGCAAGCGGGAGAGGGGAGACGAGCAGCCTCACCAGTCCAGCACCACTTTCCCCGATTGGCCCGACCGCATCACGTCGAAGCCCTTCTGGTAATCGTTGGCCGCGAAGCTGTGGGTGAGGATTGGTTTCAGATTGAGACCCGCCTGCAACAGCGCGCCCATTTTGTACCAGGTCTCGAACATGCGCCGGCCGTAGATGCCTTTGATTTCGAGGCCTTTGAAGATCACCTTGTCCCAGTCGGCGCCGGCGCCCGACGGCATGATGCCGAGCATCGCGATCTTGCCGCCGTGATTGATGGTGTCGAGCATTGAGGCGAACGCGGCGGGAACACCGGACATTTCAAGGCCGACATCGAAGCCTTCGGTCATCCCGAGTTCGTTCATAACATCGCGCAGGTTTTCGCGGCTGACATTGACCGCGCGGCTTGCGCCCATCGTTTTTGCAAGGCTGAGGCGATAGTCATTCACATCGGTGATGACGACATGGCGCGCGCCGACAAAGCGCGCGACGGCTGCCGCCATGATGCCAATCGGACCCGCCCCGGTGATCAGCACATCTTCGCCAACGAGATCATAGGCGAGCGCCGTGTGCACTGCGTTGCCGAACGGATCAAAAATCGCGCCCATCTCATCGGGAATATCGTCCGGTAAACGATAGATGTTGAAGGCTGGCGCGGCGATATATTCCGCAAAGGCGCCGGCGCGGTTGACGCCGATCCCTTGCGTATTGCGGCAGAGGTGACGCTGACCGGCCCGGCAGTTGCGGCAATAGCCGCAAGTCACGTGTCCCTCGACCGACACCCGGTCGCCGATTTTCATCTTCGAATGTTCAGGATGAACTTCCGAGCCGATCTCGACGATTTCGCCCATGAACTCGTGGCCGACCGTCATCGGAACGGGGATCGTCTTCTGCGCCCACGCGTCCCAGTTATAAATGTGAATGTCGGTGCCGCAGATCGCGGTCTTTTTGACTTTGATGAGAACGTCGTTCGGCCCGATCTCGGGCCGGATGACATCTTCCATCCAGATGCCTTCTTCGCGTTTGGCTTTGACGAGAGCTTTCATCGGACCCATCCAGATTTTTTTGGCACTGCCCCCAGATATTCTCTTCGACAAGCGGCGTCCAGCAAGGGCGATAACGCCCGGGTGTATTGACAACGTCGGTACACGACTGCATATTGGCAGGCGAGGTAAAAATTATGTCAGCACCGCAAAAAGATACTGTCATTCAGATCAGGGCGCAGCGCCGATTTCGCGACACGATAGATCGCGCCGCGCGCCAGCTTGGCGCAACCCGGTCTGAATTCGTGCTCAGCTCAGCGGTTGAGCGGGCGGAAAACGTGTTGCTTGACCGCGCAGTATTCAGCTTAAATGACGCGGATTGGAAGAAATTCACAGCGGCTCTCGATAAGCCTCCGCGAATGAACGCCAAGCTAAGCCGCCTGCTCAAAACGCCGTCGCCCTGGGAGTGAGCGCCGGGCAATCTTTGTCGCGCCCGAGTGCGCCGGTTGTCTTGGGCGAAAAACATAATTTGTCAGCGTTCTCTTCTGGCGAACCGGCGCTGGATACATGGCTTGCAACGCGAGCGCTGAAGAACAATGCTGCGGGGGCCAGCCGCACTTATGTGAGCGAAGCTGGCGACCGGGTTGTTGGATACTATTCGTTGGCGGCCGGGGCCATCGGCCTTGAAGCGGCAACAGGCGCCCTCAAACGCAATATGCCGGACCCCGTGCCGGTGATGGTATTGGCGCGTCTTGCAACAGACCAGCAATACCAGGGAAAGGGCCTTGGAAAGGCGCTCGTCAAGGATGCCCTTCTGCGCATCGAAAAGGCGGCTGACATCGCAGGCATTCGCGGTGTTGCAGTCCACGCGATGAGCGAACGCGCCCGGGATTTTTATCTGGCAATAGGCTTTCGGCCCTCGCCAATCGACGCGTTCACCTTGATGGTGACCCTTGCTGAACTGCGGCGTGAATTCGGCGACTAGAGCGCCAGGCGAAAAAGTGGAATCACCGGTTTTTCGGAACCCGGCGCGACTACAAAAAAACTGGAGCTTCGGGCGTTTCCTATCAAACGCCCGAAGCTCTAGGGGCAGGGAGCGCCGATCAAGCGCCGAGCAGCCTCGCCGCGCGCGGCGCGAAATAGGTGATGACCCCGTCCGCTCCCGCCCGCCTAATGGAGAGCAGGCTTTCTAGCGCCGCGCGGTCGCCGTCGATCCAGCCATTGTTCGCCGCCGCCATGATCATTGCGTATTCGCCGGACACCTGGAACGCGAAGGTTGGCATCGCAAATGCTTCCTTGACGCGATGGATGATGTCGAGATAGGCCCCGGCGGGCTTGATCATCACGCTGTCGGCGCCCTCAGCGATATCCATCGCGACTTCGCGCAATGCTTCGGCGCTATTTGCCGGGTCCATTTGATACGTGCGCTTGTCGCCTTTCAGGACGCCGGACGATCCGATCGCATCGCGATAAGGACCGTAAAAGCACGACGCATATTTCGCCGCGTAGGACATGATTTGCACATGCGCATAGCCTTCCCTGTCGAGAGCTGTGCGGATGGCGCCAATCCGCCCGTCCATCATGTCGGACGGTGCGATAATGTCGAAGCCCGCCCGCGCCTCGATAATCGCCTGCTTCACCAGCGCTTCAACAGTGCGGTCGTTGACGATTTCACCATCTTCGAGGAAGCCGTCATGGCCATGATCCGTATAGGGATCGAGCGCGACGTCGGCCATCAGCCCGATTTCAGGAACGGCGTCCTTGATCGCGCGCGCCGCGCGGCACATTAAATTTTCGGGCGAGAAAGCGAGCCTCGCGTCGTTGCTGCGATCCGCCGCTGAGGTGAAGGGAAACAGCGCCAGCGCTGGAATGCCAAGGTCTTTGGCCTCGCGGGCGGCCTTGACGGCTTCATCGACCGTCAGGCGATCGACGCCTGGCATCGACGCCACCGGCTCGCGCACGCCTGTTCCTTCGCGGAGTACGATCGCCCAGATAAAATCCGCGGGCGAAAGGCGCGTCTCCGCGACGAGCGCGCGCGACCATGCGGTCTGGCGCAGGCGCCGCAACCGTGTCGCCGGAAAGGTTTGGGTAATACTCGTCATCGAAAAATGCCGTCTTTGCTTACCGGATCGTCATGCCCGGTTATGCCGGCGTTTTCAATTTGAGAGCAAATTGATCGGCCGCATTTAACCGGCCTTTTAGGGACCCCGGTTATCGTCCCTCAAGTTTTTGAGTAAGGCGAGGCATTTCATGGCGGCAGTGGAGCGGGCGACAGCGGGCGTTGGGGCAGTGCGGACCGAGACGGCGATTGCGGGAGCGGCGGGCCTGCGCACGGCCTACCTCCAGCTTTTGCACCTCGTGGAGCGCCTTCACCGGCAGCTTCTCGACGTGATCAAGGATGAGCTTGAGCGGCTCGGGCAGACGGACATCAATTCGGTTCAAGCCCTGTTGCTTTATAATATCGGCGAAGCCGAATTGACGCCGGGCGAGTTGCGCTCGCGGGGTCATTATCTCGGCTCCAACGTTTCCTACAATCTGAAGCAGCTCGTTGATAAGGGTTATATCCGCGACGTTCGCTCGGATGTTGACCGCCGGTCAAAGCGCGTGTCGCTGACGGCGGCGGGTCTCAACGTGCGCGACCGGCTGGCGGAACTCTTCGAGCGCCAGCTTGGATCGGTCGAACAGGTTGGCGGCGTCGATCTCGCGATGATGGAGCATACGAACAAGTCTCTGCAGCGGCTCGAGCGCTTCTGGGCCGACCAGGTGCGCTACCGGCTTTAATCTGCTCGGCAATAGAAAAGGCCGCGCACGCCGAAGGGCTTGCGCGGCCTTTTCATGTCCGGCTGTTAAGTCTAGCCCGTCTTATTCACCCTACGACGTGGTTTGAGCGACGGCTGTGGCGGGAAGCCGCGATTTGATTCATGATTCTGTTTGCGAGACCGAGTCATCGTCAGATCGAGGAGC
>JBJXFO010000152.1:0-3106 GCA_046154725.1 Parvularculaceae bacterium | reverse complement strand
CCGCGCCCGCCGCCACCGAAGCACCGTCACGGCCTGCCGCCGAACCGCCAGCAGCAGCGCCGCCGCAACCGGCCGCCGACGCTGTCGTGCCGCCGGTCAAGCGTGAAGCTCCAAAGACACCTGCCGCGACCGAACCAGTTGTTGTTCCGGCTGCAGCGCCAGCGCCCGCCGAGCCGGCACCCGCAGCCCCTGCTGCCGGTCCCGCCGCTGTACCGGATGCGGTGCCGCCGCCGCCGCAGCAAAGTGCCACCAAATCGCCGCCGCCACCGCCGGATATCGGCGGCATCGTTTCGCGCGTGCAGGATTGGCTGGCGCGGGCAAATCGCGAATATCAGGGAACGATCGTCAAAGAACTATCGCAGCCTTCGACCGGCGGCGCGGACGCCGACGCTATAGCAGCGGCGAAAAAACGCGAAATCGAAAAGGCTGTAGAAGCGACCAAGGCTGCCGAGGCGAAGCGTCTAGAAGACGAGAAAAAGCGTGCCGAAAAGTTAAAAGCCGAGTCCGCAAAGCCGGACGCGGCAAAAGCAGCCGAAGCCAAGGCGAAGGCCGACGAATTGAAGAAAGCAGCCGAGAAAAAAGCTGCGGATGCGGCGAAGAAGGCCGATGCTGCGAAAGCGGCAGAAGATCAAAAGGCGGCGGATGCAGCAAAGCAAGCCGAAGCGGCCAAACGGGCTGAAGAAAACAAGCGCGCCGAGGACGCGGCAAAAGCCGCAGCCACTGAGAAGGCCGCAGCGGCAAAAGATGTCGAAGCCGACAAACTCCGTGCTGCCAACGAGGCCGCCCGTCTTACCGAACAAAAGCGCGCCGACCAGTTGCGCGAGCTTGAAGCCAAACGCAAGTCGGTCGAAGAGGCGCAACGTAAGTCCGACGAAGCGCAGCGCCGTGCGGATGAAGCAAAGCGTGCAAGCCAAGAAAGTGCGGCCGCCGCGGCAAACGCCCGGAAGGAACCGCGTGCCACTGAGCCGGCTGTCGATACCTCGAAGCACCGCCGCCTGACGATCACGATCAATCCCGAGCCGATTTCCCGCCCCCGCACTGAGCCAACAGTTGGCCGCCCAGAGGTCATGCTGCCGAAATCCGAGTTCAGAGATCAGACCTTCACCGCCGATCGCAGCGGCGTCGAAGATGGCGTCTACGCCGGCGGCGCGCAATTGCGCCAGCGCGTCCGGATTTATCGCGAGGCGACCTACCGCGACGCGGGACGATATGTGCGCGGTCCAGCCGTCAAACGCTGGGAATGGCGCGCGAAATACGGAGCGTGCCGGGCAGCGGGGCGCAAGGCATTCGCGCCGCGCCGCTATGTCGTTCGCCGCGGCGATAGCCTGTGGCGCATTTCGGAACGCCACTACAACGCGGGCCGTCTCTATTCGCGCATTTACCGCGCCAACCGCGACCGCATCCGCGATCCGGATTTGATCTATCCGTGTCAGCGGTTCCTGGTGCCGAGGCGGGCCTGAGGCTATAGGGCAAATTAGAGACATCACGCCGCGCGTGCTCGGACCCCGCATGCTGCGCACCGATTGGACAATCCCTTCGCCGCGCCCTAAATACGCATCATGATGCATCGAGCTATGACCGAACCGCGCGCGGCGGAGACCACGAGCTCTGCGGCGCGCTTTCAATTGTCTCCCGAACAAGACCGTGTTCTGCGCGGGCTGTGGCCGCATGTGTGGCCGCACGACCGCCCCGACTTGAAGCGCACGGTTCTGTGGTCGCTCGTACTTATCCTGATCGCCAAGGTCGTGACGGTCATGGTGCCCTACACCTTGAAATGGGCGACCGACGCGCTGGTCGCGGCCGGCGGCGGTAAGGTGCTCGAAAGCGAAAGCGTCGGCTGGCTGATCGGCGCGCCGGTACTCGCAAGTATCTTCTACGGCGCCTCGCGCATCGTGATGACGCTGCTGGTACAGACGCGCGAAGGCATGTTCGCCAAGGTGGCGATGCATGCCGTGCGCAAGCTGGCGCTCAACACATTCGAACATATGCACCGCTTGTCGCTGCGCTTTCATCTCGAGCGCAAGACGGGCGGTTTGACGCGCGTACTCGAGCGCGGGCGTGCGGGCATTGAAAACATCTCGCGCATGGCGCTGATGACGCTGCTTCCGACCATTGTCGAGTTTATCCTCATCATCGGCGTGTGTGCGATTGAATTCGACTGGCGCTACATCGTAACTATCGTGGCGATGATCGTCATCTATCTCTGGTTCACTATCCTAGCCACCAACTGGCGCGTCGCCATCCGCAAGACCATGAACGACAGCGATACGGATGCCAACACCAAGGCCATCGACAGCCTGTTGAATTATGAGACGGTCAAATACTTCGGTGCCGAGGAGCGCGAAACGCAACGCTACGACCGGTCGATGGAGAGCTACGAGAAGGCGAGCATCAAGACCTATACCTCGCTCGCGGTGCTGAATACCGGGCAGGCCATCATTTTCACGGTCGCCTTGACCATCTGTCTCGTCATGGCGGCGCAGGACGTGGTGGCGGGCCGTCAGACGGTCGGGCATTTCGCCATGGTCAATCTCTTGATGCTGCAACTTTTCATGCCGTTGAACTTCATGGGCATGGTGTACCGAGAAATCAAACAGGGCCTGACCGACATCGAAAAGATGATGGAGGTCTTGGACAAGAACCCAGAAGTCGCGGACCGGCCGGACGCCAAGGATCTCAATGTCAAGGGCGGCGCGATCCGCTTCGATCATGTCAAGTTTGCCTACGATCCCGAGCGCGTGATTTTGCAGGATGTGTCGTTCGAAGTGCCGGCGGGCAAGATGTTCGCCATCGTCGGGCCTTCGGGCGCGGGCAAATCGACCATCAGCCGCATCTTGTTGCGCTTCTACGATGTGACAGGCGGGGCCGTGACCATCGACGGCCAGGACTTGCGGGCCGTCACACAGAAGTCGCTGCGCGCTTCGATCGGCGTCGTCCCGCAGGATACGGTTTTGTTTAACGATACGATTTTCTACAACATCAAGTATGGACGCTCCGACGCGTCGCGCGCCGAAGTCGAGGAGGCAGCCCGGCTCGCCCAGATCGACGGTTTCATGAAGGCGCTGCCGGATGGCTACGATACGATGGTTGGCGAGCGCGGCTTGAA
>JBJXFO010000147.1:0-2574 GCA_046154725.1 Parvularculaceae bacterium | reverse complement strand
CGCCATCATCGCATGGGTGGCGAAGAAGGCCACGCGATTGGAGCGGATCAACATCATGGCGCCCAAGGCCGCCAGCGTCGCCGCCGCAATCGGCACCTCGCTCAAACTGAACACGGCTGCATCCCCGCCCCGGCCCAAGTCGCGCCACAGCTCTGCGGCAAAATTATCTCGGAAATCGCGGAACGCCGTGAAGAGCACATAGGCTGCGATCAGCATGAAAAGCCCCGGCCCGAACCGGGCCAGGAAGCTGCGCCGCTCTTCGCGATTCATTGGGCCACGCCTCGTGCGCTCCGCTTCGTCTTCGAGCGACGGAGCCGGAAGCAACGCCAATCCCCAGACCGAAATGAACAGCAGCGGAAAGAACAAGGCGCCGGTGACAGGCGGCATCCAGAATTCCGAAACCGCCAGCGCTTGCATCGTCCACACGCCGACGCTTTTCACAATGCCGGACGAAAGGATAAAACTCGCGCAGAGCATCGCGCCTAGCGCCTCGGTAGTGCGCCGGCCTTCCAGATAGCTGAACACCAGCCCCCAGATCAGACCGAGCGGCAAACCATTCAGGAACAGCGCAGCCACCTTCCAGGGCGCCGGGACGACCGCGAATAACAGAAGCGCTAGCCATGACAAGGCAATGAGCCCGAGGATTGCGGCGCCTCGGCCCTTGCGGCCCAATTCGGCGATGACCTTGATGCCAATCGCCTTGGACAGCGCGTATCCGAGAACCTGAGCGATCACCAAGGCGATCTTGAAGCTCACATCGAAAGACCAGCCGTCAGGCGCATCGTAGGTCGCCGCCGTGAATGGCTTGCGAAACGCATACATTGCGAAATAGGCGCTGAAGGATGCGAGGCCGCCCAGTGCGATCACTTGGAAAGTCGACCATCGCGCTTGAACTTGTTCCGGCATGATCGTCCCCCAAGGTCGCTGTCGCGAATAATCGATGCGCCGGGTCCAGAGCGGCAGCGGACTGAAACGAGCGCGTTCCCTGGCCGCCGCATAAACGGCGCGCGGGTTCGGCGCAAGCCGCCGCCCGGCGGCAGGGATCCCATCCCCGGCAGAGGCGCGAGATCCACACACGCTTTCAAGCGGCTTGCATTATAACGTCTATCGCCAATTAAGATGAAAACTGCGAGGAACGCTCTGCCTGCGGAGGATACAGAATTCATGAACTTTGACCTTGCTGTTGTCGGCGCCGGCATTGTCGGTCTTGCCCATGCTTTGGCGGGCGTGCGCCGGGGTTTGCGCGTTGTCGTCATCGACCGGGAAGCCCGTCCGGTTGGCGCATCAATCCGAAACTTTGGCTTCGTGACGGTCACGGGCCAGGGTTGCGGCGAAACCTGGCGCCGGGCCCGCCGCTCCGCGCAGGTCTGGACGGAGGTCGCGCCGCTGGCCGGCATCGTGATCGAGCATCGCGGTCTGGTTGTGGTGGCGCAGCGGCCCGAGGCCCTCAGCGTGTTGGAAGCGTTTCGCGCTACGGAAATGGGTGAGGGCTGCGATCTGCTCAGCGCCGCCGATGCGCGCAACCGCTTTCAAGAGCTGCGCCCCCGGTGCTTGGCTGGCGCCTTGTGGAGCCCGCACGATCTGCGCGTGGAGAGCAGAACTGCCATTCCGAAGCTGGTTGACTGGCTAGCCAGCCAGGGCGTCGTGTTTCAGTTTTCCAGCGCCGTACGGGCGATCAATGACGGGTTGGTCGAGACCGCGCGCGGCGACGTCCACGCGGCAACCGTCGTCGTTTGCCCCGGCGATGATATGGCGACGCTTTATCCTGACATCATCTCGCAACACCAGGTCTCGCGGTGTGTTCTGCAGATGTTGCGTCTAGAGCCGCCGGGCTTTCGCCTGCCCGGGTCGGTGATGTCGGATTTGAGCCTTGTGCGCTATGCAGGATACGCGGCGTTGCCCGAGAGTGCAGCGCTACGGGCCCGCCTGGACAAGGAACAAAGCGCCCATCTGGCCAATGGCGTGCATTTGATCATCGTGCAGGGCGCCGACGGCTCGCTGGTCGTCGGCGACAGTCATCATTACGGCGCGGCGACCGATCCGTTCGCGGCGCGCGCGGTGGAAGACCTCATCCTGGAGGAATGCGAAGCCATACTGGGCGTCTGTCCAACTGTGCGCGAGCGGTGGACAGGAACCTATGCGTCCTCGCCTCTCGGCGACATGTTTCGAGCATCACCAGAAGACAACGTCCGCTTGGTTGTGGTGACGAGCGGAACGGGCGCATCCACCGCGTTCGCCATCGGCGAGGAAACTCTGGAAGATTTGTCCGGACCGGTTACACAAAGGCAGCTCGCATGAAGATCGCAGCGGTCATTTTCGACTGGGCCGGCACGATGGTTGACTTCGGCTCGCGCGCGCCGGTCGTCGCCATGCGCCAGGCGTTCGCCGCGAACGGCGTTGCACTGAGCGACGGCGAAATCCGCGCTGGAATGGGGCTTGCGAAGCGCGATCATGTTGCGGCGATCTTGCGTTCACCGCCCGCCGCCGCGGCCTGGGTAAGCGCCACTGGCAAACCCGCCGGCGAGGCCGATATTGACCAGATATTCTCAAGCCTCGAACCGCTCATGCGCGAGG
>JBJXFO010000111.1:0-34395 GCA_046154725.1 Parvularculaceae bacterium | reverse complement strand
GGTTCAGCGCAAACGTTGACGAATGCGGGTCGTGGTTGAAATCGGACGAGACGAGCGGCTTGTCGGTGTAGGCAAGAACGCCGCTCATGCGGCCATCGGCAGCCTCGACGATTGCCCGGTTGATTTCCTCGACCGAGGTCGCGCGCTTTGGCACGAAGACGAGATCGACGACCGAGACGTTGGGCGTCGGCACGCGGATCGATGACCCGTCAAGCTTACCTTTGAGTTCCGGCACAACGAGACCAAGCGCCTTGGCCGCCCCGGTCGAGGTCGGAATCATCGACATCGCGGCCGCGCGCGCGCGATAAAGGTCCTTGTGCATCGTATCGAGCGTCGGCTGGTCGCCGGTGTAGGAGTGGATTGTCGTCATATAGCCGCGCTCTATGCCGATCGCGTCGTTGAGCGTCTTGACGACCGGCGCGAGGCAATTGGTCGTGCACGAGCCGTTTGAAACAACGACGTCGGCTTTCGTCAGCGTGTCGTGGTTGACCTTGAAGACGATCGTCTTGTCGGCGTTATCGGCCGGCGCCGAGACGAGCACGCGTTTTGCTCCGGCGCTGAGGTGCGCGGAGGCTTTTTCCTTGGAGGCGAACAGCCCTGTGCATTCGAACACAATATCAATGCCAAGGTCTTTCCACGGCAATTTTGCAGGGTCGCGTTCCGCGAAGACCTTGATCGGCCCCATTCCCGCATCGATCGTATCCGCGCCGGTCTTCACGTCTTTCGGAAAGCGTCCGTGTACGGAATCATATTGCAGAAGATGCGCGTTCGTTGCAACGGGGCCAAGATCGTTCAGGGCGACGATTTCGATGCCCTTTCGGCCCGTCTCGATAATCGACCGCAAGGTCAGGCGGCCAATGCGCCCGAAACCGTTGATTGCAACCCGTAACGCCATTCCTAACTCTCCCGTTTGACGCTCTCGCGCGCCGCCTTGGCGACCGCGTCCGCTGTTATGCCAAAATGGTTATAAAGATCGGTATGCGGCGCCGAAGCGCCGAAGCCGGTCATGCCGATAAAGGCGTCGCGCCGCCTGAGGAAGAGGTCCCAGCCCTGCCGGACGCCCGCTTCAATGCCGATGCGCGGCGCTTTGCCGAGCACGGATTTGCGAAAGGCGCCGTCCTGCGCGGCAAAACGCCGGAACGACGGAGCCGAGACGACGCGCGCGCGCACCCGGTCGCAGGCGAGCAGCTTTTGCGCGTCGAGGGCGATTTCAACTTCCGAGCCGGTTGCGATCAAAACGACATGCGGATTCGGCGCATCGGCGAGAATGTAGGCGCCGCGCGCGCTGAGGTTTTCAGCCGATGCTTCAAGACGCGCGGGCGCGAGGTTCTGGCGGGTGAGCGACAAAAGGCTTGGCGTCTTGTTGCTGGCGAGGGCAAGCTGCCAGCATTCCGCCGTCTCGATCGCATCGGCAGGGCGAAACACGTCGAGGTTTGGGATCGCGCGGAGCGACGCCAGATGCTCGACCGGCTGGTGCGTCGGCCCGTCTTCGCCGAGCCCGATCGAATCGTGCGTCATCACATAGATGACGCGAAGGCCCATCAGCGCTGCGAGGCGGATCGACGGGCGGCAATAATCTGCGAACACTAGAAACGTGCCGCCATAGGGAATGACGCCGCCATGCAGCGCCATGCCGTTCATCGCCGCCGCCATGGCGTGCTCGCGGATGCCATAATAAATATAGCGCCCGCCAGGGTTTTCAGCCGTCAGCGGCGCAAGGCCTTTGGTCTTTGTGTTGTTCGAGCCGGTGAGGTCGGCAGAGCCGCCGATCGTTTCATCAAGTGCCGAATTGATCGCTTCCAGCGCCAGTTCGGACGCCCTGCGCGTCGCAATCTTCTGGGGCGCCGCAACGAGGCTGGCGATATGAGCGTCAAGCGCGGAGCCGGCGCGGGTCTCAACATCGCCAGCAAGGGCGCGCTCGAACCCGGCGCGGTGCGGCGAGGCGGCGAGCCGGCTCGTCCACAGCGTTACCGCATTGCGCCCGCGCGCGCCAACGCCGCGCCATGCTGTCATGAGATCGTCCGGGATCTCGAACGGCGCATGCGGCCAATCCAGCGCTATCCTTGCCGCCGCCGCTTCTTCTGCCCCGAGGGGACTGCCATGCGTCGCCGACGTGCCTTGCTTGGTTGGCGCGCCCTTGCCGATGATCGTCCGGCAGGCGATCAGCACCGGCCGGTCCGATGTTTGCGCGCCCTTGAGGGCGCCAGCGACACTCGCGCGGTCATGGCCGTCAACGCGGATCGCAAGCCAGCCCGAAGCCTCAAAGCGCGCCAGCTGATCGGTTGAATCCGACAGAGCGACCTTGCCGTCGATCGTGATGCCGTTGTCGTCCCAGAGAACGATCAGCTTACGGAGCTTCAAGTGCCCGGCAAGCGAGACCGCTTCCTGGCTGATACCCTCCATCAGGCAGCCGTCGCCGGCGATGACATACGTGCGGTGATCGACGAGCCCTGCGCCGAACCGCGCCGCAAGATGCGCCTCAGCGATCGCCATGCCGACCGCATTGCCGAGCCCCTGTCCGAGCGGCCCGGTCGTCGTTTCAATACCGGCGGCGTGGCCATATTCTGGATGGCCGGCAGTCTTTGCGCCAAGCTGGCGAAAATTGCGGATCTCTTCGATCGTCATGCCCGGATAGCCAGTGAGATAGAGGAGCGCATACAGCAGCATCGAGCCGTGACCAGCCGAGAGCACGAACCGGTCGCGGTCGGGCCAATCGGGGTTGCCAGCGTCGAATTTCAGGAACTGTGTAAAGAGAACGCTTGCGGCATCCGCCATGCCCATCGGCATACCGGGATGACCGGACTTTGCCGCCTCGACGGCGTCAACTGACAAAACGCGGATGGCGTTCGCCATCCGGGCAAACGCGGCGTCGTCGATGTGCGCACCCATCGTCTCGCCGTCCCCATTCGCTGGACCTGCCGCTGTTTGCTCCGCCGCCATGCCATCCTCAAGACTGGCGCGGCAAGTCCGGCGCAGAAAGTGTGCAGGAATTGCGCCAGCGCGCGCGACACATGCGCATTTCCGGCGGGTTCTGCCTTGCCGGGATGTAAGGGTCAAGGGCGCGCCGCGCGCCGCCGGCGCGCTGGACAAGAGGCGCCAACCGGACGCAACTTTGCCCCGGTGAGATGACGCAATGAGGGACCATGACCCGCGCGCTTGAAGCGTCCGTTCAGCGCCTTGCTGGCGCGCTCGACGCGCTGGAGACGCGGCTGGACGCGCGTCTTGGCGACCTTGCCGCGCAGTCGGACGCGCTTGACGCGGCGCGGACCAAGGCGGGCGTCGCAAAAGCGCAAGCTGCGGCTGCGGCCGAGGATCTGAACGACGCGATTTGCGATCTCAAGGCGCTGATCAAGGAAACCGGAGGCTGACGCCATGGCGCAAATCGACATCCTCGTGAACGACCGCAGCTACAAGATCGCCTGCCAGGACGGCCAGGAAGAGCGGCTCCTCCGCCTCGCCGCGCATCTCGACCGCGAGGCGCGCGCGCTCGCCAGCGACCTTGGCCAGATCGGCGAAGCGCGGCTGCTGCTGCTCGCCGCGCTCACGGTCTGCGATGAATTGTTCGAGGCGCGCGGAAAACTGACCGAGAGCGACGCGCTTGCCGCGCCCATGGATCAGGAAACGATCGGCGGCGTTAGCCGGGTAATCGAAGCAGCCGCAAGGCGCGTTGAAGGCCTTAGTGAGCGAGCCGCGGGTGAGAGCGCCGGCGGCGAGCGGCTGAGCGCTTAATTTTTTCTTGGCGCAAGCAACTGGAATTAGCGGGTCGCCGCTGTCATCCCTCGGCGTGGTCCTTAAGTGGGGTTCAGGGTGTCAATTCCGGTTTCAGACAAAAGCCTGAGCGCTTTCTTGTCAAAAGATGCAAAGACTTCAGCGCCCGACATAACGCCCTCGTAGGCGATTGCGCCGTCTGCAAAATCGCCTCCTCGATCCAGAACGCTCAACCCCGCCTCCAACAATGCCCCGTCTGTCACCGCATTGTCCGCTCTGGTGAGAGCGCGTACAGCGACGGCCGCCTGATCTGATGAAAGCGCATAGACCCGGCGAAGCACCCAGACGAGTTCGCATAGCGCAACGGTCGGCATTATGACCAGTTTTGCTTCTGACAACAGTCTTTGCGCGGCCGGGGACTGTTTTGCATGGTCGCCCATGACCGCTCGAACGAGAATGTTCGTGTCGGCAACAATCTTCACCGTTTCCCGGCCCAGGCGTCGGCGATCACCTCGTTCATCTCTTCGATTGAAATCGCCTTACCCTTCGGCGCCTTGAAGAGATTGAACGCGTCTGAAATTTTTCCCGACGGCGCGCGGCTCAGGAGAAGATCGCCGTTTGGCGTTTTTCTCGCGATGAGTTGTTGACCGGGCTTGAGCCTGAGGTGTGCGCGCAGGTCCTTGCGCAGGGTGACTTGCCCTTTGCTTGTCATTGTCAGGATCACGGCCGAATCGTCCATACACAAAGGCGTAAGGTAAAACTGCCTTACGGTCAAGGCTATCCGCCCCTCAAAACACCGTCATGATATCCTTCAACGCCTTCTTTTTCAGCGCGTGCAACGGGACCGGCGCGTCAGGGTCGGGGCGGCCAACGACGATCAGGAGATAGGCTTTCTCCGTAGACGGACGGCCTAGCGCCGTGTTGAGGAACGTCATCGGGTTTGGCGTGTGCGTCAGCGTCGCAAGCCCCGCATGGTGGAGCGCGGCAATCAGAAATCCGCAGGCGATGCCGACGCTTTCATTGATGTAGTAATTCTTGATCATCTGCCCGGGCTCGGTCCCGCCGCGTTTTTGCGCAAAGACCGCGATCAGCCACGGCGCAATCTCCAGAAACGGCTTGTTGGGATCGGTGCCGAGCGGGGCCAGCGCCTCCAGCCATTCATCGCCCGCGCGCCCTGCGTAGAACGCGCGCTCTTCTTCCTCCGCCGCCTCGCGGATCGCACGCTTGACGCCGGCATCGCCGACGACTGCAAAATGCCAGGGCTGGTGATTGGCGCCGGACGGCGCGCGCCCCGCCGCCGCAATGCAGGTCTCGATGACATCGAGCGGGATGGGGTCTGGACGGTAGTCCCGGATCGTGCGGCGCCGCGCGATCTCGTCGAAGAACGCGCCCGACCGCGCGCGCATCTCATCGACGCTGCGCTCCTGAAAATCGCCAATTGCGGAAAGCGTCGTGAACGGATGATTGGTCATTGTGTATCCGGAAACAGGCGGCCCGGATCGGCGACCGGCCTGTAGACGCGATTGCCGCCCGGCGTCACCGACCCGTCCTTGCCGACATAGACGACCGCGATCGCAATGCTGTCGGGGCTCATCACCGATCGCGACTTTACCGAGGCGATCGTCGCGTGGCCGGCAACGGTTTCTTCCGTCACCAGCGCGCCATCGACGAACGCGGCCGTGCCCTGCGTGTGGAAGCCGCCCGTCGTGAAATAATGATAGACATAGTTCTTTGCGCCCTCGTCGAAGAAAAAGATCGTCCGCCCGCCATAGCCGCCGCCTTCAAGGCGGTGCGTCGATTGCAGCGCGCGGCCATTGAGGATCAGCTCATATTTGGCGATGTCGACATAGGCGCCGTTTTCATCCGACCATTCGCCGCGAAAGGTCTTGCCCGCGAACGGCGCGAACTTCGCCATCGGCTCATAGGGGGGCGACGGCGCAGGCTCGGCCGCTCCGGCGCTTGCCGCGGCGGCAAGCGCGAGCAACGCCGGGAGCGCGATTTTCGAGATAGTGCGCATCTTGGTCTCCTCTCTCACTGTGTATTTCATAAATCACCTTGTGCGGCGGGTCGATTGACCTTGCGCCGGAGCGGGTCCTTACCGTCGCCCGAACAGCCGCTCGATATCGCTGAGTTTCAATTCGACATAGGTCGGGCGGCCGTGATTGCACTGGCCGGAATGCGGCGTTGCCTCCATCTGGCGCAGAAGCGCGTTCATTTCTTCCGCGGTCAGGCGCCGCCCGGCACGCACCGACCCGCGGCACGCCATCGACCCCGCGACCTCTTCAAGGCGCTCCTTCAGCGCCAATCCCTCGCCGAATTCCGACAGATCGTCGGCGAGTTGGCGCACGACGGCGGCGATATCCGTCCGCCCCAGTAACGCCGGGACCTCGCGCACGATGACCGCGTCGTCGCCGAACCGCTCAAGGACAAGGCCCAGCTCTTCAAACTCGAGGCGGCGCGCATCGAGCCGCTCTGCCTCCTCGGGATCGAGCGTGACAATCTCGGGGATCAACAGGCCCTGACGCGCAATGCCGCCGGAAGACAGCGCGCGTTTCATCCCTTCATAGACGAGCCGTTCATGCGCCGCGTGCTGATCGACGATGACGAGCCCGTCCGGCGTCTGCGCGACGATGTAGGTCTCATGCAGTTGCGCGCGCGCCGCGCCGAGCGGAAAGGCGAAGCGATCGTCCGCCAGTTCGCCTGTCCGATCATTCGTATCGGGATCGCCTACGCGCGCCGACGGCGCGGTCACGCCAGTATCAAATTCGCGCGGCCGGTCGTGCATCGCCATGAAGCTGCGCGCCTCGTCGGACGTGCGGCGAAAGGGGTTGGCGAACGGCGCCATCCCGCCGCCGGGCGTCATTCGGCCCAGCGCGAAGGCCGAAGTTGTCGTCGCGGCGCGGTGGCCGGCTTCGGCAAGCGCATGGCGCAGCGCGCCGACGAGGAGCCCGCGCACGCCCGCCGCGTCCTGGAAGCGCACTTCGGTCTTTGCCGGGTGGACGTTGACGTCAACTTCGCCCGGCGCAATGTCGATGAAGAGCGCAACGGCCGGATGCCGGTCGCGCGCGAGGAAATCGGCATAGGCGGCCCTGACCGCGCCGATGATCAGCCGGTCTTTCACGGGCCGTCCGTTGACGAACAGATATTGCTTGTCAGGCACGCCCCGGTTGAAAGTCGGCAGGCCGGCAAAGCCTGACAGGGAAACGCCTTCGCGCAAGGCCTCGACCGTCACCGCATTCGCCTCAAAATCCCGGCCCATCAGCGCGCCAAGGCGCCGGAGGCGCCCATCGGCGCCGGCAGCTTCCGGCGGCAGCGAAAAAACGCGGCGGCCGTCTGACGCCAGCGAGAAGGCAATGTCTGCATGCGCCATGGCAAGGCGACGCACCGCATCCGCGGCCGCGACAAACTCAGAGCGGTCCGATTTCAGGAACTTCAACCGCGCCGGCGTTGCATAAAAGAGATCGCTGACCGCAACGCGCGTGCCGTGCCCGGCGAACGCGGCGGGCCGCGGCCCTTCGATTACTCCGCCGTGCACGGACAAAGACGCGCCTTGCGGATCGCCAACGCGCCGCGAGACGAGATCGAGGCGCGCAACTGCGCCGATCGACGGCAGCGCCTCGCCGCGAAAGCCGAGCGTTGCAATGTTGAAGAGGTCAACTTCGCCGCCGGCGCCGGCGGCAAGTTTCGATGTCGCATGCCGTTCAACGGCGAGCGCCAGATCGTCGGCAGCCATACCGCAGCCGTCGTCTTCAACAACGATTTCCCGCTTGCCTCCAGCGGCTAGCGAAACGCCGATACGCCGCGCGCCGGCATCGATCGCATTCTCGACGAGTTCTTTCACGGCGGCGGCCGGACGCTCGATCACTTCGCCCGCGGCGATGCGGTTGACCGCTGTTGGCGGCAAGCGGCGGATGACGGGGATAAGGCCCGCAACAGCAGGTCCAAGACGATTCGGCATGGCGTGATTGTCGGGATGCGCCGCTGGCAGGGCAAGCCAGCACGATATTTATTAGTATTGACAATATTTGTGTAAAAACGCAATTATAAGGTGTGCAGTCAGGGAGGACGCCATGGAAGACGGCTATCGGCCGAAGGGCCTCAGCAGCGCGGTTTCGTATCGGGACCCCAAAGCCGCTTATCGCTGGCTGGAGGAAGCCTTCGGCTTTGAGCCGTTGATGGTTCTGCTCGATGCCGACGGCAATCTTGGCCATTCGGAGATGACCTATGGAAACTCAGTCGTGATGGTCGGCAGCGAGTGGACCGAAGATCACAAAAGCCCATCCTCGCTCGGCGGCAAGACGACGCAGACTGTGCATGTGCAATTGGGCGTTGGCGAGGACCTCGACGCGCATTGCGCGCGGGCGCGCAAGGCGGGCGCCGTCATTCAGCAAGAGCCAGACACGCAATTTTACGGCGACCGCACCTATCGCGCGATGGACCCCGAGGGTCACATCTGGACGTTTGCCGTCACGGTCGAAAAAATGACGCCCGACGCATGGGACAAGGCCAGCGGCCTGACGACGCGAAAGCGGCTCGATTGACGGCGGCTCGATTGACAGGGGCGATCGATCAGACACTCGCCGCGCTCGCCGACCCGGTCCGGCGCCGCGCCGTCGAACTGTTGGGAGAGCGGCCACGCCGGGCGGGAGAACTCGCGCAAGCGCTCGATCTAGGCGCGCCGGCGATGAGCCGCCATCTTGGCGTCCTGCGGCGCAGCGGCCTGGTTGAGGAGCGCCATGACGGGCTCGACGCGCGGGTGCGCGTTTATTCGCTGAAGGACGGCGGGACAGCTGAGTTGAAGCGCTGGCTTGCGGATACGGAATCACTGTGGGCAGAGCAATTGCTGGCCTTCAAGGCGCATGTCGAGCGGCGGCAAGAATGACATCGGCCGCGATCGTCTCGGTGCGGGTTAACGCCTCGCCGCAGGAGGCGTTTCGGGCGTTCACGGACGATATTGGCGGCTGGTGGCTCCAGAACCCGCTGTTTGCGCTAACACCGAGAGGCGACGGCCGCTTGCGCTTTGAACCGGGCAATGGCGGGCGGCTGGTGACGACGCTGGAGAGCGGCAAGGAGTTCGAGATCGGCCGCATCAGCGTCTGGTTGCCGGGCGAAAGGCTTGTTGTCGGCTGGCGCGTTGCCAGCCTCGCGCCCGGCGTTGCAACCGAGCTTGAGGTGCGCTTCGAGGCTGCCGGCGATCAAACCCGCGTCACCGTGGAGCACCGGGCGTGGGACGGCGTTCCGCAGAACCACGCCGCACGGCACGGCTTCCCGCTGGAAATTTTTCAGCGCCGCCTCGCGGAGCACTGGCGCGCGCTGATCGCGTCAATGGGCGCGCGGCTTCATCAGCACAAGGATAATCGAGGCGGCGCGGGCAAGCCCTAGAAAATCCCCGGCAACGACAGCGCGTCGTCGGACTTGATCACAACCTCGGCGCCCTCGCCTGTAATTGCTTCGATCGCTTCTTTGCGCTCGGCGTGCCAGGCGGCGGGGTCATCGACGCGCAAGGGGGCGGCGCTGTCATCGACTTTGCCATCGACGAATTTCCAGAACATCAGCTGGTTTGCAAGGCTGCGGTCCTTTTCGGCGCGGCCGCCATTTTCCGCCGAGAGAACGGCGCGGATATTGGCGTCAGCGCCGAGCGCGCCGGCTTTTTGCAGGAGCGCCTGTTCGCCGCCCGACGGCGGCGCGGAGGCGGTATCGCCGAGCAGAACCTGGCGCGCCCGCTCCGACGGGGTCAATTCCTGCGGGCGCGTCTCGCCGGGCCGCGGCGGGCGCAAGGAATAGTCCGGCGGCACCACCAGCGGGGCTTTCGTCGCGATCGCAAACTCGTCCGGCGCATTTTTGCCATTGCCGAGCGCCTTGCCAAGGCCGGCGCAGCCGCCAGCCGCGACGACGGCCCCGAGGGCCAAAGCGACACGAAATACGGTCACAGACATCATCACGCAAAAAACTCCCGTTCGTCGTTGGCGCCTTATAGCCCCTGCCCCTTCGACCCGTAAAGGCGGATCAGGCAGGCTGAGGCGGCGGAGACTTGTGCGTCAGCGCGTCAACAATAAGGCAGGCAACGCCGACATTGATCGCCGCGTCGGCGACGTTGAACACCCACGGAAACATCAGCCCGGAAAAGTCGAGGAAATCGACGACATAGCCATAGGCGATGCGGTCATAAAGATTGCCGATGGCGCCGCCGACGATCAGCGCCGCGCCCGCCGCCGCAAAGCGCCGCTCAAGACGCGCAAGCCAGATGACGAGCGCCGTCGCAACGCCGAGGGAAATTGACGACAGGACAATGCGCGAGCCCATGCCCCCGGCCAGCATGCCGAACGAGGCGCCACGGTTCTCGACATAGGTGAGATCGAAAATGCCCGAGAGCTCAATCTTCCGGCGCACCGGCAAGTCGATGACACGAACGACCCAGTATTTCGAGGCCTGATCGGTGATGGCGACGAGCAGCGCCGCAAGCATGCCCCAGCGGAAATAGGCGTTTGCTTTGGCTGCAGCGAGCCAGTTGGCGATTTGGATTTTTGTGGGGATATGAATCATGGGCGCGCCGCCTGCTCCCCTCTCCCGCTTGCGGGAGAGGGGCCGGGGGTGAGGGGAAGTCTCTCAAACGAGAACGTGGCCCAAGTTGACGCCCCCTCTCCCTGCCCTCTCCCGCAAGCGGGAGAGGGTTCAAATGCTCGCTTGCTCCTCACGCCACCAACCCCAACGCATCCACCGCATCCGCACAGCGCGCGCACGCGTGCGGGTGCGCCGTTGCCGCGCCGACATCGTCCGTGTACCGCCAGCAGCGCTGGCATTTCGCATGCGCGCTGACGCGCGCTTCGACCGCGACGCCCGGCGCATCGTCGAGGCGAAAAGCGCCGGCTGGCCCTTCCCCCTGCTCGACCGTAACATCTGAGGTGATGAACAATTCCGCGAGGTCGCGGCCCTTGACCGCCGCGACCAGCGCGTCGTCATTGAGATAAAGCGTCAGTTCAGCCTCAAGGCTCGCGCCAATGCGCTTGTCGCGCCGCTCCACCTCAAGGGCGCCGGTTGCCGCGCGCCGGACGGTGCGCAGCTTTTCCCATGTCGCCGCGAGCGCGTCATTGCGCCATTCAGGCGGCGCCTCCGGCAAGGTGCGCAAATGCACGGAAGCAAAGCCGCCGCCGCCGATCGGCGTTCCATGCCGGCTCGCCCAGGCTTCCTCGGCCGTGAAAACGAGGATTGGCGACAGCCAGACGGTCAAGCGGTCGAAAACGATTTCCATCATGGTGCGCGCGGCGCGGCGGCGATCCGCTGACGGATGATCGCAATAAAGACTGTCTTTGCGGATATCGAGATAGAAGGCGGAAAGGTCGAGCGTTGCAAAATCAAAGACCGCACGCCAGACGCCCTTGAAGTCGAACGCGTCATAGCCTTTGCGGACCGCCTCATCGATCTCGGCAATGCCGTGGAGCATGTACCGTTCAAGCTCGGGCATTTTGTCCGCAGGCAGACGCTCGGCCGGCGTCATGCCCTCAATTGCGCCGAGGAGATAGCGGATCGTGTTGCGCATCTTGCGATACGCATCGACCGCCGAGCCGATGATCTCCTTGCCGATCCGGAGATCGTCCGAATAGTCGGACGAGGCGACCCAGATGCGCAAGATATCGGCGCCGTAATCCTTCATGATGTCGGCGGGATCGATGACATTGCCGACCGATTTCGACATCTTGCGGCCCTGCTCGTCGAGCACGAAGCCGTGCGTCAAGACGCCGTCATAGGGCGCGCGCCCGCGCGTGCCGCAGCTTTCCAGCAAGGACGAATGAAACCAGCCGCGATGCTGGTCGGAGCCTTCAAGATAAAGATCCGCCGGCCATTTGAGATCGGGCCGCGCTTCGAGCACGAAGGAATGTGTCGAGCCTGAGTCGAACCACACGTCGAGAATATCCTCGATCTTTTCGTATTCATTGTCAGAGCCTGCCGAACCGAGGAATACTTGGGCGGGCGTATCGAACCACGCATCGGCGCCGCGCGCGCGCACGGCGTCGACAATGCGCTTGTTCACCTCAGGGTCGTTGAGGATTTCGCCGGTCTTGGCGTTGACGAAGATCGCAATCGGCACGCCCCACGCGCGCTGGCGCGAGACGAGCCAGTCGGGCCGCCCCTCGATCATCGCGCGCAGGCGGTTCTTGCCGGCGGGCGGCGTGAAGGCGGTCGCGTCGATCGCGGCGAGTGCGTCTTCGCGCAAAGTGCGGCCATCCGGCTTTTTCCGGTCGAGGCCGATGAACCATTGCGGCGTGTTACGGAAAATAACGGGCGCCTTCGAGCGCCAGCTGTGCGGATAGGAGTGCTTGAGGCGCCCGCGCGCGAGGAGGGCGTTGCGCTCGATCAGCGCCGCGATGACGGCGCCATTGGCGTCGCCATCCTCGCCCGCTTTTTTGCCTTCAAGGACAAGGATTTGAACGGGCTTTTCCCGATGGGAGGGCCCAAAACCTGGAGCATCATCAGTGAATGCGCCGAACGCATCGACCGTATGCGGAATATCGGCGTGTCCGTAACCGTGATTTAGCCAAGCGATGTAATCCTCCTGGCCATGCCCGGGCGCGGTATGAACAAAGCCCGTGCCATCGTCGTCGGTGACGTGGTCGCCAGATAGGAGCGGGACGTCGAAGTCATAGCCACCGTGAAATCCTTTGAGCGGGTGCGAGCAGACCAAGCCGCTAGGATCAACGTCGCGGTGACGTGTTGCCTCAGCAATCTTTGCCGCCGCCTTGACGCTCTCCCAAAGTTTGTCGGCGACGATCAGACGCTCGCCAATCTTTGTCCACGGCGTCAGTGCGGCGCCGGTCTTCGGATCGACGACCGTTTCCATCGCAGTCACTTCATAGAGACCGTAAGAAATTCTCGGCCCGAAACAGATCGCGCGGTTGCCGGGAATCGTCCACGGGGTTGTCGTCCAGATTACTACTCGGGCTCCAGTGACTGACAGTTCGACTCGATCCGTCACGTTTTCAGTCGCCTGCACAACCGGAAACTTCACCCAAATCGTCGTGGACTGATGATCGTGATATTCGATCTCGGCTTCCGCGAGCGCCGTCTGTTCAACCGGCGACCACATCACCGGCTTTGAGCCGCGATAGACGAGGCCTTTGTCGACGAATTTCAGGAACTCCGAAACGATTGCCGCTTCCGCGTCGAACTTCATGGTCGTATACGGATCGTTCCAGTCGCCAACAACGCCGTAGCGCTTGAATTCCTCGCGCTGCGTGGCCACCCAGCGCTCGGCATAGGTGCGGCAGGCGGCGCGGAATTCCGCCATCGGCACGTCGCGCTTTTTGCGGTTGTTGGCGCGGAATTCTTCCTCGACCTTCCATTCAATCGGCAGGCCATGGCAGTCCCAGCCGGGCACGTAATTCGAATCGAACCCCATTGCCTGGCGCGAGCGCACGACGAGGTCTTTCAAAATCTTGTTGAACGCGTGCCCCATGTGCAGGTGGCCGTTGGCGTAAGGGGGCCCGTCATGGAGGACATATTTGGTCCGGCCCGCCGCGCTTGCGCGCAACAGGCCGTAAAGGTCCATCGCTTCCCACCGCGCCAGCCATTCGGGCTCGGTCTTGGGCAAGCCCGCCCGCATCGGGAACGCGGTCTCAGGCAGGAAGAGCGTATCCTTGTAGTCGCGGGAGGGGTTGGCAACGCTGTCGGTCGATGCATCTGGCATCGGGCAATCTTTCCTGAAACGAATTTGACGCGAGGGAGGAGAAGCCCGCGCCCTGCCCCCGCGTCAAGCGGTTGACGCGCTGCAGCAGCTCCAATCGTCTTCCACGGGCTCGTCCCGTGGATCTCAAGCCGCAGGGCGCCGGCGCCTGATGCCCGAGATCCACGGGACGAGCCCGTGGATGACCATGCGGGGTGACCTAATCGATCTGCAGGAACCGGACGCCCTGATCGTCCGCTTCGCAGACAAAGCGGCGGGCATAGTCCTCGCCCCGGCCGTTGGTCGCGCGGAATTGCGCGGTCATGCGCACCGACCCGTCGGCCAGCGTTTCGACTTGCGTCGGAACCCCGGGCATCGCGACCTGAAGCCCGCCAGCCCCGGCCGCGCCGCGCGTTTCGGCGACGCATTCGCGGAAGGCGGCATTGACGGCGAGGCGGTCTGGCGTGCGATTTGGCGGTCCGGCCCCCAACAGGCCATCGGCGCGATCGTCAACCAGCGTTTCCGGCGCCAAGTCTGCGCCGCGCGCCGTCTGGTAATCGTTCTCATAGGCGCGCGTGTCGCGCTGGTAATAATAGCCGTCGTCGTAACCGCCGGTGCGGCGATCATCCGTGCGCCGGTCTTCGTAACGACGGTCTTCGTAACGGCGGCCGTCATAGCGCCGATTGTCATATCTGCGGTCATCGTATCGCCGGTCATCAAGCGCCCGGTCGATCAGGATCGCCCCGCCGATGACGCCGACCGCGATCAGCGCCGCTTCGCCGCCAGAAAGGCCGCCGCCGCGGTGATACCGCCCGCGACTGGAATAGCCGCCATCATAGTATCCTCCGCGATAATAATTCCGGTTTGAATAGCCCCGGCCATAGTAGCCGCCGCCGTGAAAGCCGCGATCAAAATGCCGGCCGTTCCCGTGCCCGTTCCCGCCGCCTGCGAAGGCGGGTGTCGCGACGGACAGCAAGGAAAGCGCGGCGCCAACCATCAACGCAGCGCGGCCAAACTTCACCGGCGAAAAGATACGGTCGGTCATCGCAGAACACTCCATCGCAATAGGCGCATCAAGGGCGCTCGCACCGTAAAAGGGCGCTCCATTGGGGCGGATTTGCGGCGGCAGGCGCGTCTCCGGCGTCTTGCCACGGGGATGTGAACCAGGCGATTATCGCCATTGGAGGGCGCGCCATGAAGAGGCTTCCCCAATTGGCTGCGATGGCTGCATTGGCAGCGCTGACGACGGCGTGCGCCGGCGGCATGAGCGGTTCCGACTGCGCGGCTGCCGACTGGGCGTCGCTTGGGTTTGCCGACGGCCGCAGCGGGGCTCGCCCGAAAGCGTCCGAAGCGCGGCTGAAGGCCTGCGCGTCACAGGGTTATGCGGTTGATCGCGCCGCTTATGACGCAGCGCGCGCTCAAGGTCTTGCCACCTATTGCACGGACACCGGCGGCTTTGACGCCGGACGGACCGGGACCGAATATTTCGGCGTCTGCCCCTCAGCGCGGGAGACCGCGTTTCTGGCCGGCTTTAAAGCCGGCGAAGGCTTGCGCGCGCTTGTCCTCGCCGAGGAGAAGGCGATGCGCGACTATCGCGAGGCCGCCGACGCCCTCGACCAGCACCGGTTTTTGTTGAAAGCCGCCGACAAGCGGGGCAACTCGTCGACAATCGGCAATGAGGACCGCGAAAGCGCGCGCCTCGAAGCGGCCTACCGCCAGCGCGAGATCGCGCGCCTCGATCAGGATCTGCCGGCGATGGTGACGGCAATTGACGCCGCGCGCGCGGCCAGGGCCGCGCATGAGGACGCCTTGCGCGCCGCCGGCCGGGCGTTTTGACGAGGCGTCAGTCCGGACGCGCCATGCGGAAAAGTGGCTGCCGGTTTTCCGCTAAAACGGCGCGACCTCCAACAAGGTCTAGGCCCGCAGCTTTGCCTTTGCCGCATGGCAATCGGCCGCGATTTGCGCCTTCAGCGCGTCCAGCCCGTCGAACTTGCGCTCGTCGCGCAGGAACGCGATGAAATCGACGCCGATGACGCGGCCATAGAGATCGCCTGAAAAATCGAACAGGTGAACCTCCAGTAGAGGCGAGGCGGCGCCGACCGTCGGCTTGCGGCCGAAATTGGCGACGCCGTCGATGACGGCGCCGTCGACAATTGCGCGCACGGCATAGACAGCGCGGCGCGGCTCGATCAGGTCGCCAAGCGTCAGGTTCGCGGTCGCAAAGCCGAGCGTGCGCCCGATCTGGCGCCCCTGTTCGACAACGCCCTCGACGCGCCACGGCCGCCCCAGCATCAGGCTCGCGCGATCAACCGCGCCGGTGAGCAGCGCTTCCCGGATCGCGGTTGAACCGATTTTCTCCGTATGCTGTTGATCGGCAAGCGGCTCGACAATCAGCGGCCTCAGCCCGTGCGCCTCGCAAAGCGCGGCGAGCCCCGCCGCATTGCCCGCGCGCCCGGCCCCGAAGCGGAAATCGGCTCCGGTGACGACCCCGGCAAGGCCAAGATGCCCCTTCAGCACGTCCCTGACAAAGGCTTCCGGCGACAGGCTCGCAAGCCCCCGGTCGAACGCGAGCGGCAACACGGCGGCGGCGCCCGCCTGAACAATGAGCGCGTTGCGCATTTCCGGCGCTGTGATCAGGAACGGCGGATCATCGGGCCGGAAATAGCGGCGCGGATGCGGATCGAACACAACCGCCGCAGGCCGCGCCCCGAGGCTCGCGGCGAACGCGATCGTCCGCTCCAGGAGGAACGTGTGACCGCGATGGACGCCGTCAAAATTACCGATTGCCGCGACATAGGGCGCTGTCATTTCCAGACCAGCGCTTTGGCGGCATAGGCCGCATGAACGCCGGCACCGGCAAGTGCGGCAGCGATTGCCCGCGCGTCGGCGTTGCCTTCATGCACGCCGCCCTCGCCGGCAATAAACAACGCGTCGATGCGCTGGCGATTGGCGCCGGCAATATCGGTCGGGACGCCGTCGCCAACTGCGAGCGTGCGGTTGGCCGGAACGGCGCGCCCCGCAATGCGCTCAATCGTTGCCATTGCGAGCGCGTAAATCGGCGCGTGCGGCTTGCCGCCATAAATGACTGTCGCGCCGAGGTCTTCGTAAACCTTGGCCAGCGCGCCGGCGCAATAGATCAGCCGCCCGCCCCAGCGCACGACAATGTCGGGATTGGCGCAGATCATCGGCAAGCGGCGCGCCGCGGCGCGCGCCAGCAAATCGCGGTAATCGTCGGGCGTTTCGCGTTCGTCGTCAAAGAGGCCCGTGCAGATGATAAACCCCGCAGCGTCAAGGGGCGCAAATGCGATGTCGAGGCCTTCATAAAGCCCCTCGTCCTTCGTCGGGCCAAGCTTGAACGCAGCCATTGGGTGCATTGCTGCAATCGCTGTTCGCGTCGCGTCGCCCGACGTGACGACGGCGTCATAAGCCTCGCGCGGCAAGCCGAGCCGGTCGAGCTGCCCGGGGATGATCGAATTCGGGCGCGGCGCGTTGGTCAGTATAATGACGGGCCCGCGCGCCCGGCGAAACTCGATCAATGCGTCCGCGACGCCCGGGAACAGGCGCACGCCGTCATGGATGACCCCCCACGCGTCGCAGAGCACGGCGTCATAGCGACCAGCGATCTCGGATAATCCGGTAATAAAGCGAGCGGGCGTCATGGCGACAGCCCTATGGCGTCAGTAAGGATGCGGTCAAGCTTGCGCCTTGAGAAAATGGCCCGTTCAATTCACTGCTCAGGCGGCCGCCTGATCGGGGTTTGGCGCAAGATCGCCGAGATAAAACTCCGCGCGGCGCGCGGGCCCGAACAGATTGCCCTGACCATAATCGAGGCCGAGGCTGAGGATTTCCGGCATATGGTTTTCAAACTCGATCTTTTCGGCGATGAGATCGATGCCAACCTCGGACAAGCGCTTTCTGAAACTTCTGAGGCGGGCGGCTGACGCCTCATCGCCGCGGCTCGCCGCAAGAAGGAGGCTTGCGGGCGCCTTGGCGAAGCCGAAATTGCGCGCGCGCAAGCTTTCCCAGTCGAGGTCGATCGAATGGACATGATCGATCGAAAAGACAAAGCCGCGCGCCGCGATCGCGTTCAGATTGTCGAGGACGCGCGGATGCATCGTCTGGATCGCCGGATAGGTAAACTCGAAGATGAGGTTCGAGGCAAGGTCGGCGTTGGTTTCGAGATAATCTGTAAGCTGATTAAAAAAGTCGGAATCGTAAATTGTCGCCGGCGACATGTTGCAGAAGACGGCAAGGCGCGGCGTTCGCCGCAACTCGGCGCGCAGCGCCTGAATGCAGCGCATCAAGATCATGTTGTCGATGACGCCGATGCGGTTGGCGCGCTCGGCGGCTTCAAGATAGTCGGCCGGCTTCAGAACGCGCCCGTCCGCTTCGCGCAGGCGCGAGAACGCCTCGTAATAGCGGGGCTTTCGTTGCGGCAGGCTGACGATCGGCTGCAGATACAGATCGATGCGGCGCTCTTCGATGGCGTCGCGCACGCGGTTGAGAATAGCGCGGTCTTCGTCCCCGATCGCTTCGGCCCCCGCGACGATTCTGGCGACGATCAACGATTTTTCCGGGTTGGCGCTGCCTGGCGCCTCGGGCGCCGCGCGTTCGGTGAGACGCCGGATCATGTCGACTTCCGTTTGCAGGCGCGACAGTGCAAAGCCCATGCGCGTGTGCAGAATGAGGACGACCAGAAGGGACGGGCCAAGAGCGTGTTCGATCAGGGGCGGCACGCCCTGGATAAGGGAGGCGGCGAGCAGCACCACGCTGGTTGCGCCCGCAATGAAATGCACGGAAAAGCCGTATCGTGACGCGCGTTGTCTCGTGTTCATCGCCAGGGTCCAGCCTAGGGGCGCGCCGCAACCCTTGTTCGCCGCAACGCTCGGCGAGACAATACCCCGAGAGCCGTTTCAACAGCCTTAACCGCTGCCCACTTTGCGCCGCGTACGGACGTTAACGAGGCATGAACGAAAGGCGCCCGGCCATTGCTGGCCGGGCGCGTGCTTCCATCGTCCGCAAGGAGACAATCAGCTCTGGAACTGGCTCTCGACCGGATCGATCAGGATTTCAACACGGCGGTTCGCGGACTGGCCCCCTGCGGTTGAATTGTCGCCGATCGGGCGCGTTTCGCCATAGCCGATGGCGTTCAGGCGCCCGGCGTTCACGCCTTGCGAGCTTAAATAGCTCGACACGGAAAGCGCACGGCGCTGTGAGAGATCGAGATTGTAGCTGTCCGAGCCGCGCGCGTCGGCATGGCCAGCGACCGTAATCGACGTTTTCTTGAATTCATTGAGCACGACAGCGACCGAATTCAGGGTGTCGTAGAAGCCGGGCTGGATGTCCGACTGCGCCGTCTGGAACGTGATGTCGGACGGCATGATCAGGCGGATATTGTCGCCTTCGCGCTCGACCTGAACGCCGGCATTCAAGAGCCGCTCGCGCAGCTTGGCTTGTTGCTGGTCCTGATAGATGCCAATGCCGCCGCCGATCGCCGCGCCGGCGACTGCGCCGATGATGGCGCCTTTGCCAGCGCTGCCCGTGACCGAGCCGATGATCGCGCCAGCCGCTGCGCCAGCAACAGCGCCGCCGGTGCCCGACGTCGCGACGCGCCCGGCGCGCCGCTCGCCGGTATAGGGATTGGTGGTGCAGGCCGCCGCCAGGATGGCGATCGAGCCTAGAAGGATTGCTTTACGCATCGTCAGTCTCTCCATGGTTTGGGCAATTCCGTCCGTTTCCTGTGCAGGACGAACATGGCCCCCTCGTTAATGGCATCCGCGTTTTGACGCGTTTTGGGCGATATCGCCCCCCTCAGCCCATTAAAAACGCGTAAGTGCGGCAAAAGTTGCACTGGCTCGAGGCCAAATGCGGCGGCGGATCACGATGGCGACGGATCGAGCGCGCCATAAGTCGCCGCCGCGGTGCCCTTGGTTGTCGTTTTCAAGGCTCTTGGCGCTTGACGAATAAGCATGCGGCGCCTATCTCCTTGCTAGCACTCGCCAACGGTGAGTGCCAAAGGTGCGATTCGGTCGTGCCTGCAATCTAACTCATTGTTTATCTTATCAGTTCGCCAGAAAAGGGAGAACCTCATGAAATTCAGACCGCTGCATGACCGCGTTGTCGTGCGCCGCATCGAAGAAGATTCCAAAGTCGGCTCGATCATCATCCCCGACACCGCCAAGGAAAAGCCCCAGCAAGGCGAAGTCATCGCCGTCGGGCCCGGCGCGCGCGGAGAAGACGGCGTCATCGTCGCGCTCGACGTGAAAAAGGGCGACAAAATCCTGTTCGGCAAATGGTCGGGCTCGGAAGTCAAGATCGACGGTGAGGACCTCCTCATCATGAAGGAATCCGACATCCTCGGCGTCGTCGCCTAAGACCCGCCACCACCCGTATAGAGAATTGTCCGTCCACAGAATTCAGGAGAAGAAAAACCATGGCTGCAAAAGAAGTCAAATTCGACGTTGAAGCGCGCGAGAAAATGCTGCGCGGCGTCGACATCCTCGCCAATGCGGTGAAGGTGACGCTCGGCCCGAAGGGCCGCAACGTCGTGATCGAAAAGTCGTTCGGCGCTCCGCGCTCGACGAAGGACGGTGTGACCGTCGCGAAGGAAATCGAGCTTGAAGACAAGTTCGAGAATATGGGCGCGCAGATGGTGCGTGAAGTCGCCTCGAAAACCAATGACGAAGCCGGCGACGGCACGACGACCGCGACCGTCCTTGCGCAAGCAATCGTCCGCGAGGGCGCCAAGGCCGTCGCGGCCGGTATGAACCCGATGGACCTGAAGCGCGGCGTCGAAATGGCCGTCATCAAGGTCGTCGAGGAAATCAAAAAGACTTCGATCAAGATCTCGAAGTCGGACGAAATCGCGCAAGTCGGCTCGATCGCCGCCAATGGCGAAAAAGAAATCGGCGACATGATCGCCAAGGCGATGGCGAAAGTCGGCAATGAAGGCGTTATCACTGTCGAAGAAGCCAAGACCGCCGAGACCGAACTCGACGTCGTCGAAGGCATGCAGTTCGACCGCGGGTATCTGTCGCCCTACTTCATCACCAATGCGGAAAAGATGATCGTCGAACTCGACGACCCTTATGTCCTCCTGCACGAAAAGAAGCTGTCCGGCCTGCAAGCGATGCTGCCGCTGCTCGAAGCGATCGTTCAGTCGGGCAAGCCGCTGCTGATCGTCTCGGAAGATGTTGAAGGCGAAGCGCTGGCGACCCTCGTCGTCAACAAGCTGCGCGGCGGCCTCAAGGTCGCGGCCGTCAAGGCGCCGGGCTTCGGCGATCGCCGCAAGGCGATGCTGGAAGACATTGCCGTTCTGACGGGCGGCCAGGTCATTTCCGAAGACCTCGGCATCAAGCTTGAGAACGTCACGCTCGACATGCTCGGCAAAGCCAAGAAAGTGTCGATCGACAAGGACGACACGACGATCATCGACGGCCAGGGCAAAAAGAAAGATATCGAAGCGCGCACCGGCCAGATCCGGAAGCAGATCGAAGACACCTCGTCCGACTATGACCGCGAAAAACTGCAAGAGCGTCTCGCCAAACTCGCGGGCGGCGTTGCGGTGATCAAAGTTGGCGGCGCGACCGAGATCGAAGTGAAAGAGCGTAAAGACCGCGTCGATGACGCGCTGAACGCGACACGCGCAGCCGTTGAAGAAGGCATCGTCGCCGGCGGCGGCGTCGCGCTTCTCTACGCAACGCGCGTGCTCAGCGGCCTCAAGGGCGCAAACCCCGACCAGGACGCGGGCATCAACATCATCCGCAAGGCGCTTGAAGCGCCGATCCGCCAGATCGTCCGCAATGCGGGCGGCGAAGGCTCGATCGTCGTCGGCAAGCTGCTCGAACAGAAAGACACCAAGTTCGGGTTCAATGCGCAGACTGACGAATATGTCGACATGATCAAGGCCGGCATCGTCGATCCGGCAAAAGTCGTCCGCACCGCGCTGCAGGACGCAGCCTCCGTCGCCGGCCTTCTGATCACGACGGAAGCGATGATTGCCGAAGCCCCCAAGAAAGAAGCCGGCCACAGCCATGGCGGCGGCGGCATGGGCGGCGGCATGGGCGGCATGGGCGGAATGGATTTCTAACGTCCGGCCTTATCCGGCCCTATAGTAAGCGTGAAAAGGGCGGCCAATGGGCCGCCCTTTTTTTGGCACATTGCTTCAGCGGCCGCCGATCTCGACAAGCACTTCGCCGCCATCGATTAATGCCAACGCGACTGGCAGCCGGTCCGTCAAAAGCGTGCGCAAGTGCCGCTCACTGGTGTTGCCACAGGTTAGAAATATGACGGCGGGCGGAGCGCGAGGTCAGCGAAATCGGAATCCCTCGTCATCAGCACGGCGTTCGCGGCGCGAGCCGCCGTGAATATCTCGCGGTCGGCTGCACGCGCCAAGCCAATATCCCGCACCTGAATGCTATCGCGATTAATGGTCGCCCGAATCCAGGCCGCTAAGGCTGGCGACAGATGGTTGTCCAGCTATATGGGCGCGCCCGTCATGCCGCGATGACGGGATGATCCAGTCGCCGCGCCGCAAAGGCGAGCGCGGCCCTGATGTCGTCAGGTTCAAGGTCAGGAAGCTCGGCAAGATTTCCGCATGGCTCAATCCCGCGGCGAGAAGATCCAGCACATCGACCACGCGGATGCGCAACCCCCTGATACAGGGCCGGCCGCCGAATTTCTCCGGCTCAGAGATAATTCGGTCCAATGGCACCATGAGACTGAGGGTATCACGAAGCGGCCGCCCCTCCAATTCCGATCGGCCCAAGTGACAATTTGGGGTTACGTCATTGGCAATCCCCGTCAAATGCGACACGCTGGCGATCCAGGATTCGATACGAAAATTAAAAGGGGTTCTGCATCCATGGCTGGAATTTGGACTTCACGCTTGCGGGCGCGCGCGCTGATTTGCGCTGGCTCGTTCGCCATCGTGTCCGCTGCCGCCGCGCAAGACGCGCCGATAGTTCTGCCCGGGGCGCCGGGCGCCGCGCCCCGCGCGCTGAGCGCTGAAGAAGCGGTCAAGATTGCCGATACGCGCTATTCGCCGGACGACGTTCGCTTCATGCAGGACATGATCGTCCACCATGCGCAGGCGGTCGAAATGTCGGCGCTGGTGAAGGACCGCACCAACCGCAAGGAAATCGTCGAGGTGGCGGGCCGTATCAGCGCGTCGCAAGACGACGAAATGAAGTTCATGCGCGACTGGCTTGTCGCGCGCGGCGAACCGGAAAAGGCCGCAGCGTCCGGACACGACCACACATCGCATAGCGGCCACGGCATGATCGGCATGGCGACGCCGGACCAGATGAAGGCGCTTGCGGCTGTGAAGGGCGCAGACTTCGATCGCGAGTTCCTGACCCTGATGACGAAGCACCACGACGGCGCCTTGAAAATGGTCGATAAACTCTTCGAACAGCCGGGCGCCGCTTACGACCCGGTGCTGTTTGAGTTCGTCAACGACGTGAAGTCGGATCAGACCGCTGAAATCAAAAAAATGAATGCGCTGCTCGCCGGGCTGTCGCCCGACCCGCGCGTCGGGTTGAAGCCTGGATTTAAAGACGCGGGCGCGGCGGCAAGCGGAATGACGCTCATCGCGTCGCTGCCCCAACCTGCCGGCTTTTTCGATCCCGCCAACCCCGCCGGTTTGCCGTTATTGAGGCCTGAAAAGGACGACGGAAAAAAGCGCCGCAAGCCGGCAAAGAAGAACCGCGCCAGCGTCGAAGAGGAGGAAGACGACAAGACCAAATGGAGCGAGCGCTCGCCGCTGCTCGACTTTTCAAACACCGATATTGCCTTTTCCGGCGATACGCTCATTGCCGGGAGCTATCACGGCTTCAATATTTACAAGCTGCCAAAAGATAGCGCGCCTGCCTTGCTCAGCTCTGTCGTGTGTCCTGGCGGCCAAGGGGACGTCTCGATCGTCGGCGACCTGCTGATCATGTCGGTCGAGCAAACGCGCGGCCGCGTCGATTGCGGGCTTCAGGGCGTTTCCGGCGATGTCAGCCCTGAGCGCTTCCGCGGCATCCGGATTTTCGACATCAGCGACCTCAAGGCGCCGCGTCAGGTGGGCCAAGTGCAAACCTGCCGGGGATCGCACACGCACTCTGTCGTCTCCGGCCCCGGCCGCGACGGCAAAATCATTGTCTACAATTCCGGCACGGCGCGGGTGCGTGACAAGGACGAGCTTTCGGGGTGCGTCGGCGACATTCCGGGCGACGAGCGCACTGCGCTGTTCCGCATAGACGTGATCGAAATACCGGTCGCCGACCCGTCGAAGGCGCGCATCATCGACAGCCCGGCGGTCTTCGCAGATCCGGCGTCAGGGCGCCTCGCCGGACTATGGCAAGGCGGCGATCACGGCGACGAGAACGGCGTCGAGACGCAAAAGACAAGCCGCACCGACCAGTGCCACGACATCACGGTTTTTCCCGCGAAGAAAATCGCGGCGGGCGCCTGTTCCGGCAACGGCGTCATCTTCGACATTACAAACCCGCGCAAGCCAAGACGCATCGACGACGTGAGCGACAAGGGGTTTGCCTATTGGCACTCCGCGACGTTCAATAATGACGGCACGAAAGTTCTGTTCACAGACGAATGGGGCGGCGGCGGCCGTCCGCGCTGCCGCGCGTCCGACCCCGTCAATTGGGGCGCCAACGCGATCTACGACATCGTCGATGGCAAGCTGGTGCAGCGCAGTCTCTACAAGCTGCCGGCGCCGCAGACGGACGAGGAAAACTGCGTCGCGCACAACGGCTCTGTCGTGCCGGTGCCGGGCCGCGATATCTTCGTGCAGGCGTGGTATCAGGGCGGCATTTCAGTGATCGACTTCACCGACAGCGCCAAGCCCGTCGAGATCGCCTTTTTCGACCGGGGCCCGATCGACAAGAAACACCTGATCGTCGGCGGTTACTGGTCGGCCTATTGGTATGACGGGCGCATCTACGGCACTGAAATTGCGCGCGGCCTTGACGCCTTTGAACTGAGCCCAAGCGATCACCTCACCGCGAATGAGATCGCCGCCGCAAAACTCGCGGACCTCGGTGAAACCGTCAACGCACAACAGCAATTCCCCGCAAGCTGGCCGGCAGATCCCGTGATCGCGCGCGCCTATATCGACCAGCTGACGCGCAGCGGCGCGCTCACATCGGCCGCCGACATGATGAAAGCGCTCGACGACGCCGCAGCGCGCCTTGGCGCTAACGCGAAAGACGCAGCGCTCGCCAAGCAACTCCAAGACCTCGCAGCGCCAATCGGCGCGCTGTACGGCGACGCGGCAACGAAAAAGCGCGGGGCGGCGCTCGCCGAAACGCTGAAGGGGATCGCGGCAAGATTGCGGTGATGGCCAAGCCCCGTAGTGCGAAAGCGGCGGCTGAGACGCCGCCGTTTTGGCAGCTTGAATTTGCAGATTTCATCGTCTCGCTCGATTGAACATATAGAAACAATCGGTTTTACTTATAGCGCAAGCGCGCCTAACGATTCGCTGTGTGACTTCCGGGAGCGAAGGGCGGCTCTGGCGTGAAAGGCTTCGTCCGGCGATTTCGGCCGCGGAGAGCCCCCCTTCGGTTCCCCATTCGAGGCACTGTGGAAAACCGTTTAACGGAGGAAATCCTATGATTAAAAACCTGAAACCCGCTTTGCTTGGCGCGGCCGCTGTGCTGGCGATTGCCGCCTGTTCGCCGCGCGTTGAGCAGCCGAAGGCGCAAGCGCCCGCTGCGGACGCTCCGGCGCAAGCCGAGGCGGCGAACGCCGCGTCGCCGGCAGGCGCTCCCGGCGCGCCGACGCCCAATTCGTTCTGGTGGCCGGCGCAGCTCGACCTGTCGCCTTTGCGCCAGAACGAAGCGCCCTCGGCATCGTTCAACTATGCGGCGGCATTTTCGAAACTCGACCTTGCCGGCGTCAAAAAAGATATCTCCAGCGTACTGACAACATCACAAGACTGGTGGCCGGCCGATTATGGGCATTACGGACCATTTATGATCCGCATGGCGTGGCACAGCGCCGGCACCTATCGCACGATTGACGGGCGCGGCGGCGCGGGCGGCGGACAGCAGCGGTTCGAGCCGCTGAACTCGTGGCCCGACAACGCCAACCTCGACAAGGCGCGGCGGCTTTTGTGGCCGGTGAAGGCAAAGTACGGCGACAGCCTGTCGTGGTCGGACCTGATGGTGCTCGCTGGCAATGTGTCGCTCGAATCGATGGGCTTTCAGACCTATGGATTTGCCGGCGGGCGCGAGGATGACGCGGAAGCCGAGCTTGTCTATTGGGGCCCGGAAACAAAAATGCTCGACGACAAGCGCTATAGCGGCGATCGCACGCTGCAAAAGCCGCTGGCGGCCGTGCAGATGGGCCTGATCTATGTCAACCCGGAAGGGCCGAACGGCAATCCCGATCCGATCGCGGCAGCGCGAGATATTCGCGAGACGTTCGGGCGCATGGCGATGGGCGATGAAGAAACCGTCGCGCTGATCGCCGGCGGCCACACATTTGGCAAGGCGCACGGCGCGAAGAAGCCAGCCGAGTGCGTCGGCGTTGATCCCTCGTCGGAAGCGATCGAAACGCAAGGCATCGGCTGGAACAACAAATGTGGCACGGGCAGCGGCGCCGATACGATCACTTCGGGCTTAGAGGGCGCGTGGACGTCAACGCCGATCGCGTGGTCGTCGCAATACCTCGACAATCTGTTCACTTTCGAATGGGTGCAGACGAAAAGCCCGGCGGGCGCAATCCAGTGGGTTCCCAAAGACGGCGCGGCCGACGGCACGGTGCCGGACGCGCATGACGCGTCGAAAACACACGCGCCGATCATGTTCACAACCGATTTGTCGCTGAAGTTTGATCCCGCCTATGCGGCGATTGCCCAGCGTTTCCGCGAAAATCCGGAAGAATTCCGGCTCGCATTCGCGAAAGCCTGGTTCAAGCTGACGCACCGCGACATGGGGCCCCGCGCCCGCTATGTCGGCGCGGAAGCGCCGGCCGAGCCGCTGATCTGGCAGGACCCTGTTCCCGCCGTGACGCATCCCCTTGTCACGCCAGCGGACATTACGGCACTCAAAGGCCAGATTCTCGCGTCCGGATTGTCCGTACCCGAACTGGTGCGCACCGCGTGGGCGGCAGCGTCCAGCTATCGCGACACTGACATGCGCGGCGGCGCGAACGGCGCGCGCGTCGTTCTCAGCCCCCAGAAGGACTGGGCGGCGAACAGTCCTGCCGAGCTTGCGAAGGTGACGGGGAAGCTCGGTGAATTGCGCACAGCCTTTAACGCGCAAGCAAAAGGCGGCAAGCAAATCTCGCTCGCCGATATGATCGTTCTCGGCGGCGCCGCGGCAATCGAGAAAGCCGCGCGCGACGGCGGCCAGCCCGTCAGTGTTCCCTTTACGCCGGGCCGAACCGACGCGACGCAGGACATGACGGACACGGAAAGCTTTGCGGTCCTTGAACCCGCGGCCGACGGCTTCCGCAATTACTACACCGCCGAAGCGGGCCGCTCGCCTGCTGCCGCGCTGGTCGAGAAAGCGGACATGCTCGGCCTCACCGTCGGGGAGATGACCGCGCTCGTCGGGGGCTTTCGTGCAATTGGCGCGAACGCCGGCGGCGCGGCGCACGGCGTCTTCACCGCGCGCGCCGGAGCGCTAAGCAATGACTTCTTCGTCAACCTGCTCGACATGTCGACGAAATGGGCCCCGAAAGAGGGCGAGGAGTATGTCTTCGAGGGCCGCGACCGCCAGACCGGCGCGATCAAATGGACCGCAACAGAAGCCGACCTCGTCTTCGGCTCCAATGCGGAATTGCGCTCGTTCGCCGAAAGCTATGCCTATGCGGGCGCCGGCGACGACTTCGCCCGGGACTTCATTGCAGCGTGGACGAAGGTCATGAACAATGACCGCTTCGACCTGAAGCAGAAAGCGTAAGTCGAACCGTCAATCGCATCGACAATGGATGAAGGGCGGCCTTGATGGCCGCCCTTTTCCGTGCACAGGCCATATTCGTCAGTCGTCTGAGGAAACGGCGAGCCCGTCGAAGAGCTCACGCTGCTTCCGGCGCGCCACTACCGCCGCCGTCCAGTATTCGAGCGACCGGCTCACTGCTTGTGCGTGCGGCGCAAGAACGCCCGCCAGAAATACGGCTGACATGACGGACCCCGGGCTGAGCGAGCCCCCTGCAGTCAGGCCGGCGCCGACCGCCATCGCGGCGACGCCCGCCAGCGCGCCGCCGCTTTCGGCGATCGCGCGAAGGGCGCCCGTGTAGGCGGCGCGATCAAGATGCGCATCGCGAACGCGCCGGCTGACGCGGCGGAGACGGCGCCGCTCATCACGCAAGCTGTGCGCGCTTTTCGGCTCCTGAGCCGCGCTGATCGACCGGTCCGCCGCATTGGCAAACTGGCCGCGCCGCCGCCGCGTCTCGGCAGTTTTGTCGCCGAGACGCCGGGTGAGCGACAAGGCGGCAATCGATGCGGCCGCGAGGGTGACGCCAACCGCCGCCGCAATCGCCCAATCGATCAACGCAAGGCCTGCAATTGCCAGCGTAATCGTCAGCCCACCGACGATCAATTGCGAGAGCCCGCGGCTGACCCAGAGGCGGAGCGGCGTCACATCGCCCGACACCCGGAGCAGCACGGCGGCCCGCCGCGCCTTCGGCGGCGCGCCCGCGGCAACAACTTTGCGCAATAGCCGCATGCGCAGGGCATGGGCGTAGCTGTGGCCGAAGCGCTCGGCCTCGACATGGGCCAGCCATTTCAGGCCCCCCGCCAGCGCGGCACCGAGTGACAGCGCCGCAAAAAGCAAGATGGCGCTAGCCGAAGCGGGGGCATCTGCACCCGCGAAGGCCCGGTCGAGGCCCGACTTCATCAAGAGCGCCATGCCGGCCAGCAACCCGCCCTGCCCCAAGCCCGCCGCAACAAGGACGGCAAAGCTGCGGCGGCGCCCGCCTGCGAAAAGATCCGGAAACGGATTGTTTTCGCCCATATCGTTTGCTGCACGCGCTGGCGGCCGCTCGCCGCCGGCGGCAGGAGCCGGCGCGCCCTCAGAATGCGATCTGGGCGCGCGTCTGGTAGAGGTCGATCGATTCATTATCGCCATTCCGGTTGGGCGAAGCGTCTGCATGGACGTAGTTGACGAGAACGCGGACGTTCCGCGCGATCTGCCAATTGGCGCCCGCAAGATAGTCTGTCTGCCGCCCGCCCGTCACGAGGGCGTCCTCAAGGTCGAGAAAGGAGACCCTGGCGACAAGTTCAAGGGCGCCGAGTTTCGATTTCGGCCGGACGCCGCCAAAGACGCCGCTCGTCGACGAATATTTACGGCTCTCGCCGGTAACGATCCATGTAGCCTCGGCATAGGCGGCCGTGAAGCGCGGATCGCCGAGCGCGGGCGCGTTGTTCTGTCGTGCGACGTACTGGCCGCGCAGCATCAGGTTCTTATGGCGGTATGCCCCCTCGACGCCGTAGCCCACAAACCCTTCGACATCCGCAAGCGCGCGCGTATCGATGAGGCGCGCGTCGGCGATGCCGGATTCTGGAAGGGTCCGCACCCTTGTCGCGGAGCCGGCGTCAAGGGCGCGTTGCTCGACCGACCCCCCAAAATGCAGCGTCTGGCGGGCTGAATTGAGCGGGGCGAGCGTTGCGCGGGCGATGACGCCCCGGCCTCTGTCGTTGTTGACGGTCGGGTCAAGCGCGACGGGATTGAAGAAATAGCCCGCTGTCAGCGTCCAATGCTTTTTATGGACTTTCGCTGCGCCGCCGAGCAGGAAACCCGGCGCCAGCGCTTGCGCCAGCGACCGCTCCAGCGCGGGCGTTGTATTCGAGCTTTCCATGTCTTCCATGCTGAACGGCGCAATGAAATTGCCGCCGCGCAATTCTACGCCGTCAATGCCGTCATAAGCGATCCAGGCGTTCGTGAAGCCCTTGCCAATATCGTTGAACTGATAGTCGACGCGAAAGCGCCAATCCTTGAGGACCCGCCCGCCGAGTTCGGCGCGCGCACGCCGCACGCGCACATTGTCCGTGAACGGCGTTATGTCATCATCATAGAGCGCTGCATCGAGATGCAGGCGCCCGCCGAGATTGAGGGTAAGATCGTCGCCCGCAAGATCGACGGTGAGGCCCTTTTCGTTGAACTCAACCGCATCGGCAGCGATTGCAGTTCCGGACACGCCGAGAAAACCCGCCGCCGCACCGGCGAGGGCGATGGCGTTGGCGCGTATCAGTAACATGGCGCCTCTCCGCGGCCGTGGGCGCCATCGCCCGCCGCGACAGACTGAAAGAACGACAAGGCGCGGTGGGCAAGACCCGCGTTGACGCATTCAGCAAACGAGTGGCCCGCCCCCGGCAGGATTTCAAAGCTCGCCGGCGCCGGCATGCCGCGTTCCGCCGCCGCAGAATTGATGGCGAAAGTGAAGGCGCGCGCGCGCTCCACCCTATTGGCGCCCTGGCGCGCATCGATCAGCGCCGATCGCCGCAACGCGCCGTCCTGTTGGGTGTCACGGTCGCCAGCGAAGACTCGCAATGGCAAGGACAAGAACGTTTCAAGGTCGCCGAAGCGCCCGTACATGCCGCCACAGCCATCGGGGTAACGTTGCGAAGGGTCGGGCATCGTGTACCAGCCGGCGGCGGCGACTGCGATTGCACCGACACGCGAAGGGCGGGCCATCGCGAAACGATGCACAAACTGTGCGCCACCGCTGAAACCGAAGAGATTCAGCCGGCCGGTATCAGCGCCGATGAGTGCCGGCAAACGCTGCAGGAGGCGTTCGAACGCGATGAGCGCCGACAGCGTGCGCCCGGGACCCAGCGTCTGATAGGCGCGAAACGCCGGCCGCTGAAACAGCGGCGCGATGAGCGGCGCGCCCATCGCATCGGCGCAGGCGCGAAAACTCGCCGCATGCTCAAGTGCGTTTCGCGAGATGCCGTGAACGCAAACAATCGGAATGGCGCGCGCGGCGCGCCATTCTGGAACGTAAACGTAGCAGTCGAGGCCTTCTGCCCCGCGCGTTGCCGAAAAGATGCGCCCCTTTGGCGTGATAGCGGGATTTGACGCCGGCATTTTGCCTGTATACGGATCAAACCCCGTGAACGCCGCCGCCGCCGGGCTCATGACCGGCCTCCGGCGACGCGCGCAACACTGAGAAGCGCCGCGCTCAGCGCTTCGCCGCTGTCGAAATCGGCATTAGTAAGGACCCGCAAGCCCGTAGCCCTTGCCGCCTCTTCGGCTGCAAGCGGCGAGGCGGACACAAGGCCGGAAATGGCGGCCGGAGCAAGGCCATGCGACGCGAGCAGGTGGGCCCCGGCCGCCGCGCTGATCGGGTCGCCGGCGGCGAAGATGACGCTGTCGGTCACCTCCTTCAGGAACGCAGACCGCAATAGCGCTGCCGTTTCCTGCTGAAAAATTCCATCGGCGATCTCGCACACGATGAAGTCCGGCTTCGCCGCGAAGAGCACCGACAAAAGCCGCCATCCCGCCGCTTCGATCTCTGCGGCCGGGACGTTGTATGTCGAGGCAAAGCCCGCATCGGTAAAATCGAGTACCGGGTCGGCGCCCGAATCTTCGAACAGCCAGCAGTCGCCGCCGGACCCCGTGCCCGTCAATTTGACCGCCGCCACCTTCAGGTTCTGCCGGACGAGGCTGCGAATGATGTTCGCCGCGGTCGTTGTCTTGCCCGCGTTCATCGACGATCCGAGCACTGTGATGACGCCGGGGCGGCGCGCCGCCGGGTCGATGGCAAGGGCGGGAACAGCGCCGGCAGCGAGGTTGAATACGGTCCCGTCGCGGTCCTCAAGCAGGCCAAGCGGCCTGATGCGGGTCGCCTTGCGCATGCTGTCATGCTTGTCGACGACCTCGCCGGCGATGCCCCCGGCCGCCGCCAGCGAGCATATCGAAAAGTCTGATGGCAGGCGCGCATGGAACTGGTCCGTCGCGTAGCGCTCGCCATAGGCGACGATGATGGTATCGCCGGGGAACAGTCTGGCGCGCCGTCCCGTTACCAGTTCGAGGTGCGCATGCTGACCGATCTCGACGACCGCGCACAGAACAATGTCGCCAGCCTGCGGCGGCCGGTCCGGCAGCACCAGCCGATGCGCCCCGCGCAGGTCAAGGCGGCGCGTCGCATAGGCGCGCTTGGCTCCCTTGATCAGCGCTTGCGGCGCCGCGTTGACCGTTTCGTCATTATGCAGATTGTATGGCGGACTTGCGGCTCCCTGATTTGCCAACACGGGATTTGCCAGCGACGCTGGCATGAATTCCATTGCATACGCATTCATTGTTCGACCCACTCACTTTTAACGCCTCGCGCCCGAATGGGTGTTCGCACGTTTTTTGTGAAGGCGCTTCGTATTCCCCATAAACAGCGCATGAATTTCGCATTAAAACCGAATGAATTGCGGCGAAAATCTGGCGAAAACTTTACCGATATGTAACTGCCGCGGACGCGAAATGCGCGCTGCCGGCGGCAGCTCCGGACTAAACCGACTGTATACCGACGATTTTATCGATACGAGCCGGCGGCCTTGTCGACGCGGCGCTCCTCGCGTTCAAGCCGGGGACTTTACAGACGCATTCGTCGCGCCATTGATGACGAAAGCAGTGTACAGACCAGATTGTCCTGACCAGACCCGCTGACCGCTGGTCTGCCGGACGACGGCGCGGCATCGGTGGGGCGCCGGGACATATTTTTGAGCAAAGGCTTAACCGGCCTGTCACAGAGCAGGGGGCAGCCCCCACGCGCGCGACCCGTCGGGCGGGTTGCGGCGGCGAATGCGGCAGCGGACGGACGCCGTGGTGCGCCGTGCGACCAGCCAGCTGGCAAACCGGAGTTCCCCGCCGCCCGGTGAGCACTTTCGCAACGAAGCGGCGCGGCGTAAGATTATGATCAGGTCACGTTAGGACGGGGCATCCGTGACGCGCCGGTACAAGGCTTTCATCAGCTATTCTTGGGCCGACAGGGAATGGGGCGAATGGCTCCACCGGTCGCTTGAGACGTACCGGGCGCCAAAGGGCGTCGCGGACGGGCAGTTGCTGCACCCGATCTTCAAAGACCGCGAGGAGGAAGCGGCCGGCGTCAGCGTCGGCGCGGCGATCGAGGCAGCGCTCGGCGCGTCGGAGTTCCTGATCGTCATCTGCAGCCCCCGCTCGGCGCAGTCGATGTGGGTCAACCGCGAGGTTGCGTGGTTCAAGACGTACAAGAACAAGGCGAACATCCTCGCCCTCATTGTCGACGGCGAGCCGGGCATCGCCGGCGTTCCGGGGCGCGAGGCGGAGGAGTGCTTCCCGAAGACGCTGACGCACAAGGTCGGCAGCGATCTTCAGCCAACGGACGACTGGGAGGACGCGCCGCTCGCCGCCGACGCAAGGGCCTTGGGCGACGGCAAGCGCGGCGCCAAGCTGAAACTCGCCGCCGCTCTCCTTGGAGTCGGCCTCGACGCCCTCGTCCGCCGCGACGAGCGGCGGCGGACGATCCGCCGGCGCTTCGTGACGGGGGCGTCGCTGGCGCTTGCCGCGGTGCTCGGCGGATTGTCGATTTTCGCGTTTACCCAGCGCGACGCGGCAATCCTTGCCCGCAACGACGCGGTGAAGGCGCGCGACGACGCCGAAGGGATTATTGAGCTGATCCTGACCGATTTGAAGTCCGACCTTGAAGGCTTCGGTACGTTGAAATCGGTGACGGCGATCGGCAACCGCGCCGTCGGCTATTACGAGGGGCAGGACGTCAAGGCCCTGACGCCGGACCAGTTAGGGCGGCGCGCGCGCGTCCTCCTGATGCTCGGCGAAGCCGACAACAAGCGCGGCGACCTGACCGCCGCGCTCGCCCGCTACGAGACGGCGGCCGCGACAACGTCCGAACAACTCGCGCGCGATCCGGCGAACCCGCAACGGATGTTCGACCACGCGCAATCGGTCTTCTGGGTCGGCTACATCGCCTGGCAACGCGGCGACCGGAAGGCGGCGAAAAGTCAGTTTACGGAGTACCACGACCTCGCGCAGCGCCTCGTCGCGAAAGACCCGGCGAACGAGGACTGGCAGGCGGAGCTTGACTACGCCTACTCAAATCTCGGCACCCTCGCGATGGATGATGGGGATGCAGAAGAGGCGGAGGGTTATTTTAGGAAGTCGCTTGAGATTGCATTGATTAGACTAGACAAGGCTCCTGTCGATGTTGATCGCGTGTCTGCGGCAGGGCAAGCATATGCGTGGCTGTCGAAGTCATTATATTCTTTGGGGCGCGTTGAAGAAGTCTCAACGCTTAGAGCTCTCGAGTTCAAACTTTACGGTGGAGTAATTGAAAGCGGCGCGTCTGACGCAACGCTGCGAACGGCAGCCTTTGTCTCCCTTTATAGTCTCGCTCAAGCGGACATTGCCCTTCAAAGATTCGCCGACGCAGCATCTCGGGCCAGCATTGCGGCAACACAACTTGACAAAATTCGCAAAGCCGACAGCCACAATCAGAATATCGTTGAAGTTTCTGCGGTTGCACGAACCGTTTTGGCGGAAGCAAACCTTCATTTGGGTTTACGCGATGACGCCGCAGACGAATTGAGGACCGCCATTGCGCTTGTGTCAGCAGGTGGGCTTGACCAAACCGATCTGCGTAGAAGAATTCGATTTGATGCTGAAATTCTTCTCGCGCAAATAGGGGTTGGCAACGGCTCTCAGGCATCCCTCAATCGAGTGCGCGAGCTTGAGAACGAGTTGGGTGCGGCCGTCGATAGCGGCGCGGCGGATCCTGAACTCGTGCAACGATACTGCGTTACATTGGCACTTCATGCGCGCAACGATCGCGACTCAATGGCATCTTGGAATCGCATTGTAGAGTTACTCGACCCTATATCGAGCAAACAAAATCCACGGGGGCTGACGCTGTTGGCAGAGGCGCACGTTCGACAAGGAAATAGGGGGTCCGCAAGCGAAATCGCCGACCGTCTAGTTCAAGCTGGCTGGGTACATCCAGACTTTTCCGCGCTTCTCGAGCGCTTTCCAGAAATCCGCGAAAGCGACGGCTCCGGCAAGTAGCAAGTAGGGTGCATTGAGCGAAGCGAAATGCACGTC
>JBJXFO010000066.1:0-2514 GCA_046154725.1 Parvularculaceae bacterium | reverse complement strand
CAGCCGCGACTTCATCGCCGCCAAACGCCGCGCCGAAATAGAGCCGCTGACGCCCGCGGGGACAAAGATCGCGTTCGCTGGCGGCGTCGATTGCAATGACCACACCCGAATCTGGGCGGCGCTGGATCGCGTGCACGCGAAACACGCCGACATGGTGCTGCTCCATGGCGGAACGCCGCGCGGCGCAGAGAAAATCGCGAGCGCCTGGGCCGACAATCGCAAGGTCGCGCAGATCGTCTTCAAGCCCGACTGGGTTCGTCACGGTAAGGCGGCCCCATTCAAGCGCAACGACGCGCTGCTTGAAACGCTGCCGATCGGCCTCATCGTCTTCCCGGGCTCGGGCGTCACCGATAATCTCGCCGACAAAGCCAAGCGCCTCGGCATCCCGCTCATGGACCACCGCAAGTCGCCGGCTCTCGCGTAGGCGTGTCTTGCCCATTGCGGCTGGCCGGCCTACGCTTTCGCCATGATCCGCGGCTTGTTTGCTGTGCTTTTCACAATCGCCGCTTTCTTGAGCCCAGCGGGGGCGTATGGCGTTGCCCAAAGGCAAGCGCCGGCCGCAACAGCCGTCCATCAGGACTGCGAGTGCTGCGCTCAGGGCAACTTCGGCGCAGCGACGGCGTGCGCCGCATTCTGTTATGCGGCGCTGCCCTCGCTATCCGCTACAGCGCTTGTGCTGCCGCCCGCGATCGTACCGCTGTCTTCCCTGACGACGGATGGCGACGGCCTGACGCCGCAACCCCCGGCACCGCCGCCGCGGCGTTAAACGCGCACACGAGTTTCGTTCAATTCATCAATCAAAGGAATCTTTATGAAAAGACTGATCGCATACCTCGCCGGCGTCGCCGCACTTGGCGTCACCGGTGCCTATGCAGCAGCGCCTGACGCCGTCACCAAGGCGGTCGAGGCCTGCTGCGCCGTTCTCGCGAACTGCTGCTCCGGCGGCGGTTGCTGCTAGGCTGAGTTATAGCCACAAAGGGAGCGCCCGCCTGGCGACAGGCGGGCGCTCTGTTTTCCGTCAGGACAAATTTCGCTCCCGTGTTCTCGCTGCAAATTTAATCCCAGGATTGTTGCGTCTTTTTCGCGCAGAAGGCGCAGGGGCGGCTTCTTATCGCAGCCAGCCGAACCAACGCGGCGCCGTTGACGCGTAGTCGCCATACGCGGCGCCGTGCTTTTCGCGCAGCGCTTCCTCCTCGATGCGCACCTGAATGAGAACGAGCGTCCACGTCGCTGCAAGAACCGCCGCGGTTCCGATATGCGGCGACCAAAGAAAGAGGGCGATCAGTGTGCCGATCATGCCGACGAAAATCGGGTTGCGCGACCAGCGGAAAAGGCCATGCGCGACGAGAGCGCCCGGGCCCTCCTTCGGAACGCCGATGCGCCATGAAGCGCCCATCTGCATCTGCGCGGCGGCAATGATCAAAAAGCAGGCAAGAAACAGCGTGCTCGCCGCCCACCGCAAAGCCACGCTCGGCGCCCAATCAGGACGACCAAGCGGTAATTCCCACTCGGGTTTGACCCATGCAATCGTTGCGAACGCGAGGATCGCCGCGACCGCGAGCCGCCAATTTCGCTCGGCGACACGCTGGATGTCGGCGTGGCGTCCGAAGCCGTAGGCTTTGACGCCGTGATCCGATTGGACGGACAAAAGTCGCACGGCGGAAACCGCAATGACGGCGACAATGGCGGCGAGCGGAAGCCAAGCGGGCGGCATATATTCCTCCTTGTGCGATCGAATGCTGCGTTCGATAGCCCCTACAGCCGCTGTAGGGTCAAGGGTGGTTTTCAGCGGCGCCTTGCGCGTACCGATTCCTCTTTGCGCCCGTGGTCTGGAGTCGCGCACAGATGGTGATCGGCGAGCACGGCGAGGACGCGGCAGTCTGCTACCTTATCGACGGAGCAGGCCTTGATCATCCGCTCCATTTCGCGTTCGAGCGCCTTCAGCCGCCTGATGCGATGGCGGATGTCTGCGGCGTGACGGCGCGCGATTTCGTCGATCTCGGCGCAGGACCGGTCCTTGTTCGACGCCAGGGCGATCAGCTCCCGAATCGCCTCTAGCGAAAATCCAAGATCGCGCGCGTGACGGATGAAATTCATCCGCTCGACGGCGTTCCTGTCATAGAGTCGCTGGCCGGCTTCGGACCGGTCCGGCGGATCGATCAGGCCGATGCTCTCATAATATCGGATGGTCGTGACCTTGACGCCGGAGGCCTTGGCCAGGCCGCCGATCGTCGTTGCGCGCTGCTGCGTCCGTTCCGGCATTTTTCCTCTTGACCCTACAGTTGCTGTAGAGATTAGGTATGTCGCCGTGGCGAGGCAAGGAGCGCCAAAGGATGTCCGGTTGCGGCTGCGAGGAAACAAGGTTTGACGGCGTCTCGCCGGACTATCGGCGCGCGCTGATCGCCGTTATCGCCATCAATGCCGGCCTGTTCCTGGTCGAGATCACGGCTGGGGCGATGGGCCGGTCGCAGGCCCTGCAAGCCGACGCGCTCGACTTTGCCGGCGATGCCGCGA
>JBJXFO010000062.1:0-13253 GCA_046154725.1 Parvularculaceae bacterium | reverse complement strand
TCTTGATCTTGTGCATCGGCACATGGCCGGGGCCTTCGATCATCACCTGCACGCCTTTGCTCCAGGCGATTTTCGTCAGCTCACCGAGGGTTTCAAGCTCGGCAAATTGCGCCGCGTCATTGGCGTCGGCGATTGAGCCGGGGCGCAGGCCGTCGCCGAGCGAGAACGACACGTCATAGGCGCGCATCAGGTCGCAGATGTCTTCAAAGTGCGTGTAGAGAAAACTTTCCTTGTGATGGGCAAGGCACCATTTCGCCATGATCGACCCGCCGCGGCTGACGATGCCGGTGACACGGTTCGCGGTGAGGTGAATGTAGGGCAGGCGCACGCCCGCGTGCACGGTGAAATAATCAACGCCCTGTTCGGCTTGCTCGATCAGCGTGTCGCGATAGACTTCCCACGACAAATCCTCGGCGACACCGCCGACCTTTTCGAGCGCCTGATAGATCGGCACCGTGCCGATGGGCACTGGGGAATTGCGGATGATCCATTCGCGCGTGTTGTGAATGTTGCGGCCTGTCGACAGGTCCATCACGGTGTCGGCGCCCCAGCGGATCGCCCACACCATCTTGTCGACTTCCTCCTCGACCGAGGAGGCGATAGCGGAATTGCCGATATTGGCGGTGATCTTTACAAGGAAGTTGCGGCCAATGATCATTGGCTCCAGTTCGCCGTGATTGATATTCGCCGGGATAATGGCGCGCCCGCGCGCAATTTCCTCGCGCACGAATTCCGGCGTGATGAAGGGCGGCACGCTCGCGCCGAAGCTTTCGCCGAGCGCCACTGCCGTTTCGGCGCCCTCCAGCATCGCCTTGCGGCCGATGTTTTCGCGGATCGCGACGTATTCCATCTCTTTGGTGATGACGCCTGCGCACGCAAATTCAAGTTGCGTCACAGGCCCTCCCTTGATCGCGCGCAAGGGGCGATTGCGCACCGGAAACGCGCGCGCGAGATGCCTGCCGCTCGCGCCGCCCCCCTCTTTGAAGCCATTGTCTTCCGGCGCGGTGTCGCGGCCGTCATAGGCTTCAACGCCGCCACGCGCGATGACCCACGCGGTGCGCGGGCGCGCAAGGCCCTGCTCGACGTCGATTGTCACCGCAGGGTCCGTATACGGACCGGTCGGATCGTAAACAGGCAGCGCCGGCTCGTTCGCCGAAGGGTGAAGGTCAATCTTGCGCACGGGCACGCGAATATCGGGGTGGATATCGCCCGCGACGTAAACCTTGCGCGACGCCGGTAACGGTCCGGTCGTCACGTCCGGCGTTTTGAAGTCAGCTTGGGGCGTGTGCTTGTTCATCGACATCGCTCCTCGCCGTGAGGCGGATTTCCGGCGCCGAGTTGAGCAAGACCGTTGTCGCTCCGTCCCTACGCCGGTGTTAACCGAACAGGTTCAAAGGGTGCCCGCGTGATGCAACGCGGTCTCAGCGGGTGACGCCCGCGCCCCTCGGAAGGTGGAACGAAAATAGCGGCAAGGCTGCGGTTCCGCAAGTACGGCGGCAATCAGGCGGCGACGAAGCCGCCATCGACGAGGTAATAGCCGCCGGTGCAATAGCTGGCTTCGTCGCTGGCGAGGAAAAGCGTCAGATTGGCGACTTCCTCGTTCGTGCCATAGCGCTTAAGGGCGGTTGATTGCTCAACTTGCGTTCGAAGAGCCCCGGCGGCCTCCGGCGCGAGCTGCGCACCGAGTGAGGCCATCATGCGGTTGTCGATCGGCCCTGGCGCGACAGCATTGACGCGAATATTCGCCGGCCCGTATTCAAGCGCCGCCGTTTTCACCAATCCGCATACGGCATGTTTGCTGGCGATGTAAGGCGACATGTTCGGAAACCCGATTGCGCCGGCGATCGACGACGTGGCGATGATCGAACCCTTGCCGCTTGCCTTCAGCGGCGCCTCGCAATGCTTCATGGAGAGCCAGACGCCGATGATATTCGTTGTCAACACGGCCTGAAATTCTTCGACTGTCAAATCGGCGATCGGCTTGAGGTCGCCTTCCGTGCCGGCATTGGCAAACAGAATGTCGAGCCGGTCAAAGCGCTTGAGCGTCATAGCGACAGCCGCCTTGATCGCCGCCTCATCAGCGGCTTCGGCGACCGCCATCGCCAGCGCATCGCCGCCGCCAAGGCGGTCACGTGTTTCGTGAAGCTTTTGCTCGGAACGCCCGACCAGCATCACGTTCGCGCCTTCGCTCAGAAACAGTTTCGCTGTCGCCTCGCCGATGCCGCCCGTCGCGCCCGTGATGAGCGCGACCTTATTTTTCAATCTTGCCATTATGCTCTCCCCTTATTCAGCGTTCGACGCTAATCACGCGGCACATCGAATGCAATCCTGATCGCCCCTCGCAAGACGAGACCGTTGGCGTCAAGGCGTTTGGTCGGCCTTTTTAACGACACCGACAATCGGCCCCATGGCGAGGCCGCCATCATTGCGGTCAAGCTCGGGCGCGAAGAGCCGGCTGATTGTTCCGTCGAGATAAAGGGCGTTGGGCGTTTTCAAGTGATCACGAAATGCCGTTGCGAACTCATGGAACGTGACCGGCGTATCGGCGAGCGCGAAGACGACCGCGCCATCGCGCGTAACGCCGACGCCATTGCGTCGTTTGCGCGAAGTTGCATCGGCTAGAAATTTCGGATGAATGGCGCCGTCAATGACGAGCATCGGGCCAGACTGTGTGGCATGGCGGACATTCTTCCGCTCCGCCGCTTGCGGGGAAGGAAAGAGAGCGCTGAAAGCCGCCGTATCCGTCACACGCGCGGCGCCGTCGACGTTGATCCAGAAGACGCCGTTGGGCTTTAAATGAAAGTTTCCGGGCCCGTCTTTAGTCGAAAGTTTTTTCAGCTCCGCGCCGTCCTCCACATAGAGCCCGACGGGTGAGCGGTCTTTGTGGTACATGCCGGCGTTCATGGCGAAGACGAGCGTTTCGCCGTTCGCGGCCAGCTTTGCGTTCACCGCCTCGAAATCGCCATAGGGTGCGCCGGCGTCATCTTTGAGGAAGACGCGGATGTCGTCCTTAGAGGGATCAAACTGGCAGATGATGAAATCGCCGCTGGCGAGCGTCTTATTCCGGCATGCCGCATCTGCCGCACCGGCAAACCAAAGCGAGGATATTACGCTCAAGGCGGCAAGGCGCATCATCGCTTGTGTCCAGATCTGGCCCTAAAACCTCGGGGCATCTGCCTGCGTCAGGCGGTAAATGAGGACTGCGGCGCGCTCGGTCGCTTCGCGCACGGAGGAAATTTCGATGGACTCATTCGGCGTGTGGCCGCCTTTGCCGACCGGGCCGAGCCCGTCAATCGAGGCTTTGACATGCGGGGCGGCAAAGGAAATGTCGGCGGCGCCGCGCGCCGAGGGGTCATTGCCGGTGATGGCTCCATAGCCAAGGTCCGCGCTCACCGAAGCGTAGACGCCAAGCAATCTATCGTTTCCCGCTGTTGGCGCCATCGCCGGATAGGAATCGGCAAACTCGATTTCAGCGCCGGTCAGCGGCCGATGCGCATCGACAATCGCCCGCATCGCTGCGCGCGCTTTCTCTTTCTGCGCTTCGGAAATGAAGCGCAGATCGCCATGCGCGATCGCGCGTTCCGCGACGACATTGGTCTTGCCGAAAGCCGCGCCTTTGGTCGCCTCGGCGTCATAGTCGACATCGCTGCCGCCGACGATGGCGCCAACATTGAAGGTCAGGAACTTTTCCTCATGCAGGGCATCATAAAAGCCGTCGAGGATGCGCGCAGCCTCGAAGATTGCGCCAGCGCCGACGTCGTCGCTAAAGACCGTGCTCGAATGATTACGCTTGCCGGTTGTCGTCAATACCCAGGTCGAGGCGCCGCGCCGCGCGGTGACGGCAACGCCGTCCTCGCCGCCTTCAAAATTGAGGGCAATGTCAGCGCGCTTTGCTGCGTCGACCAGCGATTTTCGCGATGCTTCTATCGGTTTGCCCGTCAACTCCTCATCGCCAGTGAAGATGACGGTGATCGAGACGCCGTCCAGCGCGCTGACATCGGCGAGCGCTTTCAGCGCATAGAGCGCGACAACGTCGCCGCCCTTCATGTCGGCAACGCCGGGCCCGTGCGCCGTGTCGCCTTCGCGCTGGAAGGCGGCCGCGCCGTCGGCGGCTTCAAACACCGTGTCGAGATGGCCGATCAGCAACAGCTTTGCGCCGCGTTTGCCCTTGCGTGTGGCAATCAGATGGCCGGCGCGATTCATCTCCGGCGGAAAGTCTTCCCAGCGGACGTCGAAGCCAAGCTCGGCAAACGCTGCCGAGAACGCCGTGCCAACCGCCTTGACGCCGTCATGGCTCATCGTGCCGGAGCCGATCGTGACAACGCGCTCAAGAAAGGCGAGCGCTTCGGCTTCCCGCGCCGCGACCGCGTCCCGAATATTCGCTTCGTCTGCGGACAGTTCGGCGTGGGCGGGCGCGAGCGCGAACACTATCGCCGTCGCGGCGAGACAAGCGAATTTCAAGCGGCGATACATGACCGGGCAGCTCCTTGATTGTCCATCAAGGACCATGGCGCCGCTCGCGACGCGGTTCAAACATCTTTGCAGCGCGCACCGGTTGCCAGTGCGCCGCAAATCGCAAAACCACTCCCGACGGGCAGGTCGCCTTCTCCACCGTCGCAATTGCATCGGGCCCGGCGGTGAAGAAGCCGACTTCTGCCTCCCCGCATGGCATGTTGCCGCGCGGGAAGAATTTGTTCCGTCCCTAACGCCGGTATGACCCGGATCAGGTTCAAAGGGTCGATCTCAGTCCCAATGCCCTTGCTCGCTCTGACCCCTGGCTGACGAAAGCAGGGTCAGTCTGTCGCGTAGTGCTCTCTTCGCTGCGCAGACAGCCGTAGCCGCAAGGGCAGCCGGAGAGGGTGCGCGGCGCACGAGCTGTCGTCAATTGGCGACAGGCGGGACGCCCCTCGGAACGAACAAAGACTGCCTGAAAGCTCGCATGATCGCAAGAAAAATCGACGGCAGCGCGGCGCTGCGTCAGTCTCTGGCGCCGGCAGCATCCTCTGTATGCGTAGCAATCGCCAGCGCGCGCTCAATCGCCGCGCGAATATCGCCGGGCGAGAAGTTCATCGTCAGTGTGTCAATGATCTCGCCGGTGTTGGCGTCGACCAGCACCGTGAACCCCGTCGCGCCCTTATTGGCTTCATAGAGCCGCGAGAGGTCATGCGCTTTTGCGAGGTCTGCGAGCGCCAGCGTATCGCCAAAAGTAAAATCGAAGTCGACGAATTCGACAGCGCGATCGGAAAAGGCGGACATCGCGTCCGCGAGGCGCGGTTCGAGAATGCGGCAAGCGGCGCACCAGGCGGATGTGAACGACGCGGCAACAACGCTCGCTTTGCCGGCGCTCTTCTGCGCGACATCCGGGGCTGGCGCTTTGACGGCGACAGCAATGCCGAGAGCGGCGACAAACGCCGCAAGCAGAAAAATTCCGCGAAACTTATCAAGCGCTGCCATGGGCGGCGCGTACCCTCGCGGCAACGGCGCGTCAACACATGTTGAGTTCATTGGCGCGATCAGCGAGCGCGCCTCGCTTTACCGGTTTGGCAATATGGCCCATGGTCGCTAGCAGCGGCGTAAGTCTCTTGCCGCGTGACCGGAAAGTCCGATGACCTTTGGTATCCTGAAAGCGTTTGCCGCAACCTTTGCGTATCTCGCGCAGCACGCCGCTTTGCTGCTCAAGGCGATGTGGCTTCCGGCGCTTGTTCTGGCGGGTTTGCAGCTTTACGCCGCCCCTGCGCTCCTCGGGGCGATTGCAGAGCTCGCGGTTCTCGGCCCCAACCCGGACCCGGAGGCGGCGGCGGCAGCGGCCTCGCGCCTTGGCGGGTCGGGCGCCTATTATTTGCTCGCCGGGGTCGTTTTCTTCCCGATGCTGACGGTTGCAAGCCTTATCCACATCATGCGCGGCGAGGAGACGCGACTGCCGCTCTATTTCAATTTTGGCGCGGACGAATTGCGCATTCTCGGCGCCAATGCTGTGTTCAACATGATGGTTTTTGTCATCGCGGTAGTCGGCGACCTCACTGTCGGCGTGCTCGTCGCGGTGGTCGGGCTCCTTGGGGCGGCGGCCGCATCCGCGCTGAAAAGCGCCGGCGAGCTTGGCGTCAATCTTGGCGCGGCGTGGTTCCAGGCGCGACTGTCAACGCTTTTTCCCGCGTCGATGGCGACACGTACGCTCGGTCTTGGCGCGGCGTGGGATGCAACACGGGGCAGCTCGCTGAGGGTGGTTGCATTCTGGCTGCTCATTGGCGCTGTGATTGTCCCGGCTGTCATCGTCTTCACCTTGCCGCTGACGGCGCAATTTGCTGGCGATCTCGCCGCGTTAAAGCCTGGTGACAATGCTGCGATCGCTGCGCTGCTGAACAAAATCGCCGCCGCAATGGCGCCTTCATCCCCGCAATTCTGGCTGATTGCCGCAGGGTTCTACGCGATGACGCTGCTCGTCAACGCCATTGTCAATGTCGCCGCCGCGGTTGCATGGCGCTATCTGACAATGGCGAACACCAGCGACGGAGATGGCGAATGAGCCAGCCGGCGCCGACACCCGCTGGCGTGCGCGCGGCCGCGGCGCGAATCGCGGGGGCCGCGATTGTCACGCCCCTTCTTGAGAATGAGTGGCTGAATGAACGCGCTGGCGGGCGCGTGCTGATGAAGGCGGAATCGCTGCAACACGGCGGCTCCTTCAAGTTCCGCGGCGCCATGAACCGCCTGTCGCGCCTGACGCCGGACGAGCGCACGCGCGGCGTTCTTGCGGTCTCATCCGGCAATCATGCGCAAGGGGTCGCGCGCGCTGCGCGGCTGTTCGGCATGCACAGCGTTATTGTCATGCCGAAAGACGCACCAGCGTTCAAGGTGGCGCAGGTGCGCGCCTATGGCGGCGAGATCGTCTTTTACGATCGCTATACGGAAGATCGCGAGGCGATCGGCGCCGCGATCGCGGCCGAGCGGGGGCTGGCGCTCGCTCCGCCTTTCGATCATGTCGATACGATCGAGGGGCAGGGAACGGTCGCGCTCGAAGCAGCAGCGCAAGCCGCGTCGATCGGCGTGACCCTCGATGCGTTTGTCGTCTGCTGTGGGGGCGGCGGGCTCGCGGCCGGCAGTGCAACGATCCTTGAGGAAGTTTCGCCCAAGACCCAAATCCTGATCGCCGAACCGGCCGGCTTTGACGAGACCTGGGCCTCGATCCAGCAGGGCGAGCGCGTCCGGGCCGATGCATCGGCGCGGACGATCTGCGACTCGCTGGCGACGCCGATGCCCGGCGCGATCACGTTTCCGATATTGAAGCGGCGGATCACCGGCGGCTTTGCAGTGACCGACGACGAGGTCAGCGAAACGCTCGCGTGGGCCTTCAAATATCTGAAGCTGGTGCTGGAACCCGGCGGGGCCGCGGCGCTGGCGGCGGTTTACCATCGTAAAGTTCGCCCCTCCGGCGGCGCGATCGGCATCACGCTCTCCGGGGGCAATGTTGATCCGCCCTTGTTTGCGGCGGCGCTCTCACGCTTTGGTTAAGGCGGCGCTTTTTTCCGCCACCGTTTCATCATTGAAATGTTATAAAGTAGCCCTAAATGTCAAATCGGGCTAAGAGGCAACAAGCGGGCTTTCACCGTTTGCTAGCCAATCTGTGCCCTGATGGCATGGCGGGACTTGTCCGACACGCATGGAATGGAGGATTTGGCCAATGGCCAGCCTTAAGTCGTCGAACCGGCATGCCGAAAGCGGACCCCAAGGTCCCTTGAGCGATCGCGATCTGGCGGCGCTCGGCGGCAAGAAGCTTGTCTATGTTCGCACGGTTCTCGCGAGCGAAGTGCGCGCCGACCTCGTCGACGACGACACCGGCGCAGTGATCGACATTCCCGCCGACACGACGCTTTATTCCGTACACTCAAGCGACGGCCAGCGCATCGCCCTCGTCGGCGACCGCGCCCTCGCCTTCGCCGCCGCCCGCCAGCACGAGATGAATCCGGTCAGCGTGCATTGAGGCTCGTTTGCAGTAAATTCAACTCATACCCATCTTCGTCAATCCGGGGCCGCCGCTTGGTAGATCCCGGCATCCATGGCAAAGCGCGGAACGCGTTGCGAGGTGGTCCCCGGGCTCGCGCGAAGAGGCGCGCCCTGGGGTGACGGCTTGGATTCGAGCGTCAGTCAATACAAATTGGTAGTCTGAGCGCTGCAGACGCGACACTTTGTCAGCACAACGATCAATAAAAACTCGCCTCAAGCCGCGTGCGGGCGCTCGCTGTCGACCGCGATGGCGAACAACGCCTCCGGCGTTTCGGCGCCGCGCAGGGCTTCGCGCACGCGGTCATCGCGCAGAAGGCGCGAGACTTTCGCCAGCGCTTTGAGGTGCGCGGCGGAGGCATCGGCGGGCGCGAGCAGCACGAAAATCAGATCGACCGGCTGATCGTCGACAGCCTCGAAATCAATCGCGGCGTCGAGCTTGGCGAGGAGCCCGGTCATCGCCGGCAACCCTGCGATCTTGCCATGCGGGATCGCAACGCCGCGCCCGACGCCGGTTGACCCCAGCCGTTCGCGCTCCATCAGCGCGTCGCGGATTGTCTCGGCGTCCGTGCCGGTCAGCGAAGCCGCGCGTTCGGCAAGCGCGGCGATCGCCTCACGCTTGCACCTTGCGTGAAGGTTAAAGACAACAGCCTTTGACGAAAGCAAATCCGATAATGCCATAAGTTCTAGCCGGCCTTGCAAGCGCTGTTCCGAGGAAACACAAACGCCCCGGAAAGCCGACGTCCTATTAGGATGAAAAGTCCTTAAGCAAGGTCACATTCTGCGGCGCGCCGTTACTGCGCCGGGTCGATCCAGCCGATGTGACCATCCCGCCGACGATAGACGACGTTGAGACGGCCATGGGCGGCGTTCTTGAACACGATCGCCGGGCTTTCCGCAAGGTCAAGTTGCATCACGGCCGCCCCAACCGTCATTTCCCGTAATGAGGTTTGCAGCTCCGCGACCACAACCGGCGTCGGGTCCGCGCCGGCGACAGCATCCGAATCTGTGTCGTTTTCTTCGGGCAGCGGGGCCAGCGTGTAATACGACGCAGCTTCAGCCGGTAACGGGTCCTTGCCGTTCACATGATGGTTCTTCAGCCGCCGCTTGTACCGCCGGACGCGTTTTTCGAGCTTCTCCAGCGCCTCTTCAAAGGCGGCATAGGCGTCGCCGCCCGATCCATGCGCGGCGAGGAAGACGCCCGAAAAGAGATGCGCGGTCATCTCGCACTCAACGAAATGGCGCTCGCGGGCAAAAGTGACGACGCCTTCGGCGCCGCGCCCGAAATACTTTTGCACGCTGTCGGCGAACCGGCCGGTCACGTGCGACTGCAATGCGTCGCCAAGCTCGATGTTTTTGCCGCTGACCTGAACATCCATGGAAGGGGGCCTTTCCTGGTGGGCCGCCGCTGGCGCCGCGACGAGCCACTATTATATCGGTTCTTCGCCCCCGGAATCAAAGCCTTAGATCGCGCCTAGATCGCAGGCCGCAGCGCCTGACGCCGCCGCTGCACGGAAGAGGCGATCATCATGGTCTCGCGGTACTTGGCGACCGTCCGGCGGGCGATATCGACGCCTTCGTCTTTCAGGATCTCGACGATCCGGTCGTCGGAGAGCACAGCGTCCGGCGTTTCGTGTGCGATCAGCTCGCGGATGCGAAAACGGACCGCTTCCGCCGAATGCGCCTCGCCGCCCTCGCTGGAGGCGATCGAGGCGGTGAAGAAGTATTTCAGTTCAAAGATGCCGCGCGGCGTTACCACATATTTGTTGGCGGTGACGCGGCTGACGGTCGATTCATGCATCGAAATCGCGTCCGCGACAGCACGCAGGTTCAAGGGCCTCAGGTGCTTGACGCCATAGACGAAGAACGCGTCCTGCTGACGGACGATTTCACTGGCGACCTTGAGGATAGTGCGGGCGCGCTGGTCGAGGCTTTTGACGAGCCAGTTGGCGTTGGCGAAATGCTCGCTGACGAAATTGGCGTCGTCCTCGCGGCATTTCAGCTTCGACACTTCCGCATGATAAACGCGGTTGACGAGAACCTTCGGCAGGGTTTCGGCGTTCAACTCGATCTTCCAGCCGCCGTCTTGCGCTTTCTTGACGATGACGTCCGGCGTCACGACCTGCACCGGGTCGGAGCCGAATGCGTAACCGGGCTTGGGCGTCAGCGCGCGAACTTCAGCGATCATGTCGCGGATGTCTTCTTCGTCGGCGCCCGTCGCTTTGATCAGACCTCGCAGGTCTGCTTTGGCGAGCAGTTCGATATTGTCGATGAAGGCGCGCATCGCCGGGTCGAGCCGGTCTTTGTCGGCGAGCTGGATCGACAGGCATTCCTTGAGGTCGCGCGCGCCGACACCTGAGGGATCGAAGGTCTGGATAATCTTCAGCGTCCGCTCGACATCGCCGGCATCGGCGCCAAGCCGGCCGGCAACCGCTTCGACGGTTTCGCGCAAATAGCCAGCCTCGTCGATCAGATCGATGAGATAGGCGCCGATGAACAATTCCTGAGTGTCGCGCGTTGCGACATGCAGTTGTTCGCTGAGATGCTCCCACAGCGAGATCTCGCGCGACAGCGTTTCGCCGAACGACCGGTCGTCGTCAAAAGATTGCCCGCCGCCTGACCCGGCATTGGCCCATTCGTTGGATTTATATTCGCCCTCATCGGCGCTGGCGCGCGCCCCGTCGTCGCTGTCACGGTCGTCGCCCTGCGTGTCAGCGCCGTCATTCGACTGTTCGGCGGCGACAGAGCCGCCAAGATCAAGGGCCTGCGCTTCGCCGTCACCTGAAGGCGCTGCATCAGCGGGCTCGGCGCGCTCGGCCGGCTCTTCTGTTTCGGCGGCGCGCTCGAGAAAGGGGTTTTCCTCCAGCTGTTGCTCGACAAACTCGGCAAGCTCGAGATTGGACAGCTGCAAAAGCTTGATCGCCTGCTGCAATTGCGGCGTCATGACGAGCTGCTGCGACTGCCGGAATTCTAATCTTGGAGCTAACGCCACACCGCCCCCATTTCCTTTCTCCCGGCTACATCTGGAAGCGGTCGCCGAGATAAACGCGGCGCACGTCCTTGTCGCCGACGATATCTCCGGGCGCGCCTTCGATGAGCACTTCGCCTTCGTGAATGATGTAAGCACGATCGATAATGTCGAGTGTCTCGCGCACGTTGTGATCGGTGATGAGTACGCCAAGCCCGCGCTCTTTCAGATGCAACACCAGTTCGCGAATGTCGGCGATCGCAAGCGGGTCAATGCCCGCAAACGGCTCGTCGAGCAGCATGAAGGCGGGCCCCGTCGCCAGCGCGCGCGCGATCTCGACGCGCCGGCGCTCGCCGCCCGAAAGGGCGAGCGCTGGCGCATTGCGGATATGCGTGATGTTAAATTCGTTCAAAAGATCGTCGATCAGCGCCTGCTGCCGGTCCTTGTTCTTCTCGACCAGTTCGATGACCGCGCGCAGGTTTTGTTCGACCGTCAGTCCGCGGAATATTGAGGCTTCCTGCGGCAGGTAGCCAAGACCAAGGCGCGCGCGCTGATACATCGGCAGGCGCGTCACGTCGTGGCCATCGATCGCAATCGTGCCGAAATCGACCGGGATTAGCCCCGTGATCATGTAAAAGCAGGTCGTCTTGCCGGCGCCGTTCGGCCCAAGCAGACCGACGACCTCGCCGCGCCTGACGCCCATCGAGACGCCGCGCACCACGGGCCGGCGCTTGAAGGTCTTGCCAAGATTTTCCGCGAACAGGCCGCCTCCGCCTTCGACAACAGTCGGGCGCGCGGCACTGCGCTTGGGCGCATTGGCGGGGCCTGGGGCGGATTGGGTTTCAAGGTTCATGGTGTCTGGCGTCCTGTCAGGCATCTAGCGGGGGTTCTCTTTAAAACTTGATGAAATCTGGCCCGGGTCAAGACTGGTTTGGCGCGTCCTTGGCATAAAAAATGCCGCGAATGCGCTTTCCCTCGCTGGCGGTGAAGAGAATGCGCCCGGTATCGACCCAATAGACAAGCTCGCCGCCGGTCATCACCTGCTCGCCCTGGGTGACGACAACATTTTCCGTAATGGTGATCGTCCGGGCAAGGTCGTCGAAGACGGCGCGCACGCCCGTGATCGCTTCCTTGCCGTTCGAATAGCGCACAGTGCCGACCGCGCGGATCTTGGTGAACGAACCCTTATCGTCGAGATCGGCGACGAGCCGTTCCGCCGTCAGGATCGCCTCGCCTTGCACCGCGCGGACATTGCCGAGGAACGTCGCAATGTCGTTCTCGACTTCCAGCCGGTCGCCGGTAATGTCGATCGGCGCGCTGGAATCGGCCGGCGCAAGCTGCGCCATCGCGCTGCCGGACCCGCCGGCCCAAGCCGCCAAACTTGCTGCAATGGCCCCCGCCTTGATCATCGTTCCGCTCCTTTTTCTTGCTCTTCAGTCACAATCGCGCCGCTGGCAACGGGCGTTCGCCGCGGAAAAATCCGCATGCTGACGTTTCCTTCGAAAACCAGCTTGCCATCCTGGTTGTTGGCGTTCATCCGGTCGGCTTTCAGCAGTTCCCCGTCCGAGCCTTCGCCATCGACGCCAACGTCGCTGACGACTGTCTGATCATCGATCGTGAAGGTCGCAGCGTCCGTGCGCAGCACGTAATTGCTGGCGCCGATCGCGTGCTCGAACGTGACGCCGTCCCGAAGGTCGAGGCGCTTGGCGTCGGCGTCAAAGACGCCGGACTTCGAGGCGACCACCGATTTTTCGCTGCCAGTGCTCGTTTCCGCGCGCGGGCTTTCGAGATCGATGACCTTTTCACCGTCAGGTTTTTGCAGCGCCGCATCCGCCGTAATCTCATAAGGATTGCCGCGCGTGTCGACGCCGGAGAATTGCGGATTGGCCGTTTTCAGGCTTTGCGGCGTCGCGTCAAGGTCAGCGAAATCGTTCAAAAAAGCGTCGTCAACGCCGGTCTTCCTCGTGTTGAGGAAAAACGCTGCGACCAGCACCAGCGCCAGTACCGGCAACGCGATGCGCATGCGGCGCATAAACCCGGCGCGCGCGGCCGCATCCTCGCCTGTCGTGCGGCGGCGGATCGAGAGGCTGTCGAGCGTGCCACGATTGGTGCGCGCCGGATTGCGCCCATCCCCGCGCGATTCTGCCCTGGCGCCGTTTGGCGGGGTCGCCTCTGCTGCGGCGTCAACTGGCGGGGCGGCGGCGTCCATCAAAGGTCCCGGGCAGCGCGCACCCAAAAGGAAACGCGGAAGGTTTTCAACATCCTCAATATAGGCCGCCATCGCGCGGGG
>JBJXFO010000043.1:0-14581 GCA_046154725.1 Parvularculaceae bacterium | reverse complement strand
CGAACAAGCGCGGCTTCAAGCCGGTCGCATTGGCGGGCCTCAAGGCGTCGGCCAAAATCGCGCAGTCCATCAAGCGATCGAGCGACGCCAATGTCATCGGCGTCCTCAAAGGGGCTGAGGCGCCGGACGAATACATGCTCTACATGGGCCATTGGGACCATCTCGGCATCGATCCGGCACAGGAAGGCGAAGACAAAATCTTCAACGGGGCCGTCGACAACGCAACCGGCATCGCCGGCATTCTTGAAATTGCGGAAAAGCTCGCGGCCGGTCCGCGTCCACGCCGGTCGGTGATGTTTGTCGCGGTGACGGCCGAGGAATCGGGCCTATTGGGCTCGGCCTATCTCGCCGAGAACCCGCCCGTACCGCTGAAGACGATTGCCGGCGGCATCAACATCGACGGCGTGTTGCCAGCGCCGCCGGCTAAAGACATTGTCGTCATCGGCTATGGCGCCTCTGACCTTGAGGACATCTTGAAGAAGTACGCGGAGGCAGAAGGCAAATATCTGCGCGCCGACACTGAACCCGAGAAGGGATATTTCTACCGCTCGGATCACATCAGTCTCGCGAAGAAAGGCGTGCCGATGCTCTATGCCGATGGCGGGTCCGACCTTGTCGATGGCGGCGAGGCGGCAGGCAAGAAACTGGGCGACGACTATACCGCGGTCCGCTATCATCAGCCATCGGATGAATATGACGAAAGCTGGGATTTGTCCGGCATGGTTCAGTCGATGGGCATTCTTCACAGCATCGGACAGGAAATTGCCGGCGCTGAAACGTGGCCAAACTGGCGCGACGGAAACGAGTTCCGCGCCATCAGGGACGCATCGCGCGCAGGCGAATAGAACGCCCTCAAGTGCATTTGTCTCCCACGGGCTTGTCCCGTGGGCCTCAAGCAACAGGCGCCAACGCTTGGTGCTTCAGATCCACGGGACAAGCCCGTGGAAGACCTTTTTGCGGGGGGCATTGCGCAAAACAATGCGTTCGCGCCGCGAAGATTTTAAGGATCATCATAGCTCGCCCTTAACGCATTACCCGGAATAAAGCTGGTAACCGGGGACCGCGGATGGAAACGCTCTACGACTTCATGGCGGTGACGCTGTTCATCGCGACGGCGGCAATGTTCTTTTATCGCTTTCGCAGCGAAGATCCTCCGCTTGCGCCCTATATGTTGATCGCGCTCGTATGCGCGGTGTCGAACTGGCTCGGCAATAATGGCGGCGGCGTCGGCGCCATACTCCTCCTCATCGCCGGGTCGTTCTATCTTATGCATCTTGCGGGCGAGCCGTTCGCTGACGATGGGCGCGACGCGCTCTAGGCTGGTTGAAGTACGAGCTGCCGCCTGCTCTTCAAGCGCATCGCAATGGCGGCAAAACCCATCATCATTAATGCCCAGACAGCCGGCTCCGGCGTTGGTTCTACAACCTCGGTCGGCTCGCCATTGACGCTGACATAGTCGATCGTTGCGCCTGGCGCGCCGCGCCGCTGACGTGTTGTCTCGATGAAAATGTAGTTGCAGCCGCCGAGCGCGAAACACCCTTGCTGAAAAAGATTGCTGACGGTCAGCGTATTGCCCGCGTTGAACGAGCGCGTATCGACAAACAGCGGTACGCCCGCGAGCAATCTGCCAAAGCTGACCGTGATGCGCGCATCTCCAACCGGCGGCGGCAAGGTGAAGATCGACACGCTGTCCGATCGCGACGTCCCGAACGGCTGGTCGAACAAAAGCCCGATCCAGTTGTTGAGCGTGACAAGCGCGCCGGCTGTGTCGCCGGCGGTTGAAAAGGCCCCGAGCGTTCCGGCGTCGTAGGACGCAGATGATGTGAACGTTGCCGTGCGCGCGGCAGCGGGGCCGGCAACGATCAGCGCCAACGCCAATGCCCCCGCACGAACAGCGGCGCGGTCGAATTTCCCAGGTCCAGTTGCCTCAAATGGCATCATGTCTGGATCTCGGCGGCGCCAACCGCGATGAAAAGTAGCTATCGACATCGCCAAGTTTTGGGGCTTGCGCGCTAAAGAATTCCTTAAAATACCGCCAACGCGCGCGGGCGGCGGTCTTGCGCTGTTGAAGCGTTGACGTGGCGGTAACAGTCTGGCGGTAGCGTTTGGATGTGGCCTGTAGGTGAAATGTCAGAAAAGCACATTAGGTCGAGCCGCCCGGCGCTTCGCAAGCCCAACTCCGGGCAATCACAAGAGCGCGAGGAAACGGCCAAACGCCTCACGGCCAAGCGAATAAGCGAGCGGGCGAGGGCGTTCAAGTTTGCGATCGTCAGATTTGGCCGTGACGCGGAAATGACCTGCATCATCAGGAATTTGTCCGCATCCGGCGTTGGCGTGACGCTGGATAGTGTAGTTGCCCTTCCACAGACTATTTTACTGATCGTTCCACAATATTCCATCAACATGTTGGCGACGGTGCGATGGCAACGCGGCCGCGAGGCCGGCGTTCAATTCATTGTGCCGTCGTCAAAATTGGCAGAATTGCGTTAAGGCTTTTTTAGCATATTGGCGCTAGGGGTATTTTCGTTGGGCGGCGCAATGCCGCTAACGGAAAAAAGACTGATTGCACTGTAGCAAGTTCGGCGCTGTTGGTGACGGCTGAAAAGAAATCAAGGACGAACGCTTTCGACGCCGGTCAAATTTGGCGGTGTCGGTGATTTTACTCAACCGATACTCCCGGTGCTGTGGCGGCGCTGGGAGCGTTGGTGACAAGGATCGGTGAGATCCCGGTTTTGTAGAGAACACATGTCGTCGGGAGCAAGGGGAACCGCTCTGTCGGCGACACGTTCCCTACTGCCTACAAATGCCCAGTTATTCCTCAATAACAGCTTAAATTTTTCGGCTTTTCCCGACTAAGTTGTCTTAATTTCATTTTGCCACGCACCGAGCCAGCACCATAACCTCGAGCATTTCGGCGACGCATTGATATCCGTGCAAAGCGCATCGCTTGAACGCAATCGCGTCGCGCGGATGATTCGACTTCCCGACTTCGAGATTTGCGCGCCGCAACGATTTTCGCCGGCGCATTTGGATTACCGCAATCTTTCGGTGCTCTTCTAGGCGCGTGGCAGTCCGGAGGTTCCTCCGGGCTCAAGGAATCGGTGAGTGCTCGGTAAGTTCGTCGGGCCGCGCTTGCGCGGCGTCCGCAGCCCTGTGGGCCGCGGACATAAAAGTATTTTGTCCAATAACGGTCCGCGGGATACCGGCAAGTCCGGACGCCGCGTGCTCATTATCGTCGAAAATCTTCCCGTGCCGTTTGACCGGCGCGTCTGGGCAGAAGCGACAACACTCGCCGACGCTGGCTATCAGGTGAGCGTCATCTCGCCGATGATGAAGGGCTATAGCGCACCCTACGAGGTCATCGACGGCGTCCATATCTACCGCCACGAGCTCGCCGAGGCAGGGTCGGGCGCCGGCTATCTTCGCGAATATCTTGGCGCGCTCGCGCATCAATTCCGCCTCGCCCTGAAAGTGCGGCGCGAGCGCGGTTTCGACGTTATCCACGCCTGCAATCCGCCCGACCTCATCTTTCTCGTCGCCGCGTTTTTCAAGGCTCTCGACGGAACGCGCTTCATCTTCGATCATCACGATTTGTGCCCGGAGCTTTATGAAGCAAAATTCGGCCGCAAGGGACTGCTTCATGCGGCGCTGATCGCGGTCGAGCGCCTCACATTCGCGCTTGCCGATGTCTCGATTGCGACCAACGATTCCTATCGGGAAATTGCGCTGGCGCGCGGGCGTATGAGGCCGGAGCGCGTCTTCGTGGTGCGCTCCGGTCCGCGCCTTGATCGCATGGTGATGGCGCCGGGGACACTCGCGCTGAAGCGCGGCCGACGCTTCCTTGTCGGTTATGTCGGCGTTATCGGCAAACAGGAAGGGCTCGATCTGCTGGTGGGCGCTGTTGCGCACCTGATCAATCACGTCGGGCGCACGGATGTCCATTTTGCAATCGTCGGCGACGGGCCGGAGCTGGAAGCCGTCAAGGCCTTTGCAGCAGCGAAAGCCGTCAGCGATTACATGGATTTTTACGGCCGCGTCGACGACGCGCTTTTTCTTGAAGTCCTCAACACTGCCGATATTTGCGTTAATTCCGACCGTTCTTGCGACATGAACGACAAATCGACGATGAACAAAATCCTCGAATACATGGCGCTTGGAAAACCAATCGTCCAGTTCGAGATGACCGAAGGTCGTCGCTCTGCTGGCGCGGCCTCGCTTTATGCCCGCCCTGACAATGTCGCCGACTTCGCCCTGAAAATTGACACTCTGCTCGGCGATCCGGCGCTGATGCGCGACATGGGTGCGCATGGGCGCGAGCGGGTGCTGACACAGTTCAGCTGGGCGCATTCAGTCCCGGCGCTGCTTCGCGCATACGCCAAGGCATTCGAAGAGCCCCAGCGCGCCGTCAGGCCCGCCGGCCGGCCTGCCCCGGCAGCGCAGGCGGGAGAGTGATGCCATGATCGATGTCAGCGTGATCGTGCCACACTTCAATCAAATGGATTTGCTGGCGCGATGCCTTGACAGCCTGGAGCGCCAGACGATCGACCGGGGCCGCTATGAAGTGATCGTCGCAGACAACGGGACCCCGGGCGGCATTGAGGACCTGAAAGCTCTCTATCCGGATGTGCGGTTTACGATCGCTCTGGAGCGGGGTGCGGCGCCCGCGCGCAATGCTGCGCTGGCGCTTGCGACAGGCAATGCAATCGCGTTTACCGACGCAGATTGCACCGTCGCGCCCGATTGGCTCCACGCAGGGCTCATAGGGCTTGAAGGCGCCGACCTTTGCGGCGGACAAGTGATCGTCACCGCTGCCGACGAGCGGCGCCTTTCGCCGGTCGAAGCCTTCGAGCGCGTTTTTGCGTTTCGCCAGCGCGACTATGTCGAGCGCAAAAGCTTTGCGGCGACCGCCAATCTCTTTGTCCGCCGGCGCTGCGCCGATGCGATCGGTCCGTTTACGAATGGCCTATCGGAAGACGTCGACTGGTGCCGGCGCGGGGTCGCGTTGGGTTTTCGTTTAGCATTTAACGATAGATCAATTGTCAGACATCCCGCCCGGCGCGACTGGAGCGAGCTTGTCCGGAAATGGGACCGGATCATTCTCGAACGCTGGAACGGATTTCAACGGACGACGCCGGGGCGTCGCGCGTTGTGGCTTGTTCTTGCGGCTGCAACAGCGCTTTCGGCGGCGCCGCATCTGTTGCGCGTGCTGGTCAGTCCAAAGCTTGAACGGCTTGGCGACCGGTTCGCGGCGGCCAGCGTTCTCACTCGCATCAGGGTGTGGCGCGCTGTCCGAATGACCAACTTGTTGCGCGCCGGTTGAGCGCGTTCGCTTGTGAGGGATAAAATGAAAGGTCTCAGCCGCAGCCGCGTCGTCACAGCTTTTGGCGTGATCGCCGCGCTCGGATTGTCGCCTGCATCATCGGCAGATACCAAGCCTGTCGCGAGCGGCAAGACGCAAGTCGTCGCCAAAGCGGGCGGGCGCGAGTTGACGCTCAGCGACCTTCGTCTCGAGATGGCGCGGCTCGGCCTTTCACCGTCTGACGCAAATAGCGAACGCGTCGCGCTCGAAAGCCTGACGAACCGCGCGCTCCTCGCCAAAGCTGCGCGCGATGCCAACCTCCACAAGAAACCGGACGCCATTGCGCGCATGTACGCCGCGCAGGATCAGGCGCTTGCCGATCTTTATCTCGCAATTGCCAGCCAGCCGCCGGAACCAACGCGCGATGAAGTCGAGGCCTATATGCGCGCGAACCCAACGCTGTTCGCCGATCGTAAGCGCTACGACTTCGCGATCCTTACGCTTGATTCGAAGAACTTCAAGGAAGAAAGCCTGACGCCTCTCTTCGACAAGGAGGCGGATTTTAAACGGCTCGCGAGCCTTCTCGACAAGGCGGGCGCGCGGTATGCGCTGTCGTCGATGACTCAGTCCGGCGCGGCGTTCCCCGCGCCGATTCGCTTACAGCTTGCCCGGTACGGCGCGCGCGACAACATCGTCCTGCGGGGCGACGCCGAGACGCAGATCCTGAAAATCACGGCTGTGCGCAACGATGCGTCGCCCACAGACCAATGGGGTCCGCTTGCGCGCCGGCTTATCATTGAAGAGGCCGCTGCAAAACGCGCCGAGGCGCTGGTCGCGCGCCTGAAGAAGGAGGGCGGCGTCGCGTATTATCGCGCGTCCGCCGCGCCGAAGCCCGATCCAGCTCAAAAGACGCGGTAAGATGGGACTGTCAGACCTCTATGCCGTTTTGAAGTTTCGCAAGGCGATTATCCTCTGGTCGCTCATCGTCGGCGCATGCGTTGCGGCAATTCTCGCCGTCGCATTGCCGGCCCGCTATGTGTCGTCTTCGACGGTGCAGGTCGACTCGATCCAGCGCAATGCGATCACTGGCCTTGTTGAGCCGCGCCTCAAGATTTCGGAATTTCTCGGCCAGCAAGCGGCGATTGCCTCAAGCCGCACCGTTGCGCTCGAAGTCATCAACGACCTCACGGTGGAAGGCTTCCTCGTTCTCTCCGACTATGAAGAGCGCTGGCGCAAGGAAACCGGCGGCGAGCTTGTCGCCGGCAATGATCCGCGGCTGTGGGCGGGCGACCAGCTGCTCCGCGATCTCACCGTGACCGCAACCGACCTTGGCGGCACGCTGGAGCTGTCCTACGCCGCCAGCGATCCCGCGCAAGCCGCGCGCATCGCTAACGCCTTTGCCTCCGCCTATATGTCGACGGTTCTCGACCAGAAGCAGAGACGCTTTGCCGCCAAGGCCGCGAGCTTTTCCGACGAAACAAAAGAACTCGCCAAAAATGTCGAGGATGCGCAAGACAATCTCGCCAACTTCCGCGAGCAGTCGGGCATCCTGCCGATCGGCAGCCAGCGCATTGAGGCGGCGGAAGTCGAATTCGCAGCGCTGACGCAACGCCTTGCCGAAGCACGCGCGGACGAAGCAGAAGCGCAATCGCTTTTGCGCCAGGCGGAAGCAACGCCGCGCGCGCTATTGGCAAACTTCCCTCTCCCGCAGGACGCGCTCGCGGCGTTACAGGCGCAAGCGCGCCTTGCCTCAGTCGTCGCGACGCTCGGGCGAATCGACGATCGCTACGGGAAAAAATATCCCGACTACACCGAAGCGGCGAACGAACGCGACGCCCTTGAAGCCAGTATCCTTCAATCCGTTCGTGACCGCGCCAGTTATTCTTCGCGCCGCATCGCCGCGCTTGAAGCGGAAGCCGCTACATTGAAGGCGACGCTGTCCGGCATGCAGAAAACGCGCGAAGCTTATGACCACCTTGAAGACAACGTTACGACAAGCCAGGAGACGTTCAATTTCGTCACCACGCGCTCGCTGCAGGAAGCCTTGCAGTCGCGGGTCGACACAATCGATGTCTTTCTGCTGGCGCGCGCAACGCCGGCGTCAAAGCCCGCAACGCCTCATCCGGTCTTGATCACCCTGCTGGGGCTTCTTGCTGGGGCGGCTGTCGGCGCCGCCACAGCTGTTGCGGTCGAACTCCTTGAAGCGCGCGTCAGGACGCTCGCGCCCTTGCGGCAGACCTTTCGCACCGGAATCGTCTGCGAGATAACAGCGGCGCCAAAGAAGCGCCGTGCGCGCAAATCGGCTCGCCTGCCAAAGATGAGGCTTGCCGCATGAGCCCGCTGCTCAAAGTTGTGGGGGCCGACCCGGATGAACCGCCAAGCGCGGAACAGGTGCTCGCTGCTGCCGAACAGCGTCGCGCGCGCGACCAGATTTTGCAAGATACGCTGGTGCGCCTCGGCCGGCTGAACGACGAGGCGGTCGATCGGATCGTCACTCTGCAACGAGAGATCAACGCGCCCTTTGCCAAGGCGGCATCGCGGCTTGGATTGCTGACCCGTGACGACCTTGAGACCGCGATCGGCATCCAGCACGGGTTCATCCGTGAAGGCGAGGGCGAGGGGCGCGTGCCGCCGGACCTCGTGATCGTCCGCCGTCCGCAATCGCAGGAAGCCGAACAGTTTCGCGCGCTGCGCACGCGCCTTTTGACGACAAAAGAGGGTGAAGCGCTCGGCCTCTTCGCCATCGCCGCCCATAGTGCGCATGACGGCGCCGACCACATCGCGCTAAATATCGCGGCCTCGTTCGCGCAATTGCGCAAGCGGGTGCTTGTTCTCGATGCGGATCTTCGCAACTCCCGCCTGTCGCGTTCATTCGGCGTGGAGCCGGGGCCTGGGCTCAGGGAAACACTGCTTGGTGAGTGCGATATCAGAAAAGCGATCCGTTCATCGATTGTCGCAAATCTCAGCGTTCTGACAGCCGGGGCTCCCGACACGGAGGGCCATGAGCTGTTGTCGAGCGAAGCGCTGCGCCTGACGCTTGAGTATCTGCGCTGCGCCTATGACATCGTCATTGTCATGACGGCGCCGTTCGGACCAGTTGCCGATGCGCAATTTGTGTGGGCAGCAGCGACGCGCGCCTTTGTCGTGTCGCGCCGCCACCACGATCGCCTCCCGCAGCTCAATGAGTTGAACGCGGCGCTGCGCCAGGTCGGGGCGGGCGTCATTGGCGCCGCGCTCGTAGGATAGCGCCGGTGCACGGTAAGGCATCAGCCGGTCGTCAGCAGACGGATTTTGCACGCGTCGCGCCCGCGGCGGCCTTCGCGACGGGCTGGCTCGCGCTTTATTTGCCGATTTATGTCGATTTTGCCGCCGAGCCATGGCGGCGCGATGAAAACGCGCATGCCCTGATCGTCATGGCGATAGCGGCGGGGGCCGCGGGCATCCGTCTCGCGACCCAGCCTTTTGCGCTGACAAGCAGACTGGGCGAGGCCGGCGCAGGCGCGTTGCTGGTCCTTGCCGGCATCGCCGCCGCCGCAATGGGCAAGCTAGCCGAGGCCGATGTGTTAACGTCTGCATCGCAAGCGCCGCTCGCCTTGGGCGCCGTTGTCATGCTGTTTGGCTGGTCTGGCGCGCGCCGGTTGTGGTTCCCGATCGCGTTGACGCTCTACCTCATCATTTGGCCGGGCTGGTTGCTTGATGCGCTGACGGCGCCGTTGAAGATCGTTGTGTCGAGAAGCGTTGCCGACGCGCTTTACATGGCTGGTCTGCCCGTGGCGCATGCCGGCGCTGTGATCTCGGCCGGGCCCTATCAACTCCTCGTCGCCGACGCGTGCTCGGGCATCAACTCGCTGATTGCGCTCACTGCGGTTGGCGCGGTTTATCTTTATGCGGTGAAACATCGCGACTGGCGCATTAACGCCGCAGTGATCGCCAGCCTGATCCCGATTGCAATCATCGCCAACATCTGCCGCATCGCGCTGCTGGTTCTCATCACATACTTCATGGGATTCGACGCCGGGCAGGGCTTTCTGCACGACGGGGCAGGGCTGTTGATGTTTGCGGTTGCGCTCGCGCTCGTCTTTGCGATTGAAAGCGTAGCCGCGTTGCTTTGGCTTCGACGCGGGAAAGCGCGATGACCGCGCTTGCAAGATCGGCCTTCATGGCCTGCCTGATGGCGCTTGCGAGCGCCGCGACGGCGGTCGCCGTCCCGCAGGCCGGCGGCAATGTCGCAGCGCCCAACCTTGAAGCCATGCTGCCCAGCGCGTTCGGCTCCTGGCGACAGATTGCACTGGCCGATGCCGTCCTTCCGTCTGAACAACGCCTCGGGCCTGGTGAGGCGGTCGCCTATCGCGCCTATCGCGACGATATCGGGCGGACCGTGACGCTGGTTGCCGCGTATGGCCCCCCGCTCGGCGATTCGGTACGCCTGCATCGGCCGGAGACATGCTACGGCGCGCAAGGCTTTGTTATCCGCGCAACGAGCACGGCGCAGCTATCGGTGGGCGCCGACACCGTGCCTATCGTGAACCTCGATGCGCAAAGCCCGGCGCGGCGGGAAGCGGTCACGTATTGGCTGCGCGAGGGAGCGCGCTATTCAGTACGGGCGGCGGATTCGCAGTGGCAGCGCTTTGCCGGCAACCTTTCATCGCCAGTCGACGGCGCGCTGGTGCGCGTCTCGACGATCAGCGCCGATCGCCCGCAATTTGATCTGAATGAAGCGTTTATGGCGGACTTCGCGGCCGCCTTGGGAGCGGACGCGCGCGCGCTGCTGCTCGGCGACGGGGCTCCGTTGTGACAGCGCGGGTGCGGTTTGGCGCGGTCATCGTCAATTATCGCTGCGCGCCGCTGGCTCTCGATGCGGCGCTCAGCTTTCTGGGTGATGGCGGCGCCAAGGCGGTGATTGTCGATAATGCGTCGGACGATGGTTCGGCAGAGGCTCTCGATGCTGCGATTGCGGGTGTGCGCGAGCACGCTCCGCAAGTACCGCGAGAGGCGATTGCGGGCCGCCTTGTGCGATTTGCCGACCTGAAAAACCTGGCGCCGGGCGCGCTGGCAGTCATTCGCTCGAAAACAAATGGCGGGTTCGCCGCCGGGTGTAATGCAGGCCTGCGTGCGCTCGCGACGATGCCGGGCCTCGATCACTACCTTTTGTTAAATCCCGATGCGCTACTTGCGACGGGCGCGCTTGCGGCGTTTGCCGATCGATTGAGCGACGGGGCGGCGGGCTTGTGCGGGGCAAGCATTGTCGGGTTCGATGCGCCGCATACCGTTCAGGCGTTCGGCGGCGCCGCTTTCGATCCGCTTTTGCTGACCGGCCGCAATATCGGCGAAGGCGAAACGCTCTCGGAAATGCCAGACCGCCGCAGCGTCGAGGCGCAACTCTCTTATCCATTGGGCGCGGCCATTGCGCTGAGAAAAGATTACCTGACGCGCGCTGGCTATCTCGATGAGCGCTATTTCCTCTATTATGAAGAGATTGACTGGGCGCGCGCCGGCGGCAGCGCCAGCCGGCCGGTCTGGGCGCCGGAAGCGGTCGTTTATCACCGCTACGGCGCCTCGTCGTTGAGCAAACGCGCAGGCGCCGGTCGGCCTTCTGCGCGGTCGGCCCTATCCGACTATCACATGACGCGCTCGCGGATATTGTTCGCCATGAAATGGTCGCCTGCGCTGGCGCCGCTCGCCATGCTCGCTGGCGGCACGCAGGCCGCGCGCCGGCTGATGCGCGGCAAGCGCGCGAATGCGGCGGCGGTCTTGCGCGCCAGTCTGCCGGGCAGCCCGCGCGCGTACGGCGCGCCTCCCGCCGCGCGCGCAGACAGCCGGCAACTGTCCCGGTGACGTTTGTCATCATCGCCGACGCCTGTTAATCAGCGCATCAATGCAGCAATCCCCCCGGCAAACGCCTGCGGAACCCGCCGCGCCCGTGCCCGAAACTGGTGCGCCTGCGAACGACGCGACCGCGATCGATGAACTGATTGGCGCGTCCGATTTCAGCGAACAGATAGCGCGCGGCTTGCGGTGGCTCGGCGAGCAACTCTCTTCGGTCGACGTCAGCATTCAGGCCGCCATAATCGCCATCGCGCTCGTCCCCGCGGCGATTTTTGGCTCGCAAATCCGCAAACTGATCATGGCGCAAATCGCTCCGCGCGCGCCCTACGGAGTTTTGCGGCGCGCGGCGAACGCATTTGCGCATATTGCAACGCCGATTGCGCTTTATCTCATCTGGCAGATCGCAAGCTTTGCGCTTGCCGCAGCGGACCGGCCAAACGGCGTCCTTAACGCCGCGATCAGCCTCATGACGGCATGGATTGTCATCCGCCTCGTAACGCTGGTGATCCGGTCACCGTTTTGGTCGCGCGCCGCATTCTACATTGTGTGGCCCATTGCGGCGCTTGACGCATTCGACCTTCTCGATGACGCCATCCGCTTTCTCGACGGCCTGTCTGTACCGCTTGGAAAAAGCGCCGACGGAACCCTCACTGCCTTCAGCGCCTTTGATTTCTTCCGCGTCGTGATTATCCTGATCGTGCTTTTCTGGATCGCCAGCGCTGTCAGCCGCCTGATCAAAAGCCGCATTGCAGCGAGCCAGGACCTCACGCCGTCTTTTCAGACGCTGATCGTCAAGATTCTCGATCTTATTTTGCCAACGGCGGCGTTTTTGATTGCGCTACAGATGGTCGGGTTCAATTTTGCAACGCTCGCGATCTTTGGCGGCGCGCTCGGCCTTGCTTTGGGCTTTGGCTTGCAGCGGACGATCTCGAACTTTTTCGCCGGCTTCACGCTTGTTGCCGACAAGTCGATCAAGCCCGGCGACGTCGTCGAGGTCGGCTCGACCTTCGGCTGGGTTACGGAAATGACTGCCCGCTATGTCACTATCCGCACGCGCGACGGTAAAGCGCACTTGATCCCCAATGACCGCTTCATCGAGGAAGGCGTCATCAATTGGTCGCACTCTGACCGCATCGTTCGCCTTCACGCGCAATTTGGCGTTGCGTATTCGACAGCTGATCTGCGGGCGGTAAAAAAGGCCGTTGAGGAAACGACATTGACGGTCGAACGTGTGCTGAAAACGCCAGCGCCGCTTTGCAATCTGGTTGAGTTTGGCGACAGCCGGATCAACTTCGACTTGCGGTTTTGGATCAACGATCCGGCAAACGGCGTTGCCAATGTGACAAGCAGTGTCATGCTCGCGCTGTGGGACCGCCTCAAAGCGCTCGGCGTCGATATGCCATATCCGCAGCTTGACATGCACGTCCGGACGCTGCCCGCTACAACCCCGCAATCTTGATGGCGAGAGCCTTTGTCAGGCGCCGCGAGGGCGGTATAGTCCTGATCGAGAGCGGCGCGATCGACTTGCGCCGCCGGGGCTGGGCAGAACGGGGTAAAGGACCAAAACCATGAACAAATTGCTTGCACTATCAGCGCTCGCCGGCCTGTTGCTCGCGGCCTGCGCAACCTCGACGCCCTATGGGCCGGCGACATCGAAGAACCCCTTCGGCTTCAGCGATCAGAAGATCGAGGACAACCGCTATCGCATCGTTTTCCGCGGCAATTCATCGACCGAGCGGGAGGCCGTCGAAACCTACCTGCTGTACAGGGCAGCTGAGCTGACCTTGCAGAACGGCTTTGACTATTTTGTCGTCACAGAACAGGACACGGAAGAGAGCCGCCGGTATTCTTCAACCGGCAACCCCGCCTTCTTTGGACGGTATTATTACGGGTACGGACCTTATTGCTGCGCCTTCCCCTATTACGCTTACGGCTTTGGGTGGGGCTCGCCCTATAATGGCGGCTTTGAAACGCGTGAGATCACGCGTTATTCAGCGATCGCGTTCGTCACGATGCACAAAGGGCCGAAGCCAACGGACGATCCACAGGCGTTCGATGCCCGTTCGGTCGTTGACAACCTTCGCAGCTACGTGGTCGCGCAGCCGCCAGCTTCCTGATGCGGGCGCCTAGACCGCGCGAAGCTTTGCAGCGCGCGTATCGGGAGCGACACCGAGTGGGGCCGCGCGCTCATATACCGAGACAAAGCCGCGCGGCGTGTGGCGGATGACGATCGCTTTTTGCCGCCCGACGTGTATTGCGGAACCGACCGCAGGTTTTCTCGGCGCTTCAACCGATACGCCATCGACGGACATGTCTAGCACGCGCACATAGAGTGATCCGCCGTCGGGAAGCCGGCACACCATGCGCTGCTCCGCACCAGGGTGACGCGGCGCCGTGCGCCGGTCGGACAAATTCGCGGCGATTGAGCCATTCGCGCGCAGCATCAGTTGTTCGGTCAGCAGCGCACGCCGGCGGCGCGAAAGCAGGAACGACAGGGCAAACCCGTCTGGAAACGCGCGAACGATACGGCCCTCAATCACGTCGAGCCCGCTTATGTAGATAACCGCCGCATCGCCCTTCATAATGCGGGCGTTCACCGTAACCGCCAGATCGCCAGGCGAAATATTGACCAATCGGCCATCATACTCGTCGATGCCGTTAACGATGATCCGCGCCGGAAGGTCGAGCGCAATCCGCTGGAAGCGGCGCAATTCCGACTTGCTTTGATTTTTTGCGATCACAAATCCACACTCTCGGCGCTAGGGCCGCCCCTGTCTCAAGAATGAGATGCTTGCAGGATAGGCGCCGACGGACGATAGCGGCCGACGCTCAAACCTTCGCTAAACAGCCCCCTAAAACTTTAGGCGCTCTGCGCCAAAAAATTTGCCGCGAAAGGAAGGCAGCCGTTTTGACAAGCGCGCCTCTATGGTTAAGGCTCGGTATCAGATAGCGGCGAAGCGGGGCGTGCTGGCAGTCAATGTTCAGAAAAAAGGCAGGCGGCAAGATCCCAACGTCAGCGGCCGATGGGCCAGAACAGGTCGATCCCCACCTGTGGCTCGAAGACGTCGGGGGCGAGCGTGCGCTTTCTTGGGTTAAGGAGGAAAATGCGCGATCGCTGGCCGAGCTCGAAGGCGACGGGCGCTTCAAGGCTTATCTAAGCGCGGCGCTCGACATCGTGAATGCATCCGACCGGACGCCTGCGCCCGCGCTCTTTGGCGCTGAGGTGCGTAATTTTTGGCAGGACGAGTTTCGCGTGCGCGGTCTGTGGCGCCGCACCACTCTTGAGACCTATCTCCGCGACGCGCCACAGTGGACGCCCATCATCGATTTCGATGCGCTTGGCGCCCTTGAAGGCGAAAACTGGGTGTTCGCCGGCGCGACGAGCTTAGCGCCGAGCCATGATCGCGCGATCGTCGCCCTTTCGCGCGGCGGCGCGGATGCCGCCGTCCGCCGCGA
>JBJXFO010000028.1:0-51023 GCA_046154725.1 Parvularculaceae bacterium | reverse complement strand
AACCCACAACCTCTCTTACTCCCGCCGCAAAATCTTCTCCGTCAAAAGATTCCCCCACCACCGCCCGCGATAGTCGCGCTTGATTGCGGCGGGGTCATAGTTGCCGCTCGCCGCCCAGCGCAGAAAGGCGTCAACATCCGTGAGCGGAATATGGCCTTCGCGCGCGTGGGCGAGATAGGCGCCCAACGCCGCGTCGATGACGCCGGTTTTCCCGGCGCGGACGTGCCCGTAGAGCCAGGAGAGCTGTTTCAGCGCCTTGTCCAGCGGCTGACCGCCCTTCATGAACAGAAAGAGCGCGGCGGCAAGGCCAACGCGGTCCGCGCCCGATTTGCAGTGAAAGACGGCCGGGTATTCGATGCGATCATAGAGAGCGCGCAAGCCCGTTAGCGTTTCGACGGATGGCGCCTCGCGCGAGAAGACGCGGAAATTGACGAGCGCGAGGCCAAGGCGCGCGCACGCCTCCTCCTCCAGAAACAGCGCCGCGCTCGGCTTTTCCCCGCGCAGGTTAACAACCGTCCGTATGCCGCGCTTTGCCCATTTGGCGAGATGCGCAGGGCTCGGCTGAAAACTGCGAAAGACGCCGGGCGCGATCTCGTGGCTGTTGTCATAGAGCGCGCGCAACACCGCATGATCGCCAAAGGCGAAGTCGCGCATCGCGCGCTTGCGCCCTTCGGGCGTTGCGAATTCCTCGCGGGTGAGCGGCGGCGCCAATCAGAATTTCCCGTCGCCGTCGGGATCGAGCAGGCGGTGCATATGCACGATGAAATAGCGCATATGCGCGTTATCGATCGTTGCTTGCGCCTTGGCGCGCCACGCGCGTTCCGCTTCCGCATAGTTCGGAAAGACGCCGACCATGTCGAGCGAAGCGAGATCGCGAAAGCGAACCTCGTCAAGATTTTCCAGTTCCCCGCCGAAGACGAGATGAAGGAGTTGTTGGTCGGGCATCGGTCAGTTCCTGTTGCGGCAGAGCCTTTGGGATATGGGATTGGGGATTAGGGACTGGGGATTAGGGCTTGATCGTCAATTCTCTAGTCCCAAGTCCCTAATCCCTCACTATTCCCCCGCCACAGTCATCTCGCCGACGAACAGCGACGGCGCGTTGACCGATCCGCGAAACTCAAGGTCGTTTGCCGCTTCCAGCGCGCCATACATCGCGAAGAGATTGCCGGCGATCGTGATCTCGCTGACGGGATAGGCCTTCGCGCCATCCTCGATCCGGAAGCCCGAGCAGCCGACCGAGTAATCGCCGGTGTTCGAATTAACCTGCGGCCCGAACATGTCGGTGACGAGAAGGCCGGTTCCCATTTTTTTCATCAGCGCCTCAAACGAGAGCGCGCCCGGTTTCAGATAGAGGTTCGTCGGGCCCGATCCCGGCCCGCCCGAGACGCCGCGCGTGGCGCGCGCGTTGGTCTCCAGCCCCAGCTGACGCGCTTGCGCGGAATTCAAAAACCATTCGGTCAACACGCCATCTTCGATAACGTTATAGGCGCTGGCGCTGAGCCCCTCGCCATCGAACGGGCGCGAGCCATGGCCGCGCCGGATGAACGGATCATCAACGACAAACGATCCCTTCGGCAAAATGCGCTCGCCTTTTTTGGTTTTCAGAAAGCTGACGCCGCGCGCAATCGCCGCGCCGTTCGCGGCGCCCGCAAGATGGCCGACGAGCGAGTTCGACAAGCGGTTATCAAAGAGCACCAGCGCCCGCCCGCTCCTGGCGCGGCGCGGGGACAGTCGCTCGACCGTGAGCGCGCCGGCGCGCAACCCGATTGCCGCCGGCGCTTTCATATCGGCGTAATGGGTCTTTGAATCATAATCATAGTCGCGCTCCATCCCGGCGTCGTAGCCAGCGATGACGCTGACCGAGACGGAATGCGACGACGAGCCCGCCTCGCCGAAAAAGCCGTGGCTCGTTGCAAACCATTTGCGCCCCTCGCCATAGGACGCACCCGCGCCCGAGGAGTTGGTGACGCCCGCAACGCCGAGCGCTGCGGCTTCGCATTCTGCGGCGCGCCGCTTCAACTCCTCCGTAGATGGTTCAAGATAGTCGCCGAGGTCGAGGTCGGGAAACGGAGCGCGCGCAAGGCGCTCGATCGGCGCAAGACCGACATAAGGGTCTTCGGGCGCGGCCTTCGCCATCGCGGCACAGCGCTCGATTAGGCTTTCAAGGCGTGTTCGCGAGACATCCGTCGTCGAGACGATCGCCTGCCGTTTGCCAACCATGATCCTGAGGCCGAGGTCCGCGCCTTCCGAGCGCTCGACATCTTCGAGTGCGCCCATGCGCCACGACACGCTCGACGAGACGGCGTGGTAAAGCACCGCATCGGCGGCATCGGCGCCGGCGCGGCGCGCGCCGTCAATCGCCGCCTGAAGGAGGGCTTCTGCTTTGGCACTATCCATGGCGCGGGAGATAGGCAAAAGCGCGCGCGTGCGCAATCGGGCGCGCAAGACGGGGCGCCGCACTTTTCAAGCGCGCCCATCTCTGCGCATAGCGGGCGCGATGGCCCTCTCGTGGAAAACGCCCTCCTGGACAACGCCCGTGCTCGGACCCGCCGCCATCGCCCTGTGGCGGATGGACGCCCGGCGCAAACTCGCGTGGATGCGTGAAAGCCTGCCAGGTCGAGGCCTGCCAGATCAGGGCCGGACAGCGCCGGCGCGCCTTCTCGAAATCGGTTCGGGGCCGGGCTCGCTGGTCGAGGCGCTGCGCGGCGCCGGCCACGACATTGTCGCGATCGACATCGCCAACAGCGCGTATGCGCCGGACCTCGCGCCTATTCTCTTTGACGGGGTGACGATCCCGTTTACGGCGGGCGCTTTTGACGCTGCGCTGCTGGCGACAACCTTGCATCATGCGGCGGACCCCGACCGCCTGATTGCCGAAGCCGCGCGCGTTGCGCCGCGCGTTATCATCATTGAAGACATTTATCGGTCGCCCCTGCAGCGGCGCCTGACGGAAATCGCCGACAGCCTGACCAATCTCGAATTTGCCGGCCACCCGCACAACAACCGCGACGACGCCGGCTGGCGCGCGGCGTTTGCGCGCGAAGGCTTGCGCGTCATGCGCGCGGAAACAAAACCCTATGCGGGGCTGTTCCTGCAGGCGCTCTACGAGGTTTCGCGATGACGCCCGCAGTATCGGCGTCAGTATCGATTGTCGCGCCGATGTTCGACGAGGCGGCGGAATTGCCGCGCTTTGCCCGCATGATCGCGAGACTGACGCCCGCGCCGCTTGAGGCGATCATGGTCGATGGCGGCAGTTCGGACGGGTCCGCAATGATTGCGCAAGGCATGGGTTTGCGCGTGATCGCGTCCGGCATCAAGGGCCGCGCGGCGCAGATCAACGCCGGCGTTGGCGCGGCGGGCGGCGATTTCATTCTCGTCATTCATCTCGATACAGAGGTTCCGGAAGACGCCTGCGCGGTTGTCGCGCGCGTGCTTGCCGATGCGGCGACCGCGCTTGCCGGCTTCACGCCGGTGATTGCCGGGCCGCAGAAGACGCGCTGGATCTCGACGTTTCACAACTGGATCAAGACCTGGTATGCACCGCTGATCTTCCGCCCTTTGAGCTTCCTGCGCGGTCTGCGGCTCCTCTTTGGCGATCACGCGATGTTTTTCCGCCGCGCCGATTTTGCCCGTATTGGCGGCCTCGACCCGCAAATGAAAATCATGGAGGACGCCGACCTCTGCGAAAAGCTCGCCAGAATCGGCCGCGTTCGGCTGATCGACCGCATCGTCATCACCTCCGACCGGCGCATCGCCGCCTGGGGGGCCGTTCGCGCCAACTGGACCTATTTCAAGGTCGGATTGTTGTGGACGCTGGGGCATCACCGCGCAGCGGATGACCGGTACCCGGATGTTCGGTAGGGGTTGGGGCGGAGAGCAAGATTCGCAACACGTTTCCTAGTCATCCACGGGCTCGTCCCGCGGATCTCAAGCCGCAAGCGACAGCGTCCGTTACCTGAGGCCCACGGAACAAGTCCGTGGGCGACCATGACACTTGATGAACATAGTTGCTTCGATTGCTTACCGCCCGGTTCCTAATCTCCCTGCCCCCACTCCCGCATCGCGGGCAGCGACCACATCATGGCGCGCCATTCATCCGCCAGCGGCGGAAGCTTTACCGGGCCATAGGTCTGGAAGCGCGAGACGACCGGCGCGTACATCGCGTCGGCGATGGAGAACGCGCCGAACAGGAACGGGCCTTCCTGCCCGAAGTCGCGCCGGCATTGCTCCCAGATTTCACCGATGCGCGCGATGTCGCCGTCAATGCCATAGGTCAGATGCTGCATGCCTTCGCGTGCAAAATTCATCGGCCACAGCGAGCGCAAGCCCTGAAAGCCGGAATGCATCTCGGCCGAAACCGAGCGCGCGATCGCGCGCGCGCGGGGCTCCTTCGGCCACAACGCCTTGTCCGGAAATTTTTCGGCGAGATATTCGGCAATCGCGAGCGAATCCCAGATCGCCAGATCGCCGTCGATGAGGCAGGGGACGCGCCCCGACGGCGAGAGGTTCGCGATCTCGGCTTTCGTGCCCGGCTGGTCCAGGCGAACCAGACGCTCCGTAAACGGAATGCCGGCCTGTTTGAGGATCAGCCAGGAGCGAAGCGACCAGGAGGAGAGATTCTTGTCGCCGATGACGAGAGTGAGCATTTTGAGAACTCCTTGTTCGAGCATCCCCTCTCCCGCTTGCGGGAGAGGGACAGGGTGAGGGGGCGTAACCCGGGAACAGACATCGGAATTCTTTACAGCCCCTCACCCCGTCCAACGCATGCGTTGGACCCCCTCCCGCAAGCGGGAGAGGGGGGGGAATTGCTACCCCCGCCCCTGAAAAAAGTTGACGATCCAGCGCGCCAGCGTCTCGCGGTCGGAGCGGTCTTTCAAGGTCGCGATTGCCGCGTCCGCCATCGCCTCGCCATAGCGGTTGCGGCGGGCGCCGATCAGCTCGCTCGCATAGGCGTGCTCGAATTCGGGGTGCATCTGGAAGGAGATTGCCGGCCCTTGCGCATAGGAAAGCACCGCATACGGACAAAAATCCGATGCGGCGAGGACCTTTGCCCCCGCCGGCGGCGTCACCACCTGATCCTGATGCGACGCGGCGCAGGCAATCTTCGATGTCGCGGGGCTCATCCATTCGGCGCGCGCTTCAACGTCATAGCGGTGAACGCCGATGCCCCAGCCCTTGTCAGATTTCTGCACCTCGCCGCCAAACGCCTGCGCCATCAACTGATGCCCGAAGCAGACGCCAACCTGCGGCTTGGCCGCGCCCGCACTCGCCCGGACGAGATTCTCAAGCGGGGCAATCCACGCGTGATCCTCATAAACGCCGGCGGCCGAGCCCATGATGATCAAGCCGTCGAAATCGGCTGGCGACGGCGGCGTATCGCCGGCAAAAACGCGGTGGGTCGAGAACGTAAACTGCGGCGCCATTGGCGCAAGAAGGCGCTCCATCATGACCGGATAGGTCTTGTAGCGGCCTTGCAAAGCTTCCGGCGGCGCGCCGGTTTCGATGATTGCGATACGCATTGGGCGGGGCTAGCGCGCCGCGCGTGCCCGCGCAAGGCAGTTGCGAGGCGCTTGACGCGCGGCCCGGGGGAAAACAGTCTCGCTCAAGTCGAATCAGGGGCGGCCATGAACGAGCGCGATGGCGCGGCGGGGGCGGAGGCGGCAGAGCCCGCGCCACCGGCTGAATCGCCGGCGCCCCCGCCGTTCAACGTCGGCGAGTTCGTCGTGCGCCGCCGCGGCATCCTGCGCGGCGTCGTCTTGACCCTCGCGACCTTGCTGTCGCTGTTCGGCACAATGGGGCAGTTCTTTTTCGTCGATGCCGCCGATACGGCTGCGAAGGCGCGCGAGGCGGAAATGCGTTCGATCGAGACGCGAACCGAGACCTTGCGCAGCGCGCAGAACGCCTATTTCAACGCGCAGGTTCAAGGCAACATGCTGTTTGCGCTGAACCCCGCCGACACCAGCGTCAACAAGGGCATCGTCGGCAATCTCTATCAGCTGGCGATGACCGATCGCGGCTTTCCGTTCCGCTCGATCCTTGGCGAGCTGGCGATTGCCGGCGCGATCGATTTCAAAACAGTCAACGATCAGTATGCTGAGCTTCGCGGGGCGGCGACCGGGACGCTCGATTATGCAACGTTTACGGCGGTTGGCGAGTTCGAGCGGCAGGCGCTTGACGCCGCCTTCGCATTGCACGGCAAATTGCAGGATCGCTATTGGGCGGCGGCGGCCGAAAAAGACGCCGCGGAAGCGGACGCCAAAAGCCGCCGCCTTGTCCTCCTTGCGGCTGCGAGCATCGCGACGTGTCTGTTCCTGTGCGCGAACCTTCTGGGCGTGAAGGATTAGGCGGCGAACTGGTCAGGGATCTCGAATACCACCGAGACGCCCGGAATAGTCAGGCTATCGACCGTCGATCCTTCGGTGAAGACCGCCGCTTGCTGGTACGCCCCGTCCTGCGGGCCGGCGAGGCGATGCAGCGTTCGCGCCGGGAGATCAACCGCCCAATATTCCGCGAGGCCTGCGCGTGCATAGGCGTCGCGCTTCGCGCCGAGATCGTCCGCCTGCGTTGTATCGGCGATTTGGGCAATAAGGAGCACGTTTGCGCCAGGGATTGCGCCGCGCTCACGCGTGCGTTTCCAGACCACGATGTCAGGCAGCGGCGTAAAGCCGCCGCCGAACCGAACGCTGATCTCGACGCTCGTCTCTAGAGTAGGCGCGGCGCCGGCTATCGCGCGATCAAGATTGCGAAAAAGGCGCATCTTGGATACGCCGTGGGGGATGTATTGCGCGTTTTTGCGATGGAGAAATCCGTCCCTGAGTTCGACGCGGCCGAGCACGAAGGGCAAACCGCGCGTGACCATCTGGTCAAACTCGTCGTCGGTGATTTTCGACAGGGGAAGCGCCGCGCTCATGCGGCAAAGCCTAGCATAAAGGGGGCCTTGCGCGAAACCTGCGGCGGCGGCCCGCGCCCCGGGTGTTTTGCCGCCTCGACAGGGACACTGGCGCCGGGCAAACCTGCGCCATGAGCTATAAATCCCTGCGTGACTTCATGGCGCGGCTTGAGGCGGCGGGCGAACTTGTTCGCGTCGCCCATCCGGTCTCGACCGTGCTCGAGATGACCGAAATCCAGACCCGCCTGCTCGCCGAAGGCGGTCCAGCGGTGGTGTTTGAAAAACCGGTCATGGCGGATGGCTCGGTGTCGCCGATCCCGGTGCTGGTCAATCTTTTTGGCACGGTCAAACGCGTCGCGATGGGCGTGACGCTTGGCCTAAAGGATGGCGGCGGCGAGGAGCGCACAAGCGCCGAGGCGCTGCGCGAGGTTGGCCGGACGCTGGCGTTCTTGCGCCAGCCCGAACCCCCGGCGGGGCTGAAAGACGCGATCGGCCTCATCCCGTTCGCGCAGACCGTAATGGCGATGCGCCCATCGACGCGCGCGTTTGGCACGGCGCCGTGTCAGGAGATTGTGCTGACCGGTGCGGAGATCGATCTTGACCGCCTGCCCATCCAGACCTGCTGGCCGGGCGAGCCCGCGCCGCTCATCACGTGGCCGCTGGTCGTCACCAAAGGCCCGGGGCAAGCGCGCGAGGACGGCTTCAATCTCGGCATTTACCGTATGCAGAAGATTGGCAAAAACAAAACCATCATGCGCTGGCTCGCCCATCGCGGCGGCGCACAGCATCACCAGCGCTGGAAAGGCGAAAAGCGCGAACCCCTGCCCGCCGCCGCCGTCCTTGGCGCCGATCCGGGCATTATTCTCGCCGCCGTAACACCGGTGCCGGACACGCTTTCCGAATATCATTTCGCGGGATTGCTCCGGGGGCGCAAGGCCGAGCTGGTCGACTGCAAGACGGTGCCGATCAAAGTCCCCGCCGAGGCCGAGATTGTGCTTGAAGGCCATGTCAGCCTTGAGGAGTATGCGGACGAAGGCCCTTATGGCGACCACACCGGCTATTACAATTCGGTCGAGCGCTTTCCCGTCTTCACGATCAGCGCGATCACCATGCGGCGGGACTCGATTTACCTCTCAACGTTCACAGGCCGCCCGCCGGACGAGCCCTCGATCCTTGGCGAGGCGCTGAACGAGGTGTTCATCCCGCTCCTCCAACAGCAATTCCCCGAGATTGTCGATTTCTGGCTGCCGCCCGAAGGGTGCAGCTATCGCATCGCGGTGATCAGCATGCGGAAGGCCTATCCCGGTCACGCCCAGCGCGTGATGATGGGCGCCTGGAGCTATCTGCGCCAGTTCATGTACACAAAATGGGTAATCGTCGTCGACAGCGACATCAACGCGCGTGATTGGAAAGACGTGATGTGGGCGGTTGCAACGCGCATGGACCCGGCGCGCGATATCACCGTCATCGAGAACACGCCGATCGACTATCTCGACTTCGCCTCGCCCGAAAGCGGGCTCGGCTCAAAAATCGGCCTCGATGCGACCAATAAAATTGCGCCCGAGACGCATCGCGAATGGGGCGAAAAAATCCGCATGACGGACGACGTGATCGCCCGCGTCGATGCCATGTGGGCGCAGTTGGGACTGCCGGGCAGCGGCAAGGGGATTTGGGACTGAAAGTCCTCTCATGCACCCTTGCCATCCGCCATTGACATGTGCGTCATTGACGTATATCTAAAGCTTCAATGCGGCGACTATTACTATCCATCGTTGAAACGCCGCAGTTCCTGAAACGAGCGGCGGAAATCGGTCTCGATGAGGCGGAACGCGAAGAACTGATCACGCTGCTCGCCAATGATCCCAAGGCTGGAATATCGCTTGGCGGCGGCTTGTGGAAGATGCGGGTTGCCCGGAAAGGCGGCGGGAAAAGCGGCGGCTATCGCGTGCTGCATTTCTATCGCACGGACGAGATGCCGCTTTTTCTGCTTACGGTGTTCGCCAAGAATGAGCAGGCAACGATTTCAGCGGCGGAAAAGAAAGAGCTGATTGCGATTTGCGACGAGATCGCGGCGACCTATCGGAAGCAAAAATGACGAAGAAAAAAACGGCGAAAAAATCGGTTGCGTTCGACAGCATACGGCAGGGCCTTATCGAAGCGCGCGGTTATGCGCGCGGCAAAACCGCCGGCGCGCAGGTTCACGAAGTGCGCGTTGCCGCGCCTGATGTCGCTGCAATCCGCGCCAAGACGGGCCTTTCGCAAACGGTCTTTGCCAAAAGCATCGGCGTCGCTGTTGGCACTTTGCAGGGGTGGGAGCAGGGACGCCGCCGCCCCGACGGCCCGGCGCGCGTGCTCCTCGCCCTGATCGATAAACGCCCACGCCTCGTGCAGGACGAACTCGCGGCGTAGGCGGGCGGGCCCTCAAGCCAGCTGCAACCGGCTGACTCGCGCATAATACCCGCCCTTTGCCATCAGCGCGTCGTGCGAGCCCGTTTCAATCACGCGGCCCTTGTCCATGGCGGCGATGTGGCCGGCATTGCGGATCGTTGACAGGCGGTGCGCGATAACAATCGTGGTGCGGCCTTTCATGAGGCGGGCGAGCGCGATCTGGACCGCGGCTTCGGACTCCGCGTCGAGCGCCGAGGTCGCCTCGTCGAGGAGGAGGATCGCGGCGTCTTTCAGGAAGGCGCGGGCAATCGCGATGCGCTGGCGCTGGCCGCCGGAGAGATTGGCGCCGCCTTCGCCGACGCGCGTGTCATAGCCGTTCGGCAAGAGGCGGATGAACGCGTCGGCGCTGGCGCTCAGCGCCGCGCGTTCGATGTCGGCGCGCGCCGCGCCCGGGCGGCCCATCGCGATGTTTGCCGCAACGGTGTCGTCAAAGAGCACGCCGTCCTGGCTGACAACCGCGATTGCGGCGCGGAGCGTTGCGAGCGTTGCCGCGTCGATGCGCTGGCCGTCGATCAAAATTGCCCCGGCCTGCGGCTCGTAAAGGCGTGTCAGCAGCGTGAAGACGGTCGATTTGCCGGCGCCGGAGAGGCCGACAAGGGCGGTCGTCTCGCCGCCGGCAGCCTCAAGCGAAAAGCCGTCGAGCGCGCGCGCGTTGCCATCATAAGAAAAGATGACATCGCGGAAGGAGACCGCGCCTGCCGTCACGGCAAGCGGCGCCGCGCCCGGCCGGTCGACGATTGTGGGCGCAGTGTCGAGGACAGCGACAATCCGCTCGAACGCGCCAAAGCCTTCCTGCGCGACGGCGTTCAAGGTCGAGAGCCCGCGCGCTGGTTGCGACAGCATCAACAGCGCGATGATGAACGAGATGAACTGCGCGGCGTTGAGCGCGCCCGATTCAATGCGCAAGGCGACAACCGCGATGACGAGCGCCAGTGCGACCGCGCCGACGAGGAAGATGAACGGCTCGTTCAGGGCGCGCAAATGCGCCATCTTCTGAAGCGTTTTCAGCCGCGCTTCGAACGCGGTCGCGGCCCGCCCGCGCATTTCGCCCTCTAGGCCATAGGCGCGGATCAGCCGCGCGCCCGCGACCGCCTCGCCGGCAAGGCTTGCGATCTCGCCCGATTGCGCCTGCGCCGCGCGGCTTCCCTTGCGCAGCCCGGCGCCAATGCGCGCGACCGGCCAGCCGATCAGCGCGTAAATGCCGAGAACGACCGCGAACAACACCCAGTCATACCAGATCATCACGCCGACGAGCGCGAGCAAGGCCAACAGATCGCGCACTGCGGTTAGCGCGCGCGACAGCGTTTCGCGCAGCACGGTGACATCGTTCGTCAGCATGGAGATCGTCTGCCCGGCCCCGATTAAGCGCAGCTGGGCATCATCAATCGTCACGACCCGGTCAACGATCGCAACCTGCATATCGCGCAGGGCGCCGAGCGCCGCCGACGCCGAGAGGCGCGCCTGGATATATTGCGCGCCGGCATTGACAGCGCCGAGCAGGATGACGATCGCCGGGCCGAGCAGCGCAACATTGCCGCCGGACGGCCCGAGCGAAGGGCGCGCGCCCGCCAGCGTTGCGTTGATCCATTCAACGCCCGCCGGGATCGCCGCCGCCGAGGCGGCATAGGCGGCCATGGCGAGAAGCGCGAGAACAAGCTTGCCGCGATACCGGCCAAGAAAGTCGCGCCACAGCCTGCCTGCGAGGTTGGCGGAGGACAAACGGCGATCTGTCTGCGGGTGCGGCATTGCCCAATGCGCCTAGGGCGCTCGCGCCCTCAACGCAACAAGGGCGCCATCTTGCCGTCGAACGCCAGCATGCGCAAAGAGAGGGCCGCATGGCCCGCCTGTCAAAACGCATCCTCAAGTCGAAATTCGTCACCGCACTTCTGAGCGGGCTGATCGCGCTCTACATCCGCCTTGTCGAGGCAACCTCGCGCACGATCTATATTGGCCGCGAGCATGGGGATGCGCTGCTCGCCTCGGACAAGGGGCTGATCCTTGCCTTCTGGCACGCGCGACTTTTGATGGGGCCGGTCGTCAGGCATGAGACTGACCGCCGCGTTCACATGCTGAATTCGGCCCATCGCGACGGCGCAATGATTGCCGCAGCCGTCAAGGGCTTTGGCATCGAGATGATCGCGGGATCTGCCACCGACCCGAACAAGCCGGGGAAAGACAAATCCGGCGCCTCGGCTGTCGCAGAAATGGCCAAGGCTTTGAAGTCCGGCGCGATTGTCGGCATCACGCCGGACGGGCCGCGCGGACCCCCGGAGCGCGCGCGGATCGGCGTCATCCGCCTTGCCGCGATGACCGGCGCGCCCATACTGCCCGCCGGTTACGCCGCGACGCCGGCATTGCGCCTTAAAACCTGGGACCGGTTCATGCTGACCTTGCCGTTCTCGCGCATGGCCTTTGCCGCACGGCCGGCGATCCATGTAGAACGCGGCGCCAGCGATGCGGCGCTGGAAGCGGCGCGCGCGCATCTTGAGGCCGAGTTGAACGCGGCGGTCGCGGAGGCGCAAGCAGCGCTCGAGGGACGATGACGGTATCGGCGAAGGCAACTGACGATCTTTACACAGAGCCTTTGGGCCTCAGGCTCTATCGCGCTGCGAGCCGGGCTTCGGGTCCGATCGCGCGCGCGGTGCTGTCGCGGCGCCTCACGGCCGGCAAGGAAGACAGCGCCCGGCTTGCCGAGCGCATGGGCGAGGCGGCGAGCCCGCGACCGCAAGGGCCCTTGTGCTGGCTCCATGGCGCGAGCGTTGGCGAATCGCTGTCGGTCCTGCCGCTCGTCGAGCGGCTGACGGCGCGGCGCGCGGGGCTGTCAACGCTCGTGACGACCGGAACCGTCACCTCGGCAAAGCTGATGGCTGAGCGGTTGCCGGCGCGAAGCCTTCATCAGTTCGTGCCGGTCGACCACCCGGCTTACGTCTCGCGCTTTCTCGATCACTGGCAACCGGACATGGCGCTCTTTGTCGAATCCGAGTTCTGGCCGAACCTGCTCCTCGAGACGCGCGCCCGCGCGCCGTTCATGGCGCTGATCAATGGCCGCGTGTCGCCGACCTCGTTCGAGAGCTGGAAGAAGCGCCCGCAAACCATCCGCTATCTGCTCGCGCAGTTCGATCTCCTGATCGGCCAGGACCGCGACAATGCGCGCCGGCTCTCAGAGCTCGCGGACCGCGACGTGCCGACATTTGGCAATTTGAAGAACGCGGCGGCGCCGCTGCCAGCAGACGACATCGCGCTAGCGGCCCTGCGGGCGGGTGTCGGGGGGAGAGCCGTTCTCCTCGCCGCTTCGACGCATCCGGGAGAAGAACAAACAATCATCGCAGCGGCGAAGATTCTCGCCGCGGATACGCCGGGATTGCTCGTCATCATCGCGCCGCGCCACCCGGCGCGAGGGCGCGAGGTCGAGGCGCTGGCGCGCGCGGCGGGTCTCAGAACCGCGCGGCGGTCGGCCGGCGCGCCGCTTGCTCCCGATACGGAGCTTTACGTCGCCGACACGCTGGGTGAGCTGGGGTTGTTCTACCGCGTCGCTGGCGCGGCGTTTGTTGGCGGCAGCCTTGTCGACAAGGGCGGGCATAACCCCCTCGAGCCTGCGCGCCTCGGGCCCGCCATTCTTTCCGGACCGCACATTTTCAATTTTGCCGAGACCTACGCGGAAATGCGCGGCGCTGGCGGCTTGGCGCTCGTCAGGAATGAGCGCGAGCTTGCGGCGGCGGCGCGGCGCCTTTTTGCCGACGCCACAACGCGCGACGCAATGGCGTCCGCCGCAAGGCTGACTGCGGAGGCGAACGGCGAGCGCGTGCTGGCTGAAATCGTCGGCGCGATTGACGCGGCCGCGGCGGGCCGGGCAAGCATCGCCCGATGACCGAGCCGTGGTTCTGGCGCGAGGACAGCATGGCGGCGCGCGCCGCGCGGATGACGCTGATGCCGGCTGCGATGCTCTATGACGCCGGGCAACTGGTGCGAGGCGCCTTAGCGCGCCCCGTCGATCCCGGCGTTCCGGTACTCTGCGTTGGCAATGCGACAACGGGCGGCGTTGGCAAGACGCCTTTCGCGCTCATGCTGCAACGGCTTCTCGCGGCTGACGGGATCGAGGCGGCGTTTGTGTCGCGCGGCTATGGCGGATCGCTGACGGGACCGGTTCGTGTTACGCCTCAGCATACGGCGCAAGAGGTCGGCGACGAGCCCCTTCTGCTTGCCAGCGCCGCGCCGACGTGGATCGCGAAGACCCGCGCCGGCGGGGTTGTCGCTGCGGCGGCGGCGGGCGCAAAGCTTCTCATCATGGATGACGGGTTTCAAAATCCGACGGTCAAAAAGACGCTCTCCTTTTTGCTGCTCGGCGGCGACGAACACAGCCTCGCGCCGTTCCCGGCCGGGCCCCTGCGCGAGCCTCTTGCGCGTGCGGTCGCGCGCGCGGATGCGGTGGTGCAAGCATCGCTCCCCTCTCCCGTTTACGCAAGGCAATCGCATATAAAGCCACGCTTTGTTCGCCCCTCTCCCGCTCGCGGGAGAGGGGCCAACGCATGCGTTGGACGGGGTGAGGGACCGTATGCTGAGAGATCGGCGCTTGTTGACGCCCCCTCACCCTGCCCTCTCCCGCAAGCGGGAGAGGGTTCAGCTTCAGATGCGATAGCCCTGCCCGTTTACGGGAGAGGGGCGACGCCGCGTTTTCAGACGCACACAGACATTTCGCCGTCTATTGCCCCTCAGCCTGTCATCGCCCTTTGCGGCATCGCCCGGCCGGAGCGGTTTTTTCACGCGCTTGAAGAAAAAGGCTTCACGCTTGCGGGGCGCGCCGCGTTTCCGGACCATCACGCGTTCAGCACAGGCGACCTCGCGGATTTGCGCCGCCGCGCGAAAGCGGCAGGCGCCGCGCTCATTACGACCGAAAAAGACCTGGTCCGCCTTACCCTTGCCGAACGCGAGGGGATCGCCGTTGCGCGCCTGACGATGAGCGTCGATGACCCGCAGCGCCTGATGCGTTTCATCTGTGAGCGGATCAGTTTGTGAGCGAGATCGACGATATCGCCCTGCCCGCGCCGCGCTCGAACCGGCCTGTAACGCTGATGCACCGCGTCGAATATGCGTTGGCGATTGTCCTCGGCGCTTTCTTCCGCCTTGTCGGCGTTGATGCGGCGTCTGCGATCGCCGGCGGCTTCACGCGCACTGTCGGGCCGCTGATCGGCGCCGTTCACCGGCGCGGACAGGCCAATTTGCGCCTTGCGTTCCCCGACTGGAGCGCGGCTGAAATTGAGGAAACCTTGCGCGCGGTCTGGGAAAACCTTGGGCGCACCGCGGGGGAATTTGCGCATCTGGAAAAGTTCGACCCGGACGATGGCCCCGATCGAGGTGGGCGCATCGAGATTACGGGCCGCGAGAAATTCGACGCGGTCATCGAAAGCGGCAAGCCAGCGATTTTTGTCTCCGGGCATTTTACCAATTGGGAAATCATCCCGACGGTAATGCACGGGGTTGGCCTCGACTATGCCTTCGTCTTTCGCGCGGCGAACAACCCGCTGATCGACGGGCTAGTCATCGCCGCGCGCGCCAAAGTCATGTCGCGCCGGCAAATCCCGAAAGGCCGGCGCGGCGCCCGCGATATCATCGAGGCGCTGGGCGCCGGCGCGTCGCTTGCCATGTATGTCGACCAGAAACTGACGAGCGGCGGCATCCCCTCGCCGCTCTTCGGCCGCCCGGCGATGACCGCGCCGGCGGCGGCGCGCCTTGCGTTGAAGTTCCGCGCGCCCGTCATCCCGATCGAGATCGAGCGCCTCGGCGGCGCGCGCTTTCGTCTGACCGTCGGCGACGCCATCGTCTTTCATCCCTCAGGCGACACCAATGCCGACACGCAAGCCTTCACCGACCGCATCAATCTTGAAATCGAGCGCATGATCCGGGCACGGCCGGGCGAATGGCTGTGGCTGCACCGGCGGTGGGGAAAGGATGTGGTGTCGTGAGCGCTAGCGCCGGGCGTTGCTTTCGCTGCAAGCGTGCGTGATGAATGCCGGATGCTACGAGGCAGGCGATGCGAAAACTGACTGCATACCTTTTTATGTCGCTCGACGGCGTGGTTGAAGCGCCGCACACGTTTGTCCGCCCGGAAGCCTATGAAGATTTTCCAGCCCTGACCGGGCCAGCGCTCGCGGAACAAGACACTGTGCTGCTCGGCCGGAAAATGTATGAGGAATGGTCAGTATACTGGCCAACCAGCGATATTCAGCCCTTCGCCGATTTCATCAATACCGTGCCCAAATTCGTTGTCTCGAAGTCGCTTGCCAAGGCTGATTGGCGTCACTCGACAATCCTGCCGGGACCTCTCGAATTCGAAATTGCCAAGCTCAAGGACAGGACCGGCGGGACCATCGGGGTTCATGGCAGCATCAGCCTTGTCCAGGCGCTGCTCACTGCCGGACTGCTGGATGAGGTGCAATTGACCCTTTGCCCCGCTGTCGCCGGAAGCGGGCGCCGGCTCGTCGCAGACGGGCGCGGCCCCATCCAGCTCGATCTGGCGTCAGCGCAATCGACGCCGAGCGGGCTCCAATTTCTTGTCTATTATCCACGCCGGGAGTAACGGGGGTTTTTGCTTCTTTGGCTCAATGGGCCAAGGCGCGCACCCGGCGCCGGGGCCGGGTTTGCGGCGCACACAGCAAGGCGCCGCCGGGCGCTGCTGCGCGGCCTCGCCGACAGTCTCCTTGGCCCGCCCTGACCTCAGGAATTGCGATTTCAGGCGCAGCGGTTGCGCGGATTTCAAACGTCAAGAAATGGTAATTTGACCGGGCGGCAACCGGACTGTCTGCTTCGCGTTGTATGCAGATGCGCACCCGTCTTGCCATTCAACCGGCCCCGAAAAGCGACCTTGATGTTGCCGGCTTGGCGTCGGCCGCCGGCCGCGTTGAAATGTGGGCGGAGGCGATCAACCGCACGGACGCGCGCCGCGTTGCCGAAATCGGCGTCTGGAAAGGCGAGTTCGCACGCCAGATGCTGGAGCGCTGCCCCGGCCTTGAGGCCTATGTGATGATTGATCCGTGGGCGAACCTTCCAGACTGGAACAAGCCGCTGAACGTCGATCAGGCGCGCTTTGACGATGTGCATGACGAGGCGATGGCGAAAACCGATTTCGCCAAAGCGCGGCGCGTGGTGTTGCGCGGCCGGACGAAAGATGTCGCGGACCAGATCGGCGACGGCTCGCTCGACTTTGCCTATATTGACGGCGATCACACCTTGCGCGGCATCTCGATCGATCTGATGAAGATCCTGCCCAAAGTGCGCGAGGGCGGATTTATCGGCGGCGACGACTTCAGCGCGAGCCCCTGGCAGCACGATGCGCGGTTTGAACCGACGCTGGTCTTTCCGTTCGCGATCTTCTTCGCCGAGGCGATGGACCTGCCCGTCGCCGCCTTGCCGCATGACCAGTTTTTGATCCGCAACGCGCCGGACGAGGGCTTTTCGTTCACCAACCTGACGGGGAAATACGCGGACCTGTCATTGAACGAGTTATCGCCGAGCCATGTCGTCTCGCGCCTCGTAGACAAGGCCGGCCGCAAGCTTGGCCTCCGTCACTAACGCGCCCTGGACTAATGCGCTCTGAGGGCCCGCCCTAGTCAGGCGGCGAGAGAAACCCTAAGGGAGTTCCGGATCAAGCGCCCCAAAGGCGTCAACGCCGGACCCCCGCAATGACCGAGCCCACAAACCGCCTCGCCTTTGCCAGCCGCGTCATTCACGCCGGGCAAGCGCCCGACCCGCTGACGGGCGCTGTGATGCAGCCGATCTATCAGACCTCGACTTATGCGCAGGAAAGCCCCGGCGTTCACAAAGGGTTTGTCTACGCCCGCGGCCATAACCCGACGCGCTTTGCCTATGAACGCTGCATCGCCGATCTTGAAAACGGCCAGCGCGCTTTTGCCTTTGGCTCCGGCATGGCGGCGATCGCCACAGCGCTTGAGCTGTTCCCGGCAGGCTCGCACATCGTCGCGATGGACGACGTCTACGGCGGCACGTTTCGCCTGTTCGAGCGCGTGCGAAAATCGACCGCCGCGCTGACCGTCGATTATGTCGACCTGACCAACGCCAGCAATCTTGAAGCGGCGATCCGGCCGGAAACAAAACTCGTCTGGATCGAGACGCCAACCAACCCGCTTTTGAAAATCGTCGATATCGAAGCGCTGGCGGCGATCACAAAGAAGCACGGGCTGGCGCTCGGCTGCGACAACACCTTCGCCTCGCCCTATTGCCAGCGCCCGCTCGACCTTGGCGCCGATATCGTCATGCACTCGGCGACGAAATATATCGCCGGGCATTCGGATGTTGTCGGCGGCGTGCTCGTCGTCAAGGACAAGGACCTCGGCGACCGCTTGCAGTTTCTGCAGAATTCGGTTGGCGCCATTCAGGGTCCGTTCGACAGCTATCTGGCGCTGCGCGGCTTGAAGACATTGTCGCTGCGCCTTGAGCGCCATTGCACGAACGCGATGGCGCTTGCCGAATGGCTGGAGGCGCATCCCGCGATTGCCCGCGTTTCCTACCCGGGCCTCAAGAGCCACCCGGGGCACGCGGTCGCCAAGCGCCAGATGGACGCCTTTGGCGGCATGATTACCGTGTTCCTGAAAGGCGGGCTCACCCCCGCGCGCACGATGCTCGAACGGGTAGAACTCTTCACGCTCGCCGAGTCGCTGGGCGGCGTTGAAAGCCTGATCGAGCACCCAGGCGTCATGACGCACGCGTCAATCCCGCCGGAGCGGCGCCGCGAGCTTGGCGTTGACGATGCGCTGGTGCGGCTGTCGGTTGGCGTTGAAGACGTCGAGGATCTGCGGCGCGATCTCGATCGGGCGCTGCGCCATCTATGATGCCCGGAATTAAAAGCGGCGCTGATTGCAAGACCAGCGCCGCCCTAAGCCGCCAGCGGGGGAGATGCCGACGACATCGTTTCGGGTCATTTGATGTGACCGCTCAGCCCACACGCCGCTCCGTCGCCGGACCAGCGCGCGTTGACGCAACGGTATTGGAGTTTGGCAATCGTGCAATGGCTTTTTTCACGCTTAACCATCAATTCCGCGCGCGTTCGCCCCGGAGAGTGGATCGCGGCCCCGCACTTTCGCGCGGAGATTGCGATGCGCGATAGCCAAGCCAACCGGGAGCCGTCCTTCATCCTGAATTGCGATTGAGGCGCGATCTCACCATGCTCCGCACACTGCGTTCCCTCGTGCTCGTTTTCCTCGCGGCCGGCATCGCCACCGGCGCGTTTTTACAATCCCTGGGCAATGAAACGCTGAACAACGCCGCTGAGGTTGTGCAGGCGTTTGGCGCCGTGTGGCTGAACGGATTGCGGATGACCGTTGCGCCGCTTGTCTTTGCGCTGCTGGTCGCGGCCGTCGCATCGGTCGCGAGCGCCGTGGCGACCGGGCGCCTTGCCGCGCGCGCGGTGCTGCTGTTCACAGGTCTGCTGTTCTTTGCCGGTATTTACGCGGTCATCGCCTCGAAGGGCCTGTTGGCGATCTGGCCAGTCGACCCTGCCGCGGCGGAAGCGTTCCTTGCGGGCGCCGCGCAATCCGGCGTCGAGCCGGCGCGCCTTGCCGGCTTTTCCGACTGGCTGCAATCGCTGGTCCCGGCGAATGTCTTTCGCGCCGCCGCCGAGGACGCGATCTTGCCGCTCACGGTGTTCGCAATCCTGTTCGGTTTTGCGGCAACGCGTCTTGCGCCTGAGCCGCGCGCGCTGATCGTCAATATCTTCAGCGCGATCTCCGAGGCGATGGTCGTCATCATTCACTGGATTCTGGCGTTCGCGCCGTTCGGCGTTTTCGCGCTGGCGCTGGGTGTTGGCCTCAATGTCGGCTTTGGCGCCGCGGGGCTTCTCGCGCAGTACGCGATCTTCGTGTCGCTGTGCATTATCGGCGTCATCGCCTTTGCGTATCTGTTCGCGGTGATGTTCGGGCGCGTGGGAGTGTTGCGCTTTGCCGCAGCGATCGCCCCGGCGCAGGTCGTCGCGGCGAGCACGCAAAGTTCGATTGCGACCTTGCCGGCGATGCTGGAGGTTGCGCGCGGGCCGCTCGGCGTTCCCAAGCGCGTTGCCGATATCATCTTGCCGATGGCGGTCGCGGTGTTTCGGTTTACGAGCCCGGTCGGCAATCTTGCGGTGTGTTTCTTCGTCGCGGCGCTGTACGGCTTTGAACCCAGCCTCTTGCAGATTGTTGGCGCGATCTTTGTCGCCTACGCGATCAGCATCGCCGCTGTCGGACTTCCGGGGCAAGTCTCGTTCATCACCAGCGTTGCGCCCATTTGCGCCGCGCTCGGCTTGCCGACGGAAGTGCTCGGCATTCTGATCGCTGTCGAGGTCGTGCCGGATATCTTCCGCACGATCGGCAATGTGACCGGCGATTTGATGGCCGCGACGATCCTGAAGCGAGAGGCCGCCGGCGAGGCAACGCCTAACCCCGCGGATGCGCCCGCCGATGCGCTTGCATGATCGCGCGCTCGTCGATCTTCGTGTAGCGCTGGGTTGCGGCAATCGACGCGTGCCCGAGCAATTCCTGGACCGAGCGAAGATCGCCGCCGCCAGCAAGCAATTGCGTCGCGAACGCATGGCGAAGCGCATGGGGCGTTGCGCTGTCATCGAGGCCGAGGAGCCGCGCGCGGCGCTTCATCTCACGCTGCGCAACCCCCGCGCAAAGCGCCTTCCCGCGCGCCGACACGAACAGGGGGCCGTCCGGATCCGGATGATAGGGGCAGACCGCAAGATAAGCACTGATCGCTTCCCTGACGACCGGCAGTACCGGCGTGAGGCGCTGTTTGGCGCCCTTGCCGGTGATCAGCAGCGCCTCGCCAATGGGGGCCGCGCTTTGCTTCAGCGACAGCGCTTCGGAAATGCGCAAGCCCGCGCCGTAGAGCAGTGTGAACAGCGCGTCGTCGCGCGCGCCGATCCACGCGTCGCGCGAGGCGTCGCTTAACGTCAGGAGCGCGCGCGCGGGCCTTGCATCGATTGGCCGCGGCAGTTTCGCCTTCAGCCGCGGCCCGCGCATCGCGGCGATCGCGTCATTGGTGAGGCCGTGACGGCGGGCAAGATAGCGAAAGAAGCTCTTCAGCGCCGACAATTCAACCTTCAGCGAAGCAGCGCCAAGTCCCTTGCCGCGGCGGAGGGCGAGATAGCTGCGAAAATCGCGCGTCTCGATTTTCTCCAGATCGTCCGTGCGCAGCCGCGCGCCAAAATGCGCCCGCGCGAACGCGGCGAAATTGAGCAACGCCGCCAGGTAATTCCGGATCGTATGCGGGCTCGACCGCCGCTCTGAAGTCAGATGCCCAATGAAGTCCCCGATCAGCGCCGCGAGCGGGTCGCTGGTCTTTGACGCGGGAGTTTGGGGCGTTGCAGTCATCGCGCGTTACTCCCGCGCGCCGCTGGTTAAAGAAGCGTTACCAGCGCGCCAATCGGGCAAGCTCGCCGCGCAAGTCCGCGATGCCGGCTCCCGTTTCGGCAGATGTCGCAACGATTGCCGGATGCGCGGCCGGGCGGCGTTTGATCCGCGCGGCAACATCGGCGCAGAGCGCGTCAATGTCCGTCGGCTTTTCCTTGTCAGTCTTCGTCAGCGCGATCTGGTAGTTCACGGCCGCGCCGTCGAGCAGGGTCATCACCTCATCATCGACGTCTTTCAGGCCGTGGCGCGAATCGATCAGCAAGACGACGCGCCGCAGCGACGGGCGCCCGCGCAGGAAGTCGCGCGTCAGGGCCGCCCAGTGTTTGGCGTCCTTGCGCGTCGCGCGCGCGTAGCCATAGCCCGGCAGATCGACGAGGCGCAGCGTCCCGGCGAGATTGAAGAAGTTGATCTCCTGCGTCCGGCCGGGCGTCGAGGACGCGCGGGCGAGATATTTCCGCCCCGTAAGCGCGTTGAGCAGCGACGACTTGCCGACATTCGAGCGGCCGGCAAACGCTATCTCCGGCGGGCCTTCCGCGGGGAGGCCGTCCATGCTGACAACGCCCAGCATGAACTCGCACGGCCCCGAGAACAGGATGCGGCCCCGTTCCAAGTCGGCGGCGGCATTTGTTTCATCGGTCACGTCATTTTTTCTCGAGCGCGGGCGTCTTCGGTTTCAGGAACGGCAGCGCATTGCCCCAATCGACCGTCACGCCGTTGCGCTTCATGATGTACCATTGCTGGAGAACCGAGAGCACCGTGCTCCACACCCAATAGAGAACGAGGCCCGCCGAGAAGGACGCAAACAGGAAGACGAAGATGATCGGCATCATCGTCAGAACCTGCTGCTGGATGGGATCAGTCGCGGGCGGATTGAGCTTTGTCTGTACCCACATGGCCGCGCCCATCAGCAATGGGAGGACGCCAATTCCGAGAAACGCGCCGATCATCGGCACCATGGTCGGCTCGAACGGCAGCAAGCCGAAGAGGTTGAAAATCGACGTCGGGTCGGGCGCCGACAAATCCTTCAGCCAGCCGACAAACGGCTCGTGGCGCAGTTCGATCGTAACGAACAGCGTCTTGTAGAGCGCGTAGAAGATCGGCATCTGCAACAGGATCGGCAGGCAGCCGGCGAGCGGGTTCAATTTCTCGCGCTTGTAGAGCGCCATCATGTCCTGCTGCAGCTTCATCTTGTCATCGCCAGCCGCCTTTTTCAGCTCTTCGAGCTTGGGCTGCAGCTTTTTCATCTTCGACATCGATTCAAACGCGCTGTTCGCCAACGGGAACATCAGCGCCTTGACGACGAGCGTCAGCAACAAGATGGCGACGCCGAAATTGCCGACGAGACCGCCGAAATAATTGAGCAGGAAAAAGATCGGCCGCGTCAGGAAGAAAAAATTGCCCCAGTCGACCGCGCGGTCGAGGTCCCAGATGCCGAGGCCGCCATCTGCGACCGGCTTTTCGTAGGACTGCAGAATATCGACGTCCTTGGCGCCGCTGAAGATGTGCGAGGTCAGCTCAGCCGATTGTCCGGCGGCGACAACGCGCTCGCCCAGCGCATAATTGGCGCGAAAGACAGGCTGCAGCGCCGTGCCGACATTGCGCATTGAAACGCTCATCGGCTCGTTCTGCGGCGGCAGGGCGGCGGCGAGCCAGTATTTGTTGGTGATGCCGACCCAGCCCTTGTCGCCCGTCACATCGACAACCGCTTTGACGGCTTTCGGATATTTCCGCTCGATCAGCTGATCGCCAACGACGGCGACCGGCCCTTCATGCAGAATCGGCTGCTTTCCGGCGCCGTCGGGAATGCCGCGCTGCACGACAAGCCCGTAAGGCGTTACGCGCGCTTCGCCCGCGCCTTCGTTGCGAACCGTCTGCTTCACCGTGAACATGAAGCGGTCGTCAATCGAATAGATCTTTTCAAAAACCAGATCGCCGGCGCGCGCGGTCAGCGTGACGGGCGTTGAGGGCGTCAGCACCGCGTTCTGCGCCGCGCTCCACACGACCGCTTCGGTCTTGACGCTGGCGCCGGCAACCGCGGCGACGAAGCCTTGCTCGACATAATGTCCGTGCTCGACTGCGAGCGGCGACAGCAAGCGGATCATCGGGCTTTCCCGATCGAGCGTCTCGCGATAATTCTTCAACGAGAGATCGTCGATGCGCCCGCCCGCGAGATTGATCGAGCCGATAAGGCTTGGCGTGTCGATCTTGATGCGCCCCGGCGCTGCCGCGAGCGCCTCGCCGATTGTCACGGCCGCCGGCGCCGCGCCCGGCAAGCCGATATCGCCAGCGATTGTCCCCGCCGCAGCGTTCGTCGGGTCTGAAGCTGCCGCCGCGGCTTCCGCTTGCCGCGCCGCGCGCAGCGCCTCACGCTCCGGCGCAATGACAAACATGTCCCAGCCGACCAGGACGGCCGCCGTCAGGACGATGAACAAGATGACGTTGCGATCCATGAAATTCTCTTGATGAGCGGCGAAGTCGGAACGGGAGCAGCTTCGCCACCCCGCTGGCGCCGACTATTTGGGAAGAACGGTGAGCCTTAAAAGGGCGCGCTTCATATCGTCAAGCAGAACGCCGAAATCGGCGGTCGCCGCCGCCGGGCGGGCAATCGCTACATAGTCGTAGCCGGCAACGGCGCCCTCACCAAAAACCGCGCGCGCCGCCTCGCGAAGGCGCCGGCGAATGCGATTTCTAACAACGGCGCGCCCCAGCTTTTTGGTAACCGTCAATCCCAGCCTTGCGACGCCAGCATCATTCGGGGCTTTGGCGCGCGCCATCAGCAAGGTTGCAGCGCCCGCCTTCAGCCCGCCTTGCGCCACCAGAAAGTCGCGCCGGAGCTTGAGGACAGTGAAAGCCTTGGCGGCGGGGCGATGCGGCGCGGGCGAGGTCAGGCGGAGAGCTTCTTGCGGCCCTTGGCACGGCGGCGGGCAAGGACCAAGCGGCCATTCTTGGTGCCAAGCCGCGCGCGGAAGCCATGGCGGCGCTTGCGGACGAGCTTGCTCGGTTGATAGGTCCGTTTCATGGTCGTTCCTGAAGAATAAAGCCTTTGCGGCGTCGTCCGCCGTGAGGGCGAGGCTCTTAGACGAGGGGCAAAAGCGCGTCAAGGAGCGGCACGGCGGTGGCCGTCGCAGTTTGAATTCGCCGCCTTTTTGGAGGTGGCGGGACGGCTCGGCTTCGGCGCGGCGGCGTCGATAAGCGCGACGATTTCTTCCATGTTCTAAGCCAGTACGTTAGACCAGCTTGCGTCATTTTAAATCTTGCTAGTTGCCGACTCAGTTTATTCTCAAACTTTATTGGAATTAATCGACATGGACCCCACCGGAGTTGCTTGGTAAGGGCGCGCGCTGCTAGGCCCACAACGATAGCCCACTCCGCTGGGGTGGGCTTTTGCGAGCCAAAATTCTGATCTCACATTTGATATGACCCGTCAACCTTGTATTATCGCAAAAATGAGATACATGTGGTCACGATCAGACGGTACATAACAGATTCGGAGCGCGATGAAGTTGGGGATTGGTTCGAGGCCTTGGCGCTAAAAGATCAGGCGCGGTTCATAACCGGTCGCCTGGAATTGCTCAGGGCCAGTCCTTTTGGACAGGGCCATTGGCATGAACCGCACTACAAAGAATTGTCGGAGTATGGCTTGGGGGAGATCAGAACGCCAAAGTACGGCGGCGTACAGTATCGGTTGTTGGGGTTTAAGGGCCCCGCGGCTTCCGATTTCACAGTCGTCGCTGTGCACCCAAAGAAAGCGTCGAAACTTCAAAAAAGCGCCTTCGATGCCGCAGTCAACCGCAAAAAATTGATCTTAGGCCGGCCGGAGCTTGCACATGAGTGGAATGTCTAAAGGAAAATCTTTTCGAGAACGGCTCAAAGTTAAAGCATTTCGCGACGCATATGCGGAGGGCGCAGTGCGCGCTGGTGTGCCGCATCAAATTCGCTCAATGCGCCTGCAAAGAAACTGGTCGCAAGAAGAGTTGGCTAAGAAAATGAAAACTTCTCAGAGCGCCATTGCGCGCCTTGAGAACGTAGACAATGGCAAGTTCAACATATCGACTTTGCTCCAAGCGGCTTCAGCTTTCGATGTGGCGGTGCTTGTGATGCTTGTGCCGTTTAGCCGCCTCTTAAAGGAGCGCGCTAATCTCTCTCCAAGTGCAATCGACGCCGTCGCATTTGAGAACGACAGGCCGGTGACGGCGGTCTCTCTACGCGCGCTGCGTATTCCTACTGACAACAATATAGTAGTGCAAAATTTCGTTTCAGCAGGACCGCGCGAAGACTTCTTGTGCGACTCCAATTCGCACGCAACAACACAGCGCGTCGAGATGCCGAAGACGATAGGCTACACGCACCTTGCACAAACTAATCACAATCAAATGAGGATGTTTTAATGCCGCGTCTGATCTTTGAAGACACGCAGAACATTCCCGGCGTCAAACAAATGCTTTACGGCAAAGATGTTGGCGACTTGGAAATTTTCGTCGATGGTGCATGGGGCACTTCGCTGAACAATGGGATCGTCAAAGTCAATTTCACCACGACCGCGCCTACGGAGGAGGCTGGCGTTCTCCGAAAAGAAGTCGCAGTGCGACTAGCGATGCCCGCCGATATGTTTCTTTCACTGGAGTCGTTTATTCGCGACTTCCGGGAACACCTTGAGATGATGCGTCAAGAGCGCGAGCCGGGCAGTGTCGAAAATCCGACCTAATAAAGTTAAGCGCTTCATCAGCTACGGTGGGTCTTTGCCGTCGCTTGTTAGCTCCCGCGGAACTGAACCGATCTCTTTGACTTTCTTTGCTTACAAGTTTTCCGCCCGCGCCTTACGGCCCAAAGCCTGATTTGCGGGGTCTTTCCGATACGACCCGTCGAACTCTTCCACTTCTTCCCCAGTGGCGCAACATGGCGACTTACAAGGCGTTGGCGCTCGAGAATCGCGCTTTCGTGACGCGCTCGCCGCTTCAAGACCCCGTGCCCCTCATAGGTGACCTATGGAGAACCTGTTAGGCCGACGGCGTTTCCTACCTCAAGGTGTTGCCCGTGACCGAAAAAGCCACTCCCTCTCCAGCTACATCGCCATTGCTGCGCTTCCTGCCGCTCGTCCTTGTCGCAGCAGGTCTCGCGGCGTTTTTCGTCCTCGATCTCGACCGCTTCTTTTCGCTCGAGGCGCTGCGGGACAATCGCGAGGCGCTCAAAGCCTGGGTCGCGGATCAGCCGCTTCCGGCGATTGCCGCCTTCATGGCGGTCTACGCGGCGGCGGTCGCGATCTCGTTTCCGGGCGCCTCGATCCTGACGGTGTTTGGCGGTTTCATGTTCGGCCTCGGCGTTGGCGTCCCGGCAATTGTCATTGCCGCAACGATCGGCGCAGTGATCGTTTATTTCGCCGCCAAGACCGCCGCCGGCAATTTCTTCCGTGAACGCGCGGGCGGATTCATCGCGCAAATGGAGAAAGGGTTTCGCGAGAACGAGCTGAGCTACATGTTCCTCTTGCGGCTTGCGCCATTGTTTCCGTTCTGGGCGGTCAATATTGGCGCTGGCGCGCTGGGCGTATCGCTGCGCAGCTATCTGATCGGGACGCTGTTCGGCATTATTCCGGGCTCGTTCGTCTATGCGAGCATCGGCAACGCGGCGGGCGCGGCGTTCGACGCCGGCGAGGCCGTGTCGCTTTCCGGCATCCTCCTGAAGCCGACAACCCTGTTGCCGATTGTCGGCCTTGCGCTCCTCGCGCTCATTCCGATTGCGCTCAAGCATTTCCGCAAGGCTCCGGAGCCGACGACGTCCAACCCCGCGAGCGCCAAACATGATTGAAAAGATTGCGGCGGATCTCTGCATCATTGGCGCAGGGTCAGCGGGCTTGTCGCTTGCAGCGGGCGCGGCGCAGCTTGGCCGCAAGGTTGTGCTTATTGAGAAAGGCGAGATGGGCGGGGATTGCCTCAACTATGGCTGCGTTCCGTCGAAGGCTTTGATCGCTGCTGCCGAACACGCCGAGGCAATCCGCAAGGGCAAGCAATTTGGGGTGAGCGCCAGCGAACCTGTCGTCGATTTCGCCGCTGTGATCGATCATGTCCACAAGGTGATCGCGGCGATCGCCCCGCATGATAGCGTCGAGCGGTTCGAGGGCTTTGGCGTCAGGGTCATACGCGCGCGCGCCGAATTCACCGGGCCCCGCAGCGTTCGCGCCGGCGACACTGAGATTGCCGCGAAACACTTTGTCATCGCGACCGGATCGTCGCCCGTCGCGCCGCCGATCCCCGGCCTTGCCGGGACCGCGTATTTCACCAATGAAACCATTTTCGAGAACCGGACGCAGCCCGCGCATCTGATCGTCATCGGCGGCGGGCCGATCGGCACCGAACTCGCGCAAGCGCATCGCCGGCTTGGCTCCGCCGTGACCATCATTGACGGCCAGACAATTCTCAACCGCGAAGACGCGGACGCGGTCGCGATTGTCCGGCAGCGGCTCATCAGTGAAGGCGTCGTCATTCGGGAGAATGTGAAAATCGAGCGTGTCGATCCTGCCCTGAGCGGCATCGCCGTCACGCTGTCGACGGGCGAAAAAATCGAGGGGTCTCATCTGCTCGTCGCAGTGGGCCGGCGCGCCAATCTTGACAGCCTTGGTCTTGAGAAAGCCGGCGTTGAGCGGAACGAACGCGGCGCTTTGGTGCTCGACCGGCGCCTGCGCACGACGAATACGCGCATATATGCCGCCGGGGATGCCGCTGGCGGGCCGCAATTCACCCATCTTGCCGGCGATCACGCCTCGACGCTCGTGCGCAATATCCTGTTCAAGACGCCGGCGGCGCGGCGCGATCACCTGTCGCCCCGCGCCACCTATTGCGACCCGCAGATCGCCGGCGTCGGCCTGTCGGAAGCCGAGGCAAAGGCCGCACACCCCGACAGCAAAACCGTCCGCTGGGCGCTGACAGAGAACGACCGCGCGCAAGCCGAACGCGATACGGGGGGCTTTATCAAAGTCTTCGTGCGCAAGAACGGCCGCCTGCTCGGCGCGTCAATCGTCGGCGCCGGCGCCGGCGATGAAATCGCGCTGTGGTCGTTCGCGCTGGCGAACCGGTTGAAGATCGCCGCCCTGACCAGCTATATCGCCCCCTACCCGACGCGCGGGGAAATCTCGAAGCGCGCCGGCGGCGCGTTCTATACGCCAACGCTGTTCTCGGACCGGACGCGCGCGCTTGTAAAGCTGCTCGCGTCCTTTGACTGACGGATGGGGAAGGCAAGGCCCATGGATGCGCCGCTGACGCTCGCCGAACGCGTCCGGCGCTCGCTGTCGGCCAAGCTCTTGCTGATGACGGTGTTGTTCGTGCTGCTCGCCGAACTGATCGTCCTTGTGCCGTCTATTTCGGACCGGCGCATCGGCTGGTTCAAGGAACGCCTCGAAGCTGCTTATCTCGTTGGCCTCGCGCTCGATGCGCCCGACCAGATGATCGAGCCCGCGATTGCCGAAAAGCTGTTTGAAACTGCCGGCATTCTCGGCGTCACCGTCGATATTGACGGCGCGCGCATGCCGGTCAGGTCAACGCAGCTGACGCCGGACCAGACGCGCGTCACGCGCTATGTCAATCTTGGCCGCGACATGCCGCAAACGCAGATGGCGGCGGCGTGGATGAGCATGCTGTCGGAGGGCGATCATGCGATTCGCGTCGTCGGCAGGCCGGCGAATGCGACCGGCGTTGAAGTCGATATGTTTGTGTCGCAGGCCGCATTGCGGCGCGATTTGCAGATCTTTGCCCGCAATGTCCTGTTCCTGTCGCTGATCATCTCCTCGCTCACCGCGGGCCTCGTTTTCTGGTCGCTCAGCGCCATGATCGTCAGGCCAGTAAAACGCATCACGCGCAACATGATGGCGTTTGAAAATAACCCCGAAGATGCGGGCGCCATTCTCGCGCCAAGCCGCCGCACTGACGAAATCGGGGTCGCCGAGCGCAGCCTTGCTTCGCTTGAACAGCGTTTGCAGACCCTGTTGTCCGAGCGCCGGCGGCTCGCGGCGCTTGGCGCCGGCATTTCAAAAATCAGCCATGATCTGCGCAATATTCTGGCTTCCGCCCAATTGATGTCCGACCGCCTTGCCAAGAGCGAGGACCCGCGCGTCCGGAAACTCAGCCCACGGCTGATTGCCGCGCTCGACCGGGCGATTGCGCTCAGCCGCGACACGCTCAGCTATGCGCGCATGGACCCGTCCGCGCTAAAAATTGCCGCGATCGATCTGCACGCGCTGGTCGATGACGTGTTCGACGATTGCGTGGCGATGGAAGTCACCTTGCGCAATGAGGTCGCCGCCGAATTCAGCGTTCACGCAGACGCAACGCAGCTCTATCGCGCGCTGTTCAATCTCGTGAAGAACGCGGTCGAAGCGCTCAGTCCGCAGGGCGATGACGGCGCGCCCGTGCCGCGCCCCGGCGCGCTCGTCTGCGTGCGCGCGCAAGTATCCAACGGCGAGGTTGCAATCGATGTCGAAGACAATGGCGCCGGCCTGCCGCAAGCGGCGATCGACAGCCTGTTCGAGCCCTTCAAGGGCTCGCTCAAGCCGGGCGGGTCAGGGCTCGGCGTTGCAATCGCGCTCGAAATTGCGCGCGCACACCGGGGCGGGCTGACGCTCGCGAAGTCGGACGGGACTGGCGCGACGTTTCGCCTGACGCTTCCCGCGATGCTGCCCCCGACGCTGGCAATAACGCCGGGTCAGAATGCGCCGACGCCGCTGTCGGGCTCGCGCGGATCGGCGGCGCCGAGCAAGGCGCCGTCGTGAAGCATGACGGTGTTGGTGCGTCCCATTGGCCGCTGCTGCAGCGCGCCATTTTCGCTCCGGGCAAAGATGAACCCGCGTTTTTCCATAATCGCGATTGTGTCGATGGAAATGCCGGGTTCCGCCGTGATGCGGTCAGGCTGCCATTGGTGATGAATTTTCGGGCTCGCGTTTGCCTGCATCGGGTTCATGCCGAACTCGAGAATGTTCAGCACGTTCTGCAGGACGATATTGATGATCGTCGATCCGCCCGGCGTGCCGGTTGCAAAAATCGCCTTGCCGTCCTTGATGACAATCGTCGGCGTCATCGACGAGAGCGGGCGCTTGCCGGGACCGACCTCGTTCGCCTGCCCGCCGAGCAGGCCAAAACCGTTCGGCGTTCCGGGCTTGGCTGAAAAATCGTCCATCTCGTTATTGAGAAAGAAGCCCGCGCCGTCGACGCTGAAGCTGCTGCCGAAAATGAAATTGAGCGTCGTCGTCACCGCAACGGCGTTGCCGTCCTTGTCCATGACGGAATAATGCGTCGTCTGTTCGCTCTCGCCGACGGGCCCGAGGCCCGGCGCCACATCCGCCGATTTTGTCGCCCGGCGCGGATCGATCTGTGCACGGAGTTTTGCGGCGTACCCGGCGTCGGTCAGCGCGGCAATTGGCACATCGAAGAAATCCGGATCGCCAAGATAGGCCGAGCGATCAGCATAGGCGCGGCGCATGGTCTCGACGAGAAGCCCCAGATAGTCGGCGCTGTTGTGGCCCATCGACGCCAGATCATAGCCCTCAAGAACATTCAGCATCTCGATCAGGTGGACGCCGCCCGACGACGACGGCGGCATCGAAACGACATCATAGCCGCGAAATTTGCCGGCGACCGCGGTGCGCTCGACCGCGCGATAGGCGGCAAGGTCGGCAAGCGTGATCAGCCCGCCGCTCGCCTTCATCTCCGCGGCGATAAGGCCCGCGACAGGGCCTTCGTAGAAACCCTTCGCGCCGGATTTCGCAATCGCCTTTAACGTCCGCGCCAGATCTTTCTGCGCAAAGCGCTCGCCTTGCGCGTAGGGCGTTCCGCCGCGCGTGAAATAGGCAAGCGTCGACGGGTCGCGCTGAAATCTTTCGGCGTAATCGTCAAATGCGTCGCCAAGCGCGCCGGAAACGGGGAAGCCTTTTTCGGCGAGCGCGATCGCCGGCGCCATCACCTCTTTGCGCGACATGGTGCCGTATTTTTCAAGCGCCATCGTCAGCCCCATGACGGAGCCCGGCACGCCGGCGGAGAGATGGCTGAAGCGCGCGCGGTTATTGTCGACCTCGCCCGCGGCGTTCAAAAACATGTCGCGCGTTGCCGCCGCTGGCGCGATCTCGCGGTAGTCGATGGCGATCACCTCGGCGCGATCCGCGAATTTGATCAGCATAAAGCCGCCGCCGCCAAGATTGCCCGCCTGCGGATGCGTAACGGCGAGCGCAAACCCCGTCGCGACCGCCGCATCGACGACATTGCCGCCTTTTTTAAGAATATCGCGGCCAACTTCGGCGGCGATTTTCTCCTGCGCGGCAACCATGCCGTTCGCCGCTTCGACTGGATGAAAGATCGACCGGTACGCAATGAGCGAGTTGGCGCCCGGCGCGTCGTTAGTGCGCGGCGCCGGTTGCGCGGCCGCGGGCAGTGAGGCCAACACTGCAGCGATTGCTGCAAACCCGATCATTCGCCTGTGCGCCATGGTTTGTTCCGAACCTTCTGTGACGCCCTGCCTTACAAACTCCCGGCTGTCATGGCAAAGCAAGGATGGCTGCAACCGGCGCGCAGGAGCGAGCGATCTATGGGCGGACGCGGACCCCGCAACGACATCACCGATGTTCCCGGCATTCGCGTCGGCGAGGCGCATGACGCGCGCGTGAGGACCGGCGTCACGGTCATCATGCCGGACACCGCCGCCATCGTTGCCGGCGACGTCAGAGGCGGGGGCCCTGGAACCCGCGAGACCGACCTTCTCGACCCCTCGACCCTCGTCGATCGCGCCGATGCGATCGTGCTCGCAGGCGGATCGTCCTACGGCCTTGCCGCCGCTGACGGCATTGCGGCGTATCTCGGGAGCCGGGGGCGCGGCTTCCGGCTGGCGGTTCAGGACGGCGTGCCACCATCACCTATCGTGCCGGCGGCGATCCTGTACGATCTTGCCAATGGCGGCGCCAAAAATTGGGGGCAAGACCCGCCTTATCGCCAGCTCGGCATTGCCGCCGCGGCCGCCTGCGCGGAAGGAGGGGCCGTGCGTCTCGGGCGCGCGGGCGCAGGGTTCGGCGCGCGCGCCGGCGCGGAACCGGGCGGGCTCGGTTCGGCCTCCTATGCAACCGATGACGGGCTCATCGTTGGCGCGCTCGTCGCCGTCAACAGTTTTGGTTCTGTCCGGCGGCCAGGCAGCCGCGCGTTCTGGGCAGCGCCGTTCGAACTGGACAATGAATTCGGCGGCGTCCGCGATGAGGTTGTTACGCCCGCCGCAGATTGGCCCGCGGACACAAAGCTCGGGCCCGCGGCCGCACGAACCAACACGACAATCGGCGTCATCGCCGTCAACGCAAGCCTTACCCAGGCGCAAGCAAGGCGCGTCGCCATCATGGCGCAAGACGGCGTTGCCAGAGCCATCCGCCCGGTGCACGGCCCTACCGACGGCGACGTTATCTTTGTTCTCGCGAACGCCAGCGCGGACGGCGCCATCGACCCGCTCGCCCTGACGCGCATCGGCATGATCGCCGCCGACTGCCTCGCCAGAGCGATCGCCAGAGCCGTCTATGAAGCCGCGCGCCAGACGCCTTAAAGACTGTTTGAAAACTCGCTGTCGTGCGGCGAAAATAGCGGATTTCGAGGACCGAAGCGGAGCGCACTTTTGGGCGCGTGAGCATCGGACCGCAGAAATTCCGTCAGTTGCAGCCCGCGACCATAGGGTTTGCAGGCGGTCCCTTAGCCCGCCAAACGCTTGCAATCCTCAACCCGATCGGCTTAAACGCCCCTTCCGCCAAACGGCGACAAGCGCCCGTAGCTCAGCTGGATAGAGCACCAGACTACGAATCTGGGGGCCGGGAGTTCAAATCTCTCCGGGCGCGCCATTGCCAGGCCCCTCAAACACAAGTCGATCGTTCAAACTACAAATCGAAGCGATCCCGCGCTTTCATTGGAGCGTCGGGCGAAAAAGAGGAGTCACCGGTTTTTCGGAACCCGGCGCGACTGTTTGCGTTTCATTCCTGATCGCGGCGGATAACCGCCAATGGAGGATCGTGTGCGCATTTTGACCGTCGTTTTGGTGTCGTGCCTGTTTCTGGCCGCTTGCGAGACGATCAAGGGCGTTGGCCAGGATGTTGAGAAGACGGGCGAAGTTCTCGACGATGCGATTGACGATTAGGCGGCGCTGTCCCGGCGGCTTTGCGTGAGCTATCCGCCTTTGCTTGCGGTCGCTTCGGTGCAATTCGCCTCATAGTTTGCATGCAATAGGCTTGCGCCAGCGCTTGGCGCGGCAGCGTTTCTTTACACGCAATTTTCTGGCGTAATCGCTTCCTGTCGCCGGCGCGCGCTGGCGCGTTGGAACCGTTACCCCGCAGTATCGTTTCTGTCCTTGTGGGGATCATTCCGGTCCCGCTTGATGATTCGCACAAGGATAGTTATGAAAAAAACTGCATTGATGTCGGTTGGCGCGCTCACGCTTCTGGGCGCATGCACAGCCTCTGGTACGGCCGAACGAAACGCCATCTTTGGCGGCGCCGCTGGCGCGGCCGCCGGCGCGGTTGCCGGCGAGGTGATATCCGGCCAGCCCGGCAAAGGCGCGCTTATTGGCGCTGGCGTCGGCGTTGTTGGCGGCGCGATTGTCGGATGTTCGCGCGCGGACGACTGCTTCGGCAGAGCCCGCCGTAACAGCGACAGCCGCTATGACAACGACGCCCGGCGCTCGTATTACACCGACCCGAAAACCGGCGACACCTGGTGGGACAATGGCGATTTCCGCAGTTATGGCCGCGGCAGGCCGTGATCGAGGCGCGTCCCCGCAATACAGAACTGCACTAAATTTTTCGACCAGAAGTCAGCGCGCCCGCAGATTGCTCTGCGGGCGCGCCTTTCCGTCTGATCGCAGGGGGCCGGTTGCGGAAGCCCGTTACGATCTCCGGAACAGAAGTCCTGAAAGAAGCGCGCCGGCCGCCATCGCGATGCCGATTGTCGCCAGCGGCTTGCCCGCGATGCGCCGTTCGAGAAACGCCGCGCCGTCCGTATAAAGACCGCTGACATCTTTCTTCACATCATCGGCCTTTTCACGAACATTGTGCAGGGCGTGCTTGCCAGTTTCCAGCGCCGCGGCGCCGGCGTCATGTACAAGATCTCCTGCGCGGTCGGCGAGGTTGGCGTTGGCGCCGCTGTTTGCCGCGAGGTCGGCGCCGTATTTGTCGGCCGAGCCGAATTTATCGCTTGTATTGTGTTGCATGGGGTTTTTCCTTGACGTGATCGCCACGTCTTTTGCTGCTTCACAAAAAACAACGGCCCCCGCCTTCATTCGTTCCATCGCCGCGCGGCGCCAAATGGAACCAATTCACGCCGATGCCGTTATTCCCTCAGTAAATGAAAGAGGGTCTGCGATGACGGTTGAAAGTCTTGTGGTCTGGCTGCTGATCGGCGCAATCGCCGGATGGCTTGCTGGAGTTATTGTCAAGGGATACGGCTTCGGCCTTGTCGGGAACATTGTTGTTGGCATTGTCGGCGCCTTTGTCGGCGGATGGCTTTTCGGCGCGCTTGGCATTTCAACCGGCGCCGGCATTGTCGGGTCGATCATCGGTGCGACGCTCGGTGCGGTGATCTTGTTATTCGTTCTTCGACTGGTCCGGCGCGCGTCATAGCGGAACGACGATTTGCGCGCGCCGCCATAACGCCGGGAAACCGCAGTCTGCAAAGCTGCGCTTGCGGTATCAAACACAATGATCGCCGGACGTTGTCCGGCGATCATTTTATTTCACGCTTATTTTTTCGCGCCTGGCTTCACGTGAGGCTATTCGTTCGTGACGCCGTCAGTTGACCGCGTCATCGACGGCGTCGGCAATATCTTCGCCCGCCTCTTCAAGGCTGTCGCCAAGCTTTTCAGTCTCGGATTTTTGCGATTCGTTAACGAAATAGATGCCCGCAACGATCAGGGCGGCGACGCCAACAATTGCCAGCGTGTTTTTCGAATTCATCATGCGCTCCCTCTTTTACCGATCATAAACGGTCCTCAAGCCGAAAAGTTCCATCGCTGACCTGAGCTGTCCTCGCGGCCAGCGCCAGCGCGCCGGAAACTTCGGCGGCAGAAAAGTGTTCTTCGATGATTGGATGTGCTAGGCTTTGCACGGACGAAAGGGAGGCGCCGTTGTTGCGCACATCGCTTCGCACTTTAGCGGTACCGGCCGGCGTTGCGGCGCTGTTGTCTGTCGCTGCATGTTCAACGTCCGCCCCCCGCCGGGATGCTGGCGGCGAAAGCGCAGCGCGCATCATTGAGGGAATGGCTCGCCTCGGCGCATCGCCGGGTCGCAGCGCGTGCTATGCCAGCTCAATCAGTGCTGCGCTTAGCGCCCCCGATGCCGGAGAAGCGATCGACATTATTGAGGGTTCGGCGTCAAAGGACGACATGCGTAACGGTGTTCTTGACGCCTCGCCGGCGGTCAGACAATCGTTCATCCGCGCGCATCTCAGCTGTTCGCTCAGCCGGTGAGCGCTTGTTCCGGCGTTCGCCAGCGAAGGCCCGGAAAGCGCGCATAATCCCGATCCAGCGTCACCCACTCGCAGCCATGCTCAATCGCCAGCGCGGCGAACCAGGCGTCAGTCACGCGCTTTCCTCTCGTTTCAGTGCTTCGACAGATATCCTCGAAGATTGCCCAGTGCTTTTCTCCGGGTTCGACGAACCTGCAATTCGGTTGTTCAGCCAATACGCCGCAAAAGGAAAAAACTTCATCGAGGCTGCTCGGCTGACGGTAGATGCCGACTGTCGTGGTGATGCGGACAACCGCGCTGAGCGCAAGCCGGGACATCGCAAAGGGCTTGTTATCTTCGACAAGCGCCGTGAGCCATCGGCGCGATGGCAGATGCTCGGGAACATCCGCTCGGAACGCATAGATCAGTATGTTAACGTCAGGGAGCAGCACGGCTGGGCAAGCGCGCGCCGTAGCGCTCAAGGTCGTCGAGTTCATCGACGTATGCGAGCAGCTTTACCGGATTGATTCCTGGGAGCAGCCCGCCGACGGCCGAACTGACGGGCAGATCGACGCGGCGTTTGGCGACTGCGGGGCGCGCTGCCACGACTGTCCGGAGGCCTTCTTCGATCAATGCCGTGACGGTCGTGCCGCGCTCGCGCGCAGCTTTCTTGGCCTGCGTCATTAATCCTTCGGGCAATCTGACGGTCGTCGTCTTCATATGGGTTGACATATAGTTTTTTGACATATGTATGTCAACCATCAAGCCCTCGCGCTGGTTTCTCTTTTGTTCCAAACATGGCTAGCCTGCGTCCATGGCAGAGGTGATTCGCATTCTGGGGCTCGACCCCGGCTCCGGCGCGACGGGGTGGGGGCTGATCGATGTCCAGGGCGCGCGCCTGACTTTCGTCGCCGCCGGGGTTGTGCGCCCCAAGCGCGCGCTGTCGCGGGCCGGGCGGCTTGCCGCAATCCATGACGCGCTCACCCGCCTGATCGCCGAGCACCAGCCCTTTGAGGCCGCAATCGAGGAAACCTTCGTCAACGCCAGCCCTCGCGACGCGCTCGTCCTTGGCGAGGCGCGCGGCATCGCGCTGCTTGCGCCGGCGCTCGCGGGGCTGCTCATTGCCGAATATGCGGCGAACACCGTCAAGAAATCCGTTGTGGGCAAGGGGCACGCGGAAAAGGCCCAGGTCGCGGCGATGGTGCGCGTGCTCCTGCCCGCCTCGGGTGAACAACTCGCCGACGCCGCCGACGCGCTCGCGGTCGCCATTTGCCACGCGCATTCGCGCGGCGCCGCCATATTGATGAAGGCCACCGGATGATCGGACGTCTCAAGGGAACGGTTGCCGCGATCGACATCGACACCGCGCTGATCGATGTGATGGGCGTCGGCTATGAGGTGCACGCGCATGCGCGCCTGCTCTCGCATCTCGGCGTTGGCGACACTGCCACCCTCAGTATCGAGACGATCGTCCGCGAGGACCTCATTCGCCTTTACGGCTTCGAGAATGAGGCCGAACGGCGCGCCTTTCGCCTCCTCACCAGCGTGCAGGGCGTTGGCGCGCGCCATGCGCTCAGCGTTTTGCAGGTATTGCCGCCTGACGATCTCTATGACGCGATCGCCGCGGAAGACGTCACCTCGCTGTCGCGCGCGCACGGCGTTGGCAAAAAGCTCGCACAGCGCATCGCGACGGAATTGCAGTCGAAACTTGGCGGTGTGGCGGCGCAAGGCGGCGCCGCCTTGAAAGTCGTCGCACGAAAAATGGGCAATGCGCCGGAGGCGAGCGCGAAGGCTGACGCGGTCTCCGCCCTCGCCAATCTCGGCTATGACGGCATCGACGCGCGCAGAGCCGTGATGCTCGCCGCCGAGACCGCCGGCGAGGCCGCCGCCGTTGAGGACCTGATCAAGCGGGCTTTGAAGGAATTGGCTGCGTGATGATTGAGGCGTGCACAGATGAAACAGGCGCCCCCTTCACCCCTCGCCCGCTTGCGGGAGAGGGTCCAACGTATGCGTTGGACGGGGTGAGGGGGCGTCACCTTAAAGACAGGGCGTTTTCCAGCGTTGACGTGCCCTCACCCTACCCTCTCCCGCAGGCGGGAGAGGGAGGCGCAGACCGTCCGTTACCTTGGTCATCAGCAGCGGAAAGCGAAGCCTTCGAATGGCGCGCGCATGCCTGATCCGCTCCGCCATGCCGACCGCCTCATCGACGCGGCCCCAGCGCGCGAGGATGCTGACGCTGCCTTGCGCCCCAAGCGCCTCGATGACTTCGTCGGGCAAGGACAGGCGAAAGAAAACCTCGCAATTTTCATTGGCGCGGCGAAGGCGCGCGGCGAGGCGCTGGACCATGTGCTGTTCCACGGGCCGCCGGGGCTCGGCAAGACGACCCTGGCGCAGATTGTCGCCAATGAGCTTGGCGTCAATTTCCGCTCAACGTCAGGGCCGGTGATTACGAAGCCTGGCGATCTTGCCGCGCTCCTCACCAATCTTGAACGCGGCGACGTTTTATTCATCGACGAGATCCATCGCCTGTCGCCGGCGGTTGAGGAAGTCCTCTATCCCGCGATGGAGGATTACTGCCTCGATCTGATGATCGGCGACGGGCCGTCGGCACGCTCGGTCAAGATCGACTTGCCGCGTTTTACGCTGATCGGCGCAACGACGCGCTCCGGCCTCCTCGCCAAGCCGCTGCTCGACCGCTTCGGCATTCCCTTACGGCTCGATTTTTACGGTGCTGAGGATTTGCAGAAGATCGTTCTGCGCGGCGCGGCAAAATTGGCCGCCGCGATGGCCCCAGACGGCGCGATGGAAATTGCCCGCCGCTCGCGCGGCACGCCGCGCGTTGCCGGGCGGCTCCTACGGCGCGTGCGCGATGTCGCGACCGTCGATGGCGCGGGGATGATCGATGCGCGCATTGCCGACCATGCGCTGAAGCGCCTTGAAATCGACGCGCTCGGCCTCGATCCGCTCGACCGGCGCTATCTTCGTCTGATGGCGGAGCATTTTGGCGGTGGACCCGTTGGCGTCGAGACGATCGCCGCCTCGCTCGCGGAATCGCGCGACGCGATCGAAGACGTCGTCGAGCCGTTCCTGCTCCAGTGCGGCCTCATCCAGCGAACGCCGCGCGGGCGCCTGTTGTCGCAAAGCGCCTGGAAGCATCTGGGGCTCGCGGCGCCGACGCCGCCGGCGCGGGATATGTTCGGGGAGTGAATTCAGATTACATCGACAGCAATTCCTGCACAGCCGTTAACCCGGGGCTCGCGCGACGCGCGAGAACCCGGGATCCATGTCGAGGCGGGCAATTCGTTGCAATGTGGACCCTGGGGCGAGTTGGGCCCCGGGTTCGCGCGAAGAGGCGCGCCCCGGGGTGACGGAATTCTCTTGGCCGGGACGCGGCCAAAAAACGCTATCAATCCGCAAACGGATCTTTCATTAAAATCACATCGTCGCGCTCGGGGCTTGTCGAGACGAGCGCCACTGGCGTTTCGATCAGCTCTTCAATGCGGCGGACATATTTGACCGCCTCCGCCGGCAATTGCGCCCAGGAGCGCGCGCCGACGGTCGAGCCTTTCCAGCCCTCAAACGTCTCATAGACCGGCGTCAGGCGCGTCTGCGCGTCGAGACCGGCGGGGAGATAGTCGAACCGCTCGCCGTCCGCCTCGTACCCGACGCACACTTTCAGAGTGTCAAATGTGTCGAGCACGTCGAGCTTTGTCAGCGCGATGCCGTCAACGCCCGCGACCTTCAGCGACTGGCGCACGAGCGCGGCGTCGAACCAGCCGCAGCGGCGCTTGCGCCCCGTCACCGTGCCGAACTCGGCCCCGCGCGCGCCGATCTTTTCGCCGGTCGCGTCGGTCAGTTCGGTCGGGAACGGCCCTTCGCCAACGCGTGTCGTATAGGCCTTGACGATGCCGAGCACATAGCCGACCGCGCGCGGGCCCAATCCCGATCCGGTCGCCGCCTGACCCGCAACCGTGTTCGACGAGGTGACGTAAGGATAGGTGCCGTGATCGACATCGAGGAGAACGCCTTGCGCACCTTCGAACAGAATGCGCTGCCTTGCTTTGCGCGCGTCATCGAGCAGGCGCCAGACCGGCCTGACGAAGGGCGTCACTTGCGGCGCGATTTCCTTCAGCAAACGGACGAGCGCGCCCGCTTCGACTTCCGGCGCGCCAAAGCCGCGGCGCAGCGCATTGTGGTGGACGAGGAGATTTTCAACCTTGCCCGCCAATGTCTCCGGATGGCCGAGATCGACCGCGCGCAAGCCCCGCCGCCCGGCGCGATCCTCGTAAGCCGGACCAATGCCGCGTTTTGTCGTGCCGATCTTGACGCCCGCCGCCGCGCCCTCGCGCATCGCGTCAAGCTCGGCATGCACGGGAAGAATGAGCGTTGCGTTATCCGCAACAGCGAGCCGCTCCGGCGTGATGACGACGCCCTGCTCTCTTAGCCGCGCGATCTCGGCAATCAGCGCCCACGGATCGACAACAACGCCGGAGCCGATGACGCCGAGGCGCCCTTCGCGCACAACCCCTGACGGCAACAGCGACAGTTTGTAAGTCTTGCCGTCGATGACCAGCGTGTGCCCGGCATTGTGCCCGCCCTGAAACCGCACGACGATATCGGCGCGCGCCGACAGCCAGTCGACAATCTTGCCCTTGCCCTCATCGCCCCATTGCACGCCGATAACCGCGACGTTCGCCATGCCCTTCGAACTCCAGGATTTCCACGCCGCTTCTGGCGCCCGTCGCGGTTCATCGCATGGAGCAGGCGTCCCGTCGATACGCCTGCTGCCGCCGCGCCCGGCACGGCGTTCACTGCCTGCGGCTACCAAGGGAGAGCTTATGCGAAACGCACTCATCGGCGCTGCAGCGCTTGCGGCGCTTTTTGCGCCGGCCATGGCGCAAACGCTGCCGTGCACAGGCGAGGAATTTGACGATTTCGATTTCTGGCTAGGCGACTGGGAGGTTTACGGCCCGGCTGGTGCGCTGGCCGGCACGAACTCCATTCGCAAGGAGGAATATGGCTGCCTTCTCGTCGAGCGCTGGACGAATGCGAGCGGCATTACGGGTCAGAGCTACAACTTCGTCGATCTCGCAACCGGCAAATGGCGCCAGGTCTGGGTCTCGGCGGGCGCGACCATCGACACGTCGGGCGGTTTGACCGACAAGGGCAACATGGTCCTTGAAGGCGTCATCGGCTATCCGGCGGGAACGGCGGGCAGCGGCGCGCCCTTCAAGGGGACGTGGACGCCCAATGCCGACGGCACCGTGACCCAGCACTTTCAGCAGTTTGATCCGGACAAGGACGAATGGACCGACTGGTTCACCGGGACGTACAAGCGCTGGACAAGCGAGGCAAATTGACGGTTTCCAGCAACGCCGCACAGATCCCGCCGCCGCAAGTGTTTCGCGCTTCTCTGGCCGAGCGGCTTGGCCTTGCCGCGACCGCCTTTGTCATCATTGCCCTGACGATTTTTATCGGGGTGCTTGGCATCGGCTTCTATGCGTCAAACGCCATGATGGCAATCGTGCTTGCCGCGACCGCCGCGATGACGGCGACGCTGGCCGCGCTCGTCACCCGCGAAGCGGTTTCGCGCTGGCGCCTGAAGGCAACGATCAGCGGGAATGACCTGACCGGGGTGTTGCCGCGCCGGCGCGGATTTGTCGCTGCGGACCGGATCGACGCCGACGTGAAGCTGTCCGACATCGCGCGGATCGAGACGCGCGAGGAAGTCTTCTCAAGCCTCGGCGTTACGACGTCCCAGCACGCGTTTTCGCTCGTGATGCGCGACGCATCGCGCGTGTTTCTCGGCGCCGACCGCGAGATGTTGCCCGCGCATTTCGGCCATATCGTCAACGCGATTGTGTCGCGGTCCGGCGCGCCTGTCACGGACTTGGGCATGGTCGACGGAAATCCGGGATTTTTGCTCGTCATTGGGCACAGCGCGCCCGATTGGTCGGCAACGCCATTACCGCCCGCCGCCGTCGCACAGCGGCGCGCGCAGCGGCGCCGCACGGTCGCGCTGTTGATCGCGGCATCGCTCGTCGTGGTCCTCGCCCGGTCGCTGTCAGCGGAGTGAACGCGCCGCTTTAGAACCGCAGCGACTTAGCCTGCTTGACGTTCGGCAGCGCACGGACTTTTTCCAAGGTTGCATCCGTCACCGGCTCGTCGACCGCGAGGAGCGCGATGGCGTCGGCGTCGGGCGCCGAGCGGCCGAGATTGAACGTCGCGATGTTGACGTTTGCCGCCCCCAGCGTCTGGCCGAGCGCGCCGATAAAGCCCGGCTTGTCGGCGTTCGTCACGTAGAGCATGTGCGCCGCGAAGGAGGCTTCCATCTCGACGTCCTTGATTTCGACAATGCGCGGCGTCTGGCCGAAGAGCGCCCCGGAGACGGTGCGGTCCTGACGCTCGGTGACGATCCGCAGGCGGATGACGCTTTCGAAATTTTCGACATCGTCGCGATAGGTCTCGGCGATCGCTATGCCACGCTCCTTGGCGATCATCGGCGCGTTGACGATGTTGACCTCGGCGAGCAGCGGGCGGAGGACGCCCGCAACCGCCGCCGCCGTCATCGGGCGCGTATTCAGCTTGGCGACGCCTCCGGCATAGACAACTTCGATCGCCTTGACGCTGGTTTCGGTCAATTGTCCCGCAAAGCGCCCGAGATTTTCCGCGAGCGCGATAAAGGGCTTGAGGCGCGGCGCTTCCTCAGCCGTGATCGACGGCATGTTGAGCGCGTTCGTCACCGCGCCGCGCGTCAGATAGTCGGCCATCTGCTCGGCAATCTGGATAGCCACGTTTTCCTGCGCCTCATTGGTCGATGCGCCAAGGTGCGGCGTCGCGATGACACGCTCATGCCCGAACAACGGGTGCTCGGTCGCGGGCTCGGTTGCAAAGACGTCGAGCGCGGCGCTGGCGATATGGCCGCTGTCGAGCCCCGCTTTCAGCGCCGCTTCGTCGACGAGGCCGCCGCGCGCGCAATTGACGATGATGACGCCCTTTTTGGTACGCGCGAGCGCTTTGGCGGAAAGGATATTCTTCGTCTGCTCGGTTAGAGGCGTGTGCAGCGTAATGATATCGGCGCGCGCGAGCAGGGCGTCGAGTTCAACCTTTTCAACGCCCAATTCCAGCGCGCGCGCATCGGTGAGATAGGGGTCGAAAGCAAGGACGCGCATCTTCAGCGCAATCGCGCGGTCAGCGACAATGCCGCCGATATTGCCGCAGCCGATGACCCCGAGCGTCTTGCCATAAAGTTCAACGCCCATGAAGCGCGACTTTTCCCACTTGCCGGCGTGGGTTGACTGGCTTGCCTGCGGGATCTGGCGCGCGCTCGCGAACATCATCGCGATGGCGTGCTCGGCGGTTGTGATCGCATTGCCGTAGGGCGTGTTCATGACTACGATCCCCGCCGCCGTTGCCGCCGGAATGTCGATATTGTCGACGCCGATCCCGGCGCGTCCGATGACTTTGAGGTTTTTGCCGGCTGCAATGACGTCGGCCGTTGCTTTTGATGCCGAGCGCACGGCCAGCCCGTCGTAAAGTCCGATGACGGACAAAAGCTTGTCCTTGTCCTTGCCGAGCTTTGGCTCATACGTCACGTCAACGCCGCGCTCCTTGAAAATGTTGACGGCGGTTTCGGAAAGATCGTCGGAGATGAGAACTTTGGGCATGGGGGACCTTTCAGTGCATAGGGCGTTGTGCGTCGTGCGAAGAAGGTAGCGCGCTGTCCGTGCGGACAACGCACCACGCACTACGCACAACTTACTGTTTCAAACGCCCAATCGAGCCATGGGCACAAGGCTTCGATGTCGGCGCGCTCAACCGTTGCCCCGCACCAGATGCGAAGGCCCGGCGGGGCGTCGCGATAGCCGCCAATGTCGAAGGCGGCTTTCTCCCTGGCGAGAAGCTGTTCCATGTCCTTGACGAAAGCGCGCTGCTTTTCTTCGTCAAGCGCTGCAAACGCCGGGTCAACGATTGTGAGGCATACGGAGGTATTCGACCGCGCAGCAGGATCAGCGCACAGAAAATCGACCCAGGATGTGCGCTCCGCCCATTGCGTGATCGCGTGCAGATTCGAGTCCGCGCGGTTGATCAGCGCGGCGAGACCGCCGGCCCCCTCGCCCCATTTCAGCGCATCGATCCAGTCTTCGATGACGAGCATCGACGGGGTATTGATGGTCTCGCCCTCAAACAGGCCTTCAATCAGCTTGCCGCCCTTGGTCATGCGGAAAATTTTCGGCAGCGGCCATGCGGGCTTGTAGGTCTCAAGCCGCTCGACCGCGCGCGGGGAAAGAATGAGCACGCCGTGCGCGCCCTCGCCGCCCAGCGCTTTCTGGAACGAGAACGTCACGACGTCGAGCTTGAGCCAGTCGAGCGCCTGCGCAAACGCCGCTGACGTTGCGTCACAGATCGTCAGCCCTTTACGGTCCGCCGCGATCCAGTCCGCGTTTGGCACGCGGACGCCCGAGGTCGTGCCGTTCCAGGTAAAGACAATGTCCGTATCAGCATCGACCGCCGACAAATCTGGCAGCGCGCCATAGGGCGCCGTCATGACGCGGGCGTCGAGCTTCAACTGCTTGACGGCGTCAGTCACCCAGCCTTCGCCAAAGCTTTCCCAGGCGAGCATGGTGACGGGCCGGGCCCCGAGCAGCGACCACATCGCCATTTCGACAGCGCCGGTGTCCGACGCCGGGACAATCGCGATGCGATAGCCGGCTGGAACCTCAAGCAGTGCGCGCGTGCGGTCGATCGCTTCCTTCAGGCGCGACTTGCCGACCTTGGCGCGGTGCGAGCGGCCAAGCGTTTCTGTGCCGAGACTTTGGGGGGACCATCCGGGTCGCTTGGCGCAAGGACCGGAGGAAAAATAGGGCCGTGTCGGGGCAAGGCCCGGTTTAACAGTCATCGATGTCTCCCATCCTTACAGATGAGCAGCGCTTCGTTGGGGAAGCGTGGCCCACCTTGAGTGTCATCGCGAAACGCTGCGTAGGTCAACAGTTTTTTTGCATTGCAGCAAAATGCCAAGCGGAGCATTTTGCACTCAGCCGGGGGCCTATGGGCGGACCGGCGTCAACACGGCGGTTTTCGGTCATGGCAAACAGAGGCATGCGCGGCGGAGCGGGTCCGGCAGTGGCGGGCGCCGCCGACTGGTTGCTGCTCGCAGGCCTCGTCGTGCTCGGCGGCTCGTCGTTCATGCTGATCCGCCTCGCGCTCGAGACTGCGCCCCCGGGGATCGTCACGATCGGGCGCCTGTGGGTTGCGGCGATCGTTCTTTATGCGGCGATGCGCATCAAGGGCCGTCGCTTTCCTTCCGTCCTTGTGCGGACGAATTCGGGCTTGCGCCCCCACCGCTTGTGGGTGTGGATGGCGGCGGTCGGCCTTGTCGGATACACGATTCCGTTTTTCATTTTCCCTTGGGCGCAGCAATTTGTGCCGAGCGGGCTTGCCGGCGTCTACATGGCGTTCATGCCGATCTGGACCTTGGGCCTCGCGTTTGTCTTCGCCGACGACCGCCTGACGCCGGGCAAGATTGCGGGGTTTGTGCTGGCGGCGATTGGCGTTGTTGTGCTGATGGGTCCGGACGCGATTGCCGGGATCAGCGGCGCAAGCTTTGCCGCGCAAGCCTCGCTTCTGCTCGCGACATTGCTCTATGCGGCGTCCGCCGTCATGTCGCGGCGCGCGCCGCCGGCGCGGCGCATCGTCTTTTCCGCCGGCATCGTCCTGATGGGCGCGGTCTTTGCAACGCCCGGACTGCTGTTGACGCCAATACGTCCCGAAGACTGGTCGCTCGTCAGCATGGCGAGCATTGTCGCTCTGGGGCTCGGCCCGACAGCGCTTGCCGGCGTCATCATCATCGTCGTCATTCGCCGCGCGGGCGCCTCGTTCATGGCGCTGGCGAACTACATCTCGCCGCTTTACGCGGTGATTGTCGGCGCGATCCTATTCGGCGAGCAGCTCGGACTTCCCGTTTTCATCGCGCTCGGCTTTATCTTCGCCGGCGTCGCGATCAGCCAGCGCCGCGCACCGCCGGTTGCAGCCGTATTGCCCGCCGTCAGTGTTCAAAAGTCGAACTGACCGCGCATCACGGGGACCGCCTCGCCACCAACGCGAACGCTTGCCACCTGACCGGCCTTTGCTTCAACCGTCACATGGATGCGGCTTGGCCGGCCCATTTCATAGCCTTGCTCAATCAACCAGCGATGCGTTCCGTCAGCGAGCTGATGTGAGAGGGCGATCTGGCCGGGCAGACCGGCAGCGGCGCTGCCGGTTGCGGGGTCTTCGGCAATGCCGGCGTTCGGCGCGAACATGCGCGCGTGAAACGTGGCGTCCCGCGCCTCGCCGCCGTCCGCATACAGAAGAACGCCAATCGTATCTTCTAGCGCGAGTTGCTCAAAGGCGGCGGAACTGAGCTTGACTGAGCGCACGTCATCGAGCGCCGCCTTGGCATAGAGATAATTGACCCCGGCGCCGACAAGCCGCGGCCGGTGCGCGCCGCGATCGATCGCGCCGGCCCGCAGCGACAGCGCGACTTCGATCAGGGTGGCGTCCGGCGCCGCCCCGCGCTCCGCCGGCAGGTTCGGGTTCTGAAACTCGGCGAACGGCGCCGGGCGATCAAGATCGACCGTCACCGGAAACAGGCCCGCATTCAGTTCGAGCCGAAGCACCCCGGAAATTTTCCGCGCCCGGGCAATCGAGATTGCCGTGCCGACCGTCGGGTGACCCGCGAAGGGCATTTCATAGCCGAGCGTAAAAATTCTGACGCGCGCGGTGTTCTGCGCGTTCTCCGGCGGCAGCACAAACGTTGTCTCCGACAGGTTGAACTCGCGCGTGATCGTCTGCATGTCGGCGGTCGTGAGGCCCCTCGCATCGGTGACAACAGCAAGCGGGTTGCCGGCGAATTTCGTGTTGGTGAAGACGTCGAAGGTTTCGAAGTCGTAGCGGGGCATGGCGGCGTCCTTGTCGGTGATTGACGGGGCGTAGTCGCAAGGTGCGCGGCGGGCAAACGAGAAAATCCAACGCCCCGATCAGGCATGCGAACACTCATGCGATCAGTCGGGCTTTGCCCTTGTCATCCAGGCATGATCGAGCGGCGCGGCGCCCGCGCCAAACCCCGGCGCCGCGCGAATGGCGCCGCGCACGTAATCGATGCCGCGTTTCGTTGCGGCGGCGAGTGTCAGGCCTTGCGCAAGACCCGTTGCGACAGCGGAGGCGAGCGTGCACCCCGTTCCGTGCGTCGCGCGCGTTTCGATCCGCGCCGCGCGAAAAATGTCGGCGCCGCTTTGCGTGACAAGCGCGTCTTCGACCATCGGCCCTTGCAAGTGGCCGCCCTTGACGAGCGCAGCGCTTGCCCCGCGCCGCAACAGTGCTTCGCCCGCAGTGACGAGATCGGCGGCGGTCTCGATCGCAAGGCCCGTCAGCGCGCGCGCTTCGTCCGCATTCGGCGTGATCAGCGCGGCGAGCGGCGCGAAGCGTTCAAGGATGAATGCTGCAACGCCCTCCCCGGCCAGCACATCGCCGCTGGTCGCAATCAGCACGGGGTCGAGAACAACCGGGATCGACAGCGCATGAACGCCGATTGCGTCGGCGATCGCTCTCCCCGCCGCGACATCGCCGATCATGCCGACCTTGATTGCGTCCGCGCCGATGTCGTCCAGAACAGCTTTGATCTGATCGGCGATGATTTGCGGGGCGACGGGATAAACCGCGCTGACGCCCAGCGTGTTCTGAACAGTGATCGCGGTGATTGCCGCCGCCGCATAGCCGCCAAGCGCTGTCACCGTCTTGATGTCGGCCTGAATGCCCGCGCCGCCCGAGGGATCGGAGCCGGCGATAATCAGGACGCGTCCGTTCAAGGCCTCAATCCTTCCCTACTCACGCCGCGATCGGCAGGCATCACCATTACTTGATCATAGCGATGGGAGAGACGAATGACGACTGGGCGCCTTCTTGCGACGGGCCTGTTTTGCTGCACGCTTGCGCTTCTCGTTCAACTGTTCCCGGCGGCGGCGTTTGCAATCGGCGCAGATGTCGGCGCGGCGTGGCGCCTGTTCGCGTTTGGCGTCTTCCTCATCGCGGTCGCCGCGCTGATGACGGCGGCCGGCGGCCAGTGCCAGCATCGGGAGGCGCGGTAAGGGATTGCCGTCAGAGTCGAGACCATGATCTTCCCCCCTCTCCCGCATAGCGGGAGAGGGGCCGGGGGTGAGGGACCGTCGCAAGAACAAACGCGAGTTTTCCCGCGCAGAAACACCCACACCCTGCCCTCTCCCGCAAGCGGGCGAGGGTGGCAACCTCTTGCCTAAACTATCCTGCCCTACGCCGCGCTCTCAAACCCGTCTGACCACTCGCCCATCTGGGCAAGCGAGTTCATCCGGGCGCGGTGCGCAAACGCACGCTGGCCAGCGGCGACGTTTTCCGCCCTTCCGCCCCACGCCTTCAGGGGGGCTGCCTGCAACGCGCGCCCGTACGAAAACGAGAGCGGCCACGGCATGACGTTGCGATAGCTGGCGTTCATCGCGTTCAAATTCGCGGTCGCCTGTTCGTCCGACTGGCCGCCCGACAGGAAGACGATGCCCGGAACGGCGGCCGGCACTGCACGGCGGAAGCAGCGGATGGTCTTTTCTGCAATCTCGGCAGCGCTCGCCTGCTTTGCCGCTTTCTTGCCTGAAATCACCATGTTGGGCTTCAGGATCGTCCCTTCAAGCACGACGCGCGCCTCGAATAACTCCGCATAGAGAGTTTTAAGCGCCAGTTCCGTCACGTCAAAGCAGCGGTCGATGTCATGATCGCCGTCCATCAGGACTTCCGGCTCGACGATCGGCACGATCCCGGCTTCCTGGCAAAGAGCCGCGTAGCGCGCGAGCGCTGCCGTGTTCGCCTTCACATTGCCCCATGACGGGATCGCCCTGTCGCCGCTCCGGCCGATGTCGATGACCGCGCGCCATTTTGCAAAGCGCGCGCCGAGCTTGTGATAGTCGGCAAGCCGCTCGCGCAAGCCGTCGAGCCCTTCGGTGATCTGCTCGCCCGGGAAGGCCGCCATCGCCTTCGCGCCCGCATCGACCTTGATGCCCGGAATGGCGCCGGCGTCGGTAATCAGCTTGACGAACGGCGTTCCGTCCTTCGCGCTCTGCCGGATCGTTTCATCGTAAAGGATGACGCCGGAAATATGGCTCTCCATCGCCACTTTCGTGCGAAATAGCATCTCGCGGTAATCGCGGCGCGTGTCGGGCGTCGATTCTGTATTGATCGCGTCAAAGCGCTTCTTGATCGTCGCGCCCGATTCATCCGCGGCCAGAATGCCCTTGCCCGGCGCGACCATGCCAAGCGCGATCTTGTTCAGTGCATCGAGATGCATCGTATCTTCCCCTCTTGTTTATTTCCTAAGCGCCGCAACCCCCGGCAGCTCTTTGCCCTCCAGCCATTCAAGGAAGGCGCCGCCCGCGGTTGAGACATAGGTAAAGCCATCCTCGACGCCAGCGGCGGCAAGCGCTGCAACCGTATCGCCGCCGCCGGCAACCGCGACGAGCCCGTCCTCTTTCACCCGCCGCGCCGCATAGCGCGCCGCTTCCAGCGTTGCCGTATCGAATGGCTTTGTCTCAAACGCGCCGAGCGGCCCGTTCCAGACGAGCGTCTTGGCTCCTTCAATCCGCGCGGCAATCGCGTCAACCGTTTCGGGGCCAACGTCGAGGATCATCTCGTCACCAGCGACGCCCGTCGCAGCACGCACCTGATGCTCCGCATGCTCCCTGAATTCCTTCGCGACAACGACGTCCGTCGGCAGCACAATCTCGCAGCCGCGCGCGGCCGCTTGCGCCATGATCTCGCGCGCGGTTGCCGCAAGGTCCGGCTCGCACAGCGACTTGCCGACGGCGACGCCTTTGGCGAACAGGAACGTGTTCGCCATGCCGCCGCCAACGACTAGAATGTTCGCCTTGCCGACAAGATTGAGCAGCATTTCAATCTTGGTCGAGACTTTCGCGCCGCCGACAATCGCAATCATCGGGCGCTGAGGGTTTGCAAGCGCGGCGGAGAGATAATCAAGCTCGCGCTCCATCGCGCGCCCCGCCGCCGAGGGGAGAAGATGCGCCAGCCCCTCGGTCGAGGCGTGCGCGCGGTGCGCCGCCGAGAACGCATCGTTCACATAGGCGTCGCCGTTTTCGGCAAGAGCGCGCGCGAAGGCCGGATCGTTGGCTTCCTCGCCGGCGTGAAAGCGCGTGTTCTCGAACACGGCGACATCGCCGCCGACCATCAGCTTGACTGCCTTTTTCGCCTCATCGCCAATGCAGTCTTCGGCGAACAGAACGCCGCCGCCGAGAAGCTGTTCAAGCTTTTTGGCAACCGGCTTCAGCGTTTCCTTCTCGTGGCGTTTGCCGCCCGGGCGCCCGAAATGCGAGAGCAGCAGGACCTTCGCGCCCTTCTTCGACAATTCCTGAATGGTCGGCAGCGCGCGTTCAATGCGCGTCGCCTCGGTCACGACGCCGTCTTTCATCGGCACATTGAAATCGACGCGCACGAGCACGCGCTTGCCAGAAACGTCGAGATCGTCGATTGTTTTATAGGTTGCCATGCTGGTGCCCGCGCCTGTCCCGTCAGCGGTTAACCTCAACCAGCCGCTGCCCGGCGGCCAGAGCCCGTTCAATCTCATCCATCGCCGGCGTCAGCGCCGCAAGCAGATCCCGGCTCGTAGCGTTGCCAAAGCGCAACCACAAGACTTGAGCGCCTGAGCGAGCACCTGCGAGATGGGCGAAAACTGCGTCTTTCGTCACGACGATCGCTCCCTTCGCAATCGCATGGTCGAGAATGACCGCGTCGCCTGCCTCCGCAAGGCCGAGGTCAATAACGTGTGCGCCGTCATGGCCGCGCGATGTCAGCCACCGGGCAAGCGCTGGCGGCAATTGCGCATCGACGATAAATCGCATCGCTCACGCCACCAGGACCAGCTGATGATCGACGGCGCCGATCGCATATTCGAGCGCGGCGCGGATATCGCCGGCTTCGAGATAAGGATAATCGGCGACAATCTCTTCGGGCGACGCCCCGTTCGCCAGCATTTCGAGGATATCCGCCACCCTGATGCGCAAGCCTCTGATACAGGGTTTGCCGCCCAGCACCCGCTCGTCGGCCGTAATGCGCCAACGCTCCGAGCCCGGCCGGGCCGCCGGTTTTGCGTCTGCGATATCCTTTGGGACATGCACGCGCGCCAAGGCGTTGAGGACCTTCCCCTGCGCCGCCACCGTTTCACGCAAGCGCGCCAGCAGCTCGCGCCCGAACCGGTCGTTCGGGTCAGCCTCCACAAACCATTGCGAAAGACCGCGCTCGGTCTCGCGGCCGTCGCGGTCTGCAAGCTCATCGCGGTAACTTTCCGCGCTCGAGCCGACATACCCGGCGAATTTTGACGGCGCGAACAGCCATTCGCCGGTTGCCGCCTTCACCGCATACCAGGCGCGCACGTAGGCGATCTTCTCGGCCAGCGACGCCTGCGCTAGGTCGCGATTAAAACGCTCAATATTTTCAACGACTTGCGTGAAGTCGGCGACAAGTTTTGGCGGCATGATCGCGGCCCCGCAGCAGCAATCCTGATTTAATACACGAAGATCGCGCAGTCAATGCGGCAAGCCGCTATAGATGCTTACCCATCTCCAACGCCACATCGCTCATGCGCGTCGAGAAGGCCCATTCATTGTCGTACCAGGTGAGAATGCGGGCAAGGCCGCCATCGACGATCTGCGTCTGGTTCAGCGCAAACGTTGACGAATGCGGGTCGTGGTTGAAATCGGACGAGACGAGCGGCTTGTCGGTGTAGGCAAGAACGCCGCTCATGCGGCCATCGGCAGCCTCGACGATTGCCCGGTTGATTTC
>JBJXFO010000040.1:0-2737 GCA_046154725.1 Parvularculaceae bacterium | reverse complement strand
AACTCAACGCTTTCAAATGCTTCGGTCCGCATGGGTAATCCTGAATGAACTCATGAACTCGGGCCGCAGCCTATAGTCAGTTTGGTTAAGACAGGGTTGCCGGTCGTCCCGCCGGTCTTGCCGGGAGCAGATAAAGGACCTCTTCCAGCACAAATGTCGTGGATCGTTGCAACGGCCACTTGACATATAAACATATCTTTATATCCATAGGGTATGGAAGTTAAACCGGACATGGAAACGGGAGACTTGGTGACGGCGCTCAAGGCTGCGGCCGAGCCGACCCGTTTGCGCATCCTTTTGCTGCTCCAAGCCGGCGAGTTGAACGTCAAAGATCTGACGCTCATTCTCGGTCAAAGTCAGCCGCGCATCAGCCGCCATTTGAAGCTCCTGAGCGAGGCGGGCTTGATCGAGCGCTTTCGCGAGGGCAGCTGGGTCTATTTCCATATCTCCGACCGTTCGCCCGGCGGGCGTCTCGCACTGCGGCTGGTTGCCAGCATTCCGGCCGGCGACCAGACGGCGCGGCGCGACCGCGAGCGTGCCGAAGGCCTTAAGAGAGACCGTGAAACGGCGGCACAGATCTTTTTTGAAGCGCACGCCGCCGACTGGGATCGCATCCGCTCGCTGCATGTCGCGGAGGCCGACGTCGAAGCGGCGATGCGCGATACGCTCGGGTCCGGTCCCTTCAAATTTCTTCTCGATCTTGGCACCGGCACCGGGCGAACGCTTGAACTTTTTGCCGATCGTTATGGGCGCGGGCTTGGCATCGACGTCAATCAGGCGATGTTGACCTACGCGCGGGCGCGTCTCGCTCAAACGGGCCGCAACAATGCCCAAGTCCGCCACGGCGACATATATGCGCTCTCGATTGCCGACGGTACGGCCGACGCCATCGTCATGCACCAGGTTCTGCATTTCCTGTCCGATCCTGCACTCGCCATCCGCGAGGCCGCGCGCGTTCTGGCACCCGGGGGTCGATTGCTGATCGTCGATTTCGCGCCCCACGCGCTGGAGTTTCTGCGCGAAACTGAAGCGCATGAGCGCCTTGGCTTCTCAGGGCCCCAAGTCAATCAATGGCTGGCCGAAGCGGGCCTCGTCACGCGCGATGCGCACGATCTGCGGCCGCTTTCAAGCGAAGGCGAAGACAAGCTCACGGTCTCGATCTGGCTTGCCGAACGCGGCGAGAATAAGAAACTGGGCACAGCCAAGCGCGCCGCCCAATCGTTACAGGAGGCTGATTAATGGCCGACGTAAAAGAACGAAAAAGCCGCCTGCTTGGCGCGGGCGAAATTGCCGTCAGCTTCGAATTCTTCCCGCCTAAGACCGAGAAGATGGAAGCGCAGCTATGGGCGTCGATCAATCGTTTGGCGCCGCTCGCGCCCGAATTCGTCTCTGTCACTTATGGCGCTGGCGGATCGACGCGCGAGAGAACGCACAACACGGTTGCGCGCATCGTCAAGGAAACGGCGCTGCGCCCAGCCGCACATCTCACCTGCGTAAACGCCACAAAAGAAGAAGTGAACGAGGTGGCGCGCGCCTATTGGGCAGCGGGCATCCGCCACATCGTTGCCTTGCGCGGCGATCCGGCCGAAGGTGCGGGCGCCAAATACCAGCCCCATCCCGGCGGCTATCAAACGACCTCCGATCTTGTCGCGGGATTGAAAAAGATTGCAGGCTTCGAAGTCTCCGTCGGCGGCTATCCCGAGAAGCATCCCGAAAGCCCGACGCTCGCCGCCGACATCGAAAACCTAAAAGCCAAGGTCGATGCCGGCGCCGATCGCATCATCACCCAATTCGGTTTCGACAACGCGCATTACCTCCGCTTCCTTGAGCGCGCGCGTGCTGCCGGCATTTGGACGCCGATCATTCCCGGTCTCGTACCGATCCACAATTTCCGCCAGGTCGCGGGCTTTGCCGTGCGTGCAGGCGCCACGGTGCCGGCGTGGCTCGCGCGCCGCTTTGAGGGCCTGGAAGAGGACGTGCAGACGACCCACCTCGTCGCCGCGTCCGTCGCGACCGAGCAAGCGCTCGATCTCGTGGACGAAGGCATCCGCCACTTTCATTTCTACTCGCTGAACCGCGCCGATCTCGTCTACGCGATCTGCCACCTCTTGGGGCTGAGACCCTTGCGAGTGGCGCCGCTCGAACAAAAGAGGGCGGCCTCGTAGCCAAGACGGGAAGCGTAGGTTGGGTTAGACCGCCTCTTTCTTGGCGGGCGTAACCCAACAATCAAGACCACAAAAGCGATACGAAGTTGTTGGGTTACGCGCCGATCAGAGACGGTACGAAATCGCGATCACTTTGGCCGCGCTAACCCAACCTACAAGTAAAGAGAAACGCATGAAACGAAAACCGAGCTGGGCCGCACTCGAAAAGGCCGCAACTGAGCGCATCCTCATCATCGACGGCGCCATGGGCACGATGATCCAGCGCCATAAGCCGACGGAAGAAACCTATCGCGGCGAACGCTTCAAGGATTGGAAGCAAGACGTCAAAGGCAACAACGAACTGTTGTCGCTGACGCAGCCGGACATCATTCGCGACATCCACGACCAATATTTCGCCGCCGGCGCCGACATCGCCGAGACGAACACGTTTAACGCGCAGGTGGTGTCTCAAGCGGATTACGGGATGCAGGCACTCGCCTACGAAATGAACGTCGCCAGCACCAAGCTCGTGCGCGAGGCGGCAGACAAATACAATGCGCTGACGCCGGACAAGCCGCGCTTCGTTGCCGGCG
>JBJXFO010000025.1:0-2791 GCA_046154725.1 Parvularculaceae bacterium | reverse complement strand
CAGACAATCCGCTCGGCGAAAAAGTGGGATCAGACGCCCGCCCAAAATCTGGCCGACATCATCGTCGAGTGTCTGCTCGAGTCGGTTGACGTCATCGACCCCGACGTCGCTGCGCAGGATGCGATGCTCGACGGCCCCGAGGGAGATACCGATGATTGATTACGATCTCATCACCTCCGATCCAGTGTTCTCCGCACGACATGCGCGACCGGTTGCGGGCCGCCGACGGCGATCCGGTGCACGCTCGCGCCGGATCGCCGCATTTCTCATCGGCTTGATGGAGATCGCCTTCGGCGCCATGGCGTTCGGCGGAACGGTGGCGGCCGTTGTTGTCTTGATCCTGATGGCCGCGCCATGACCCCGACCCACGAACTGGTCCGCTCTCTTATCGCCGAGGGTCACGCGCCGGAGCGCATTGCATCGAGGCTCGGGATAAAACCTGCCGACGTCATCAGGCTCAACGAGGATATGGTGCGCGCTGAGGCGGCCGCGGTCATCGATTTGCCGCTGCCGGCCAAATCTCGCAAGCCGACAAAGCCGCGCCCGGAGAACAAAATATCGCCGCTGATGATGCGCGTTCTGAGTGTAATCAAGAGATCGAAGGTTCCGTTTTTATCAGCCGAGGAAGTAGGCGCGCGCCTCGGCATTCCAGCGCCATTGGCGCGCGACTACTGCAACCAGCTTGCTCTGCGAGGGTATGTCGAGCGCATCGACGGCGTGCGCCCTTTGTGCTGGCGGTTGAAATCCCCATGACGCAAAGAAAATACTCGATTGACGAGATCGACCAGATGCGGGCGGCGCTGGCGCTTCTTGGCGTCCGCGTTCGTTACACGCCGAACTTCAACCCAAAGACCGGCGAATACGTCGGCCGCACCGGACATCATATGGACATCGGCGGCAGCAATGAGAGCAAGCGCGCGGCGGTCGTTGAGGACCGGCTGCGCACGCACATGGTTAATGGGACGGACCCGGAAGACTTAAAAATGGCTGCGCAGAGGCAGCGCGACAAAGAAAGCCTGCATACGGAGTCCGTCAGCTTCGCCTACGAGGTCGTTCAATATCGGGCGGCGTTCGGCCTGCCGACGCCCGATAGCTGCCCGTATGTGGCGCGGATCGCTGCGGACAAAGCGAAGGGGTCGCCGTGACCCCGCGCGAGATGCTCCGCGAGATCGGCGTGGCGCTGCACGGCGAGTCCTTCGTGACGCGCTTCGCTGCGGACCTCGAAATATCGGAGCGTTCCATGCGCGAGTTCTTATCGGGCCGCCTGCCGCTCGACGCCTCGCACGGCGTATTTCGCGATGCGCTTGATCTTCTCGACGACAAGACGGCGGAGACCAGCGAGGCCCGCCGTGAACTTGAGGAATGGCTTGCAAAAGAAGGGGCCGGCACATGCCCGACCGAATGAAGCGCGCGCTCGACGACCTGCACGACGCCGAGATCATGCTGAAGCGCGCGGCGAAGGAAGCCGACGCGAAGAAGCGTGAAAACCAGATCGCAACCACGCTCGGATTTCTTTCGGGTGTGCGCGCGCAACTCGAAGCAATGGAAGGACCGAAAGCATGAGCGCAAAGAGAACCATCCGCACGTCCGCCGGTTTGCGCGACCTGCTGTTTGATGAAATCGACAAGGTTCGCGGCGAGGGCGGCGATGCCTACCGCGCCCTCGCCGTGGCGAAGCTTGCTCAACAAATTATCGGCACGGTCAAGGTCGAAATGGCGTTCCACCAACTCGCAACCGCAGGGCTGGATAGCCCGCCAACAACGCCGATTTTGGGAGCGCTCCCCCTTGGTTCGTCGCAACCCGAATGACTGTTGCCTTTGCCACAGCCCTTGTGATGGCTCGCTTATGCGGACCGATCCGCGATTTACTCGGGTGCGCGCAATGCTGACGGATGATGCGGTTCCGCGACGTGCGGATGGCGGCATAGCCCTGTGCCACCTTTGTCAGCGTGCGGTTTATTTTCGTGGCGGCTTTTTGCCGTATCTGGCGTGGCGTCTCTACGCTCTCGCCAAGTTTCCAACAAATAAGAAGGGATGAAACAATGAGCCATACCGACAAGACCGAACTGGTCGTGAACGACCGCCGCGCGAGCGACGCGGACCTCCCGGCCCCGCGCGGATCGACGCCGATGGAAATGTTGGCGGCTGCCATCAACCGCAATATGCCGGTGGAGACGCTCGACAAGCTGCTGACGCTGCAGGAGCGTTGGGAGAAGAACGAGACGCGAAAAGCGTTCGACGCCGCGATGGCCGCAGCGAAGGCCGAAATCCCGACAATAAGCAAAAACCGGACTGTCGATTTCACCTCTCAAAAGGGACGCACGCATTACCGACATGAAGACCTTGGCGAGATAGCCCGCACGGTCGATCCCATCCTCGCCAAACACGGGCTGAGCTATCGCTTCCGGACGACCTCCGAGCCCAATCAGCCGATCACCGTCGCCTGCATCATCGCGCACGCCGCAGGCTATCAGGAGGTCAACACGCTATCGGCGGGGCGGGACGAGAGCGGCAACAAGAACGCCATCCAGAGCATCGGATCGACGATCACTTATTTGCAGCGATACACGCTCAAGGCCGCGCTGGGGCTCGCCGCCTCGCTCGATGATGACGGCGCGGCGACGGGCGCCGACGCTGAGGCGCCAGCCTTCGATCCCGAGCCCTGGCTCGACCGTATCGACGCGGCCTTTGACGGCAAGGACAAGGCCGCAGCGGCGGCGATCCGCGATGAGCTTGCGGCGGCCGCCAAGGTTGGGAACGTGCCGAAGCACGCGCAGGACATCATCCAGGGC
>JBJXFO010000022.1:0-44037 GCA_046154725.1 Parvularculaceae bacterium | reverse complement strand
GCATCGCCGATCACCCTGCCGCCACACTCCACGAACTCCTCCCGTGGAACTGGCGACCCGCGATGCCCGAGCAGGCCGCAGCCTGATTTGCGCTCACCAAACAGGCGGCCTCCGGCGGATGCTTACGACTTTTTGGGCGGTCGGCAATCAGTATCGCCGTTTTCCGCAATTGAAGGATATCGACGTTATCAACATCTTGAAGCGGTTTAAGATGCGGCCCATCGGACCGATCAACGACGAGTGACGGCGCCATAAGCGCTCAAGGCGCTCTTAAAAGAGGCAATCGCCGCCAGCGCTCGATTTGCGGACGCATGGCGCAGCTGTTGAGGTCAAATGCGCGGCAGCATGCGGGCGATGATGGCGTCGCGCCTTACAAATTGATGATAGAGTGCTGCTGCAGTGTGGATGACCAGCAAAACTAGAATGACATCAGCCGCAAAGCCGTGCAGCGAATTGACAAAACCCGCCACCATGGGGCTGTCTTCGGGCCATCTGAAGAGCGGCCCGAGACCATACGGCTGCACTGGATAGGAAACGAGCGTCGCTAAAATGAGGCCGAGGAGCGGCGCCAACAAGAACAACCCATAAAATGCGTGATGGATGATGTCGGCTGCGATTTTCTGCCAACGCGCATCGACTGAGATCGGCGCAGGTCGCGGCCGCGCGAACCGCCAGATCCAGCGAACGAGTCCGAGACCAAGAACAGTCAAACCCAAACCGGAATGGAGCTGGATTCTTTGTTCCATGACCATATCCTGCACATCCTCGAAGGAGCTCGAAAAAACCAGATAGATCAGGATCATCGCCATCGCCCAATGGAGGCATTGGGCCACAAGATCATAGCGTTCCGGAGAAATGTTTTTCGTCATGATCGGCCTCGTAGCAGTCGCAAACAAGCTAGCGGGACGGCAATCAATTACTTTGACGGGAGTCAAAGTCCCAAGCCAGCCGGACCAAGCGCGCAAATTTTGGTGCGGCCCCTACGCGGCGTGCCGGTCCGATCTTTCGATTGTCGAGGAAGCAGCGATCATATAGTCGCGGGCGATCTGCAGAGCGTCGATCCTCTTCGCGAGTTGGATTTGAAATACGACGAGGCGCTGATGACGGAATGCCATTTCGCACGCGGCAGGATAGAACTCCCACATGCGGCAGAACCGCTCATCATAAATGGCCGCCGCCCGCGACAGGTTCTCGATGAAGCGCCGGCGCCACTCAGCAAGCGTGAACGCATAATGAAGGCGCAGGACCTCGATATCGGTGACGATGAGGCCGCTGTCTTCAATAGCCGGGAGAACCTCCGAGAGCGCTGGCGTGTAGCCCCCCGGAAAGATGTATTTGTCAAACCAGGGATTGGGCGCCGTAGGCCGATCGCCGCCAATGAAATGAATGAGGGCGACTTCTTTATCTGCAAGAAGCGAAGCGGTCTTTTCAAAAAAGTCCTGATAGCCGCTTCGACCCACGTGCTCCAACATGCCGACTGATACAACCCGATCGTACGTTCCGTCGACGCGCCTGTAATCCTCAAGTCTAAATCTTACGCGCCCAGATAGGCCCTCTTGAAGCGCTCGTTGCTCGGATGCGTGAAATTGCTCGGCGGACAAGGTGACGCCGGTGATTTCGGCTTGCGCCGTCTTCGCCAGATAGAGCGCAAGGCCGCCCCAACCGGACCCGATGTCGAGGACCGTTTGCCCCGGCTCCAGCGCGAGTTTGGCGGCGATGCGCCGCTTCTTATTGAGCTGCGCGGTTTCCAGCGTGTCTTTCTCCGTTTCGAAGAACGCGCAGGAATACTGGCGGTCCGTGTCGAGAAATAGGCCGAAGAGCGCGCCCGACAAGTCATAGTGATGGGCGACGTTACGTCTGGCGCGTTTCAGGCCGGCCAGCCCGTGCGGACGAGAAAACGAAAGCCCCCGGTGTCGCCACGCCGACGTGTTGCACGCGATCAACTGCAATAGATCGGCGATCGAGCCATCCTCAACTGTCAGACGCCCGTCCATGTACAATTCGCCGAGCGCCAGTTCAGGGCGCAGCGCCAGGTCGAATTCGGCGCGCCGATCATGGAGACGTACAGTCAGCGGTTGAGTCGTCGCTTCGCCAAATTCCCGCCGGCGACCGTCGAAGTCCACGACGGCGATCCGGCCGGTGGTGATCGCCTGATCGAGGTGATAAGCTAGCAGCCAGTTCAACGGAGGCTCCAAGTAGAGAGGCAATTATTCTCAAAATGAGCCGCCCAGACCTTGACGTCGATCAAGGCGCCGTTCGGCTTGCAGGTTTCGCTGAGCCGCGCCGCGCCTCACGGCGTGATTGCTACCTTCAGAACGCCGTCGCCTTGTCGCGCGAAAAGTTCATATGCTTTCTCAATTTCGTCGAGCTGGAATCGGTGGGTGACGAGCGCGCGAGCGTCGAACCGTCCGGACGCGACGATGGCCATCAGCCGCCGCATGCGTTCCTTGCCGCCCGGACAAAGAGTGGTTCGAATGGTGTGGTCGCCGAGGCCTGCGGCCAATGCGTCGAGCGGAATTTTTAGGTCCGCCGAGTAGACGCCAAGCGAGGACAGGGTTCCGCCTGGCCGTAACACGCGCAACGCCGCCTCAAACGTCTCCTGGCGGCCGAGCGCTTCTATTGCGACGTCGACGCCGCGACCGCCTGTGATTTTCATGATCGCCTGAGCGGGGTCTTCGTTCTGAAAGTCGACGACGACATCCGCGCCCATATCCCTCGCGGCGTTCATCCGCGACGGCACGCTTTCGACGCTGATGATGAACGAGGCGCCCATCAGTTGCGCTCCTGCTGTCGCGCAAAGTCCGATCGGTCCTTGCGCGAATACGGCGACGCTGTCGCCGATCCTGATTTTCCCGGACTCCGCGCCTGCAAATCCGGTCGACATGATGTCCGGGCACATCAGAACCTGCTCGTCCGTCAGGCCGTCCGGTATCGGCGCAAGATTGGCCATGGCGTCCGGGACCCTTAGAAACTCGGCTTGCGCGCCGTCGATCGTATTGCCGAAACGCCATCCGCCGATTGGTTTGTATCCGTGCGGCGAAGCCCGTCCGCACTGGGCGTGATCGCCAGCAAGGCTTGCGTTTGACCAGCCGGACGGCGTCACCGCTCCGACAATCACGCGCTGACCCTCATGAAATCCCTCGACCGCAGCGCCCAGCTTCTCAATGACGCCGACCGGTTCGTGTCCGACAATGCGGCCCCGTTCGACCGGATATTCGCCCTTTAGGATGTGGATGTCCGTGCCGCAGATGGTCGTCGTCGTCACGCGCATCAACGCGTCAAGGGCGCCGATGTCGGGGATCGGCATTTCGTCGAGCACAATGCGTCCCGGCTCGGCAAAAACCGCTGCTTTCATCAACTTCGGCATGCGTTGTTCCAGTCCATTCTCGTCGACCGCCGGCTGGAGGCGCTCCAGTGACAGTCGAACCGCTACGAAAACCGTAGAAATGACCCCGGGCCGCGAGGCGCAACAATTGTTGAATGAAACCGCGACGCCCTGCGCGATTCAGAACGCGCTCAAATTCCCTCTACACCCTTTCGCTTCCCTCTAGACGCTAGCCCCATTTGGGCGAACACGAATTGAGCAAGGTCAATTCTACTTGAGGCGCCCCCGAATTCTGGACCGCTCGGCGGTGAATTCTTCGCGGTAGCCAGGCCGCCCAGCTGTACTCGGGTCACCAGCGACAAAGCCGAATGCACCCAATCCAGCAGGTCGACGCCCGCTCTCTGTCGCCGCTCCCTGAGATCCAACTTTCAGGTAGGGGTGACTTTGGCGAATCCGGCGACGCCTACCGCGGGCTTGCGCCCCTGCGGGCGCGATTGCGGAGCGATCAGAGGAGGCGTCTCGCCAACGCCGCCGAAGATCGCTTCCATGCTCTGCACACACATGCGCACGTCGTCATTGGCGAGTCCGTACCAGATATGTTTCGCCTTGCGGCGCGTGGTGACGAGATCGGCGCGCCGCAGTTCGGCGAGTTGTTGGCTCAAAGCGGGCTGGCCAATGCCCGTAGCGGCGCCGATCTCCGCGACGCGGCGCTCACCGCCTAAGAGGCAGCTCAGGATCATGAGGCGCTGCGGCTGCGCATAGACCTTCAGTTTCTCCGAGACGCTGGCCGCGAGATCGCGGTCTTCGAAGAGGGCCGTCATGACTTCACCCGGCAAAACCAGTCTGGTCCGGTCGCGGCGCCGGCGCTCGCCTCGGGAGGCAGGTCGAGCAGCCGATCCCCCGGCTGCCAGCCTTCGGGCGCAAATCCCTCGCCGCTATCCACCGCCTTCAGTGCACTGACGATCCGCAGCATTTCGTCGGCGGACCGGCCGACACTGTGCGGGTAGCAGGTGATCGCCCGCACAACGCCCTCCGGGTCGATGAAGTAAGCGGATCGCATCGCCGCCGCGTCGGCGCTCGTCTCATCGATCATGCCATAGGCGCGGCCCACCGCCATGCTCGGGTCCTCGATGATCGGAAAGCCGATGGTCACGCCGAACTGGGCCTCGATCGCGCGCACCCAGGCAAGGTGCGCATAGAGACTGTCCACCGACAGTCCGACGAGCGCGCAATCAAGCGCCTCGAACGCCGGCTGGCGCTTGGCGAGCGCTACAAATTCCGTCGTGCAGACCGGCGTGAAATCGGCCGGGTGAGAAAAGAAGATCAGCCACCGGCCGCGAAAGTCTGACAGCTTGATTTCGCCCTGGGTGGAGCGCGCCACAAAGTCTGGCGCTCGGCCCCCGAGGGGCACGGGACGCAGGATCTGGCTGACGAGCGGGTCGGTCATCGGCGCGGTGCTTCCATTTTGCGGCATTGCCGCCAAACGCGGCTTGACGCAACTCAATTATTCGATTACATAGTTTATGTAAATAATAGGTTGAAGGGAGCTCCCATGCTTGATTCCGCCCTGGCCAAGGCCAGCGCCCAGGCATCCGCCGCCCAGTTTTCCAAAGCTGGGGCGGGCGCGCCGATCATCAAGGCGCTCTTCGATGAGCCGACCAACACGGTCACTTATGTTGTCCATGATGGCGTGACGCGCCGCGCCGCGGTGATCGACAGCGTCCTGGATTTCGACCCGGCCTCGGGCCGCACCACATTCAGTTCTGCAGATGCCGTGATCGCCTATGTCGGCGAAAAAAGCCTCACCGTGGATTGGCTGCTTGAGACGCATGCTCACGCCGACCACCTGTCGGCCGCGCCGTATCTGCAAAAGAAGCTTGGCGGAAAAATCGCGATCGGCGAGCACATCGTCACGGTGCAGAAGACCTTCGGCGACCTCTTCAACGCCGGGTCGGACTTCCAGCGCGACGGATCGGACTTCGATCTGCTCTGGAGGGATGGCGATCAGTTCGCGGTCGGCGATCTCAGCGTCACCGTGCTGCACGTGCCCGGGCATACGCCTGCCTGCATCGCCTATGTGATCGGCGATGCCGTGTTCGTCGGCGATACGCTGTTCATGCCTGACTACGGCACGGCGCGCGCCGATTTTCCGGGCGGCGATGCGCGCGCGCTTTATCGCTCTGCGCGCCGCATCCTGTCGTTGCCGCCGGAAACGCGGCTCTTCATGTGTCACGATTACCTCCCATCCGGGCGGGATCACTATGCCTGGGAGACCACGGTCGAGGCCGAGCGGAACGCGAATGTACATATCCATGATGGCGTGACCGAGGATGAGTTCGTCGCGATGCGCGAGGCGCGCGATGCGACGCTGGCGATGCCGCGGCTCATTCTCCCGTCGGTGCAAGTGAACATTCGCGCAGGCCATCTGCCGCAGGCCGAAGAGAACGGCGTTGTTTATCTGAAGATCCCCGTGAACGCGATATGATTGCGATGTTTCCTAACGCACTGCCGGTCGAGGGTTTCATCGGTGGGCTGATGATCGGGCTTGCCGCCGCGATCATGCTGCTTGGCCTTGGACGTATCGCTGGCGTGAGCGGTCTTGCGGCGCGCGCGACAGGAATTGCCAATGCCGGCGCGCCGCGCCCTGTCGCCATCGCTTTCGTTGCGGGTCTGCCCTTAGGCGCGCTGCTTGCATCGACGGCGCTCGGCGGGATCGCAAGCGAATTTCCAACATCGGCCGTGCAGCTCGTCATCGCCGGCGTGTTGGTTGGCTTCGGAACACGGCTTGGATCGGGCTGCACCAGCGGACACGGCGTCTGCGGCGTGTCGAGGCTTTCGCGCCGCTCCCTCGCTGCGACAGCGACGTTCATGGCGAGCGGCTTTGTCACGGTCGGCCTGATGCGCGTCTTTGGCTTCATGAACGGTTGAGGAGGAAAACACTGTGAAGATGAATATGGGACTTATCGATCGGGTGCTGCGTGTCGCGATTGCGTTGACCGTGGCGTATCTGTGGTACAAGGGCTACATCAGCGGCGGGCTAGCGATCGGCCTCGCGATCTTGGCGGCGGTGTTTTTGCTGACGAGCCTCTTCGGCTTTTGTCCGCTCTACCGGCCTTTCGGTTTTTCAACGCGCGGCAAAGGTAAATGAGGACTGTTCTCATTGCCCTGTCCGCCGGACTGCTCTTCGGCGCAGGTCTCGCTGTGTCCGGCATGGCCGATCCCGCGCGCGTGCAGGCGTTTCTCGACCTGTTCGGTCACTGGGATCCGACGCTCGCCTTCGTGATGGGCGGCGCCATGCTGCCGATGATCGTCGCCTGGGCTTGGCGGAGGCGCCTTGAGAAGCCATTCGCGGAGGCGCGTTTCGACCTGCCCGCTACAAGCAAGGTGGATCGTAACCTCGTTCTGGGCGCCGTCCTGTTCGGCGCGGGGTGGGGAGTTGGCGGGCTCTGCCCCGGCCCGGCGCTTGCCGATTTGGCGATCGCCCCGGTGCAAGCCGGCATCTTCGTCCTTGCAATGATTGGCGGCATGACCGCGCATCGCCTCACAACCAGCTAACGCAGCCGCCGCGCAAAGCGGGGAGACAACAAGATGGACATCAAACGCATCAACGAGCGCATCGCGACATCGCCGCAAATTTCTTCCTCGGACATCGAAATAATCGCGCGCGGGGGATACCGCTCGATCATCTGCAATCGTCCGGATGGGGAGGAGCAGCGGCAACCAGCGGCGCATGAAATCGAATCCGCCGCGCGGGAGGCGGGGCTTGGTTTTGCGCACATTCCCATCGTTTCCGGATCGGCGAATGCACAGGACGCCGACGCCATGGCGAGCGCGCTTTCTTCGCTTCCGGGTCCCATTCTTGCCTATTGCCGATCAGGCGCGCGATCTGCGAAACTTGCGGAAATGGCGGGCGTCATTCAACCCTCGGCCAAAAATTCGCGCGTATTCGATATTGTCATTGTCGGCGGCGGCAGCGCCGGCATCGCGACCGCGGCGAGCATTCGCAAACGGAATCGCGACGTATCGATCGCCATCATCGAGCCGAGTGAAGTCCACTATTATCAACCTGGATGGACAATGGTCGGCGCGGGCGTATTTGACCGCGACTTCACCATGCGGCGAGAGGCTAAGCTGATCCCGCACAAGGTCAAGTGGATCAAGGCCTCAGCTAGCGGTTTTGCGCCCGACGAGAACAAGGTGTTACTGTGCGATGGCGGCTATGTCGCCTATCGCGTGTTGATTGCGTGCCCGGGCATCAAGCTCGATTGGGCTGCCATTCCGGGGCTCACCGAGACTCTGGGCCGCAACGGCGTCACGTCGAATTATGATTTCGACCTTGCTCCCTACACCAACCGTCTCGTGAAGACGCTGAAGGGCGGGCGGGCGCTCTTCACGCAGCCGGTCATGCCGTTCAAATGCGCGGGCGCGCCGCAGAAGGCTATGTATCTGTCCTGTTATCGTTGGGAGCAGTCACGCGTGCTCAAAAGCATTGACGTGCAGTTTCACACGGCGGGCGCGGCGCTCTTCGGCGTCGCCGCGTATGTGCCCGCGTTGATGGCGTATGTCGAACGCTACGGCGCGCACCTGAATCTCGGATCGAAACTCGTCGCGATCGATGGCGCCGCGAAGACCGCTGTGTTCGAGCAGAAGCGCGGCGATGAGATCCGGCGGGTCGAAGAGCAGTTCGACATGATCCATGTTGTTCCGCCGCAAGTCGCGCCTGATTTCGTTCGCGCCTCGCCCCTTGCGGCTGCTTCCGGCTTTGTTGAAGTCAACGAAGCAACGCTGCAACATCCGCGCTTCGCCAACGTCTTCGCGCTTGGCGACGCCTGTTCAGCGTCCAATGCCAAGACGGCTGCGGCGGTGCGCAAGCAGGCGCCGGTGGTCGCGGTCAATGCGCTTGCGGCGCTGAAAGGCGCGGCGCCGGTGGCGGATTATGACGGCTACGGCAGCTGCCCGCTGACTGTCGAAGCCGGCAAAGTCGTGCTCGCCGAGTTCGGCTATGGCGGAAAGTTGCAGCCGAGCTTTCCCAACTGGCTCATCGACGGCACGCGGCCGTCGCGGCTCTCCTGGCTGCTCAAGGATACCATCCTGCCGCCGGTCTATTGGAACGGCATGCTCAAGGGCCGCGAGTGGATGGTGAAGCCGCACATGATCGACGCCTGAGGTGGGCACGCTGGCGCGCTATCTCCCGATCCTCGACTGGGGCCGTCACTATAGCGCCGCCACGCTGATGAATGATCTTCTGGCGGCGCTAATCGTGACGATCATGCTGATTCCGCAAGGCCTCGCCTATGCGATGCTGGCGGGATTGCCGCCGGAGATCGGGCTCTACGCCTCGATTGCGCCGATCGTCGCCTACGCCATTTTCGGAACCAGCCGCGCGCTGGCGGTCGGTCCGGTCGCGGTGGTCTCTTTGATGACGCTCGCTGCGGCAAGCGACGTCGCGCCCGCAGGAAGTGCTGAATTTATCGAGGCGGCGCTCATCCTCGCGTTCCTGTCCGGCGCTATGCTTTTGCTCATGGGCGTGCTGCGGCTCGGATTCCTCGCAAACCTGCTCTCTCATCCCGTTGTGTCCGGATTCATTACGGCGAGCGGGATCATCATCGCCACCGGTCAGTTGAAGTCGATCCTCGGAGTGCAGGCGAGCGGCCAAGCCATGCCCGAGCTCGTCGCCACGCTGATGGCGCATGCGACGGAAGTGAACCTTCCAACCCTCGTGATCGGCGTTGCCGCGACAGCTTTCCTGTTTTGGGTCCGCAAGGGATTGAAGCCGGTGCTGATGGGGCGCGGCCTGAAGGCGCGGCCGGCGAACCTGATCGTTAAGGCAGGGCCAATCGCCGTCGTCGTCGCGTCTATCCTCGCCGTCATCGCGTTTGATCTGGAAGCGCAAGGTGTGAAGGTTGTCGGCGACATTCCACAAAGCCTGCCGCCGCTCACGATCCCCGCCTTTGATGCGGATCTCTGGGGCTGTCTGGCGATCCCGGCATTTCTGCTTTCCGTGATCGGCTTTGTCGAAAGCGTGTCGGTGGCGCAGACGCTGGCGGCGAAGAAGCGCCAACGCATCAATCCGGATCAGGAGCTCATCGGTCTTGGCGCGGCGAACATCGCGGCTGGCTTCACTGGCGGCTATCCCGTGACGGGCGGCTTTGCGCGCTCAGTCGTGAACTTCGATGCCGGCGCCGAAACGCCCGCCGCTGGCGCTTTCACGGCCGTAGGCATTTTGATCGCGGCCCTTTTTCTGACGCCTCTGCTTTCTTCATTGCCGATCGCCGCCCTTGCGGCGACCATTATCGTCGCAGTCTTGAGCCTCGTTGATCTCAAGAAGCCGGTCGAAGTGTTTCGCTATTCGCGCGCGGATTTCGCGGCGATGATGGCGACAATCGTGGTGACGTTGCTGGTCGGCGTCGAGCCGGGCGTGATCGCCGGCGTCGGTGTAAGCCTCGCGCTCTTCATTTGGCGCGCCTCGCGCCCGCACGCCGCCGTGGTTGGGCGCGTTCCTGGGAGCGAGCACTTCCGCAATGTGAAACGGCATGCCGTCTTCACCGATCCGCGTGTGCTGACGATCCGCGTCGACGAAGGCCTGACCTATCTTAACGCTCGCTGGCTTGAAGAGTTCGTCCTCGATGAAGTCGCGGGAAGACCGCAGATCAAGCACCTCATTCTAATGAGCTCCGCGATCAACGCGATCGATATGTCGGCGCTCGAGAGCCTCGAAGCGATCAATCACCGACTGAAGGATGCGGGCATCGCGCTTCACTTGTCAGAGGTGAAAAGCCCCGTGATGGACCGCCTCAAGCGATCGAGCTTTCTTGCGGAGCTCTCGGGTAAAGTGTGGCTCTCGCAAAACGACGCCTTCAGCACCCTGTCGCGCGAAGTCGATGGCGCGGGCCCCCACATCTATGCACAAGCGCCGCAAGGTCAGATGTGACAGGTCTTGCCGCCGCCTTGTCGCCAAAACTCCAAACGGGATATCCTCAGAAACTTGCACCCTTGAAAGGAATACTCCCAATGACATTACACATCGGCGACATCGCCCCCGACTTCACCACCGACACGCAAAACGGATCACTCAGTTTCCACGCCTGGTCTGAAGGCTGTTGGGTGTTCTTCTTCAGCCACCCGGCGGACTTCACGCCGGTCTGCACCACGGAGATGGGCCGCACCGCTCAACTTGCCTCGGAGTTCGAAAAGCGGAACGTCAAACCGCTCGGGCTCTCCACCGATACAGCCGCCGAACATCGGCGCTGGGTCGAAGACGTCAACGAAACTCAGAAGACAAATCTGAAGTTTCCGATCGTCGCCGACTCCGATCTTTCGATTGCGCGTCTCTATGACATGATTCACCCGGCTCAAAGCGAGACGGCCGCCGTCCGGTCTGTCTTTATCATCGATCCGGCCCACAAGATCCGGCTCACTATGACGTATCCGATGAGTGTCGGACGCAACTTTGATGAAATCCTTCGGGTGATTGACGCGCTGCAGATGAGCGACACGCACCGGATCGCAACGCCCGCAGATTGGACGATGGGCAAAGAAGTAATCATTCCCCCGTCGATCAAGGATGAGGAAGCGAGAGTATTGTTCCCGCAGGGTTGGATCGCCCATCGCCCCTATCTTCGGACAACGAAGGTCGGCTGACATTTCGCCCACAGGGAAGGAGCATCGGCATGTTTTCAACGATCGAGCGATGGCTCGGACCGGGGGAGAAGGCGAAGGCGCAGATCGCCCCTTTATTCCGTGCCTTGCATGATCGAAGACCTTGCTCTGGAAGCGGCCTGGAGCATCATTCCGATCGCGGCAGCCAGTATGTCAGCATACGGTATGCCGAGCGTCTGGCGGAAGCAGGCCTTGAGCCGTCGGTCGGCAGTGTTGGCGACAGCTACGACAATGCGCTCGCCGAGACGATCAACGGACTCTACAAGGCTGCAGTCATCTGGCGAAAAGGCCCGTGGAAATTCATGGACGCGGTCGAATACGCCACACTCGAATGGGTCAATTGGTTCAACCACCGACGCCTGCTCGAGCCGATCGGAAACATCCCCCCGGCAGAAGCCGAGGCCAACTACTTTGCAGAGCTGGTCAAAACCGCTATCGCTGCATGACCCCAACCAAACAGCCTCCGAGGTTACCGGCGCAGTTCAAAATGATTCTTAAACAGCTTTAGGTCGCAGTGGCTACCCATCTCAAGGCCGTGTCTTTCCCGAATTCGTGTAAAGCTGCCCGCGTCAGCAGCGCAGGAGACGCTCATGCCCGCCCAGTTTGAACTCTTCAAAGACAAGAAGAGCGAATTTCGCTTTCGCCTTAAATCCGGTAACGGCGAGATCATTCTCGCGAGCGAAGGCTACCAAGACCGCGCAGGCGCCATGAACGGTATTGAGGCAGTTAAGAAGAGCTCGGACTTGCTGGCGCGTTTTGAAAAAAAAATGTCCGCTAGCGGCTCGCATTACTTTGTCCTGAAAGCCGCCAATTATCAAATCATTGGCACGTCGGAGCAGTATCCGACCGAAGACGCTTGCGACGGCGGCATCAAGAGCGTCATCGCCAACGCCAAGCTCGCGAGGTTTGAGGACCAGACGGCTTAGGCCGAACTGCGCCGGTAGCTCGCAGCGATCACTGATTTCGGCGCGATGCGGACACGCTACCCATCTCTTTGGGACTAGGAGCTTGACTCATAAATCACGCATGAGGATACCCGGGGAGGCAAGCTGGCACATCGCGAGGAAGTTGTCGCTGCGTTTTTCATAGCGCGTGGCGATGCGCCGGAAGTGCTTGAGCTTGCAGAAGAACTGCTCGACGGCGTTGCGCAGTTTGTAGAGCGACGGTAAGAGCGCCGCGCTTTTCTTTGCGGTTCGATCGGTTTGGAATGTTGGGACAGATATGGCGCTCGGCAAGCGCTTCCATGAACGCGTCGGCGTCGTAGGCTTTGTCCGCGAGCAGCACCGTGCCGGCGGGAACCGCGTCGAGAAGATCGTATGCTGCGGCAAGATCATGATCCTGACCCGGCGACAGCTGCAGCGCCGCGACGCGCCCGTCGCGATCGGTGACGGCGTGCACTTTCGTCGTCAGCCCGCCGCGTGAGCGTCCGGTTTGCTCGGTTTCTGAAGCCCCTTTTTCGGGTGCCGGTCCCGTGCTGGTGAACCCTGACGGCGGAGCTATCGATCGTATGCGCTTACAATGCCGGCCGGCATATGGCGGCTCAGCCCTGGTGATTTTATCGTCCTTGCTGGCATCGTGGCGCTGTTCATAGATCTTCTGAAATCTACCAGCACCAGCATGGCAGCGGTTGTCAATCATGCGCTTTCGATTGGCCTCTTCATTGTCGGTCTGATTGTGTTTCTGCTGTTACCTCCATTCGTAACGACGCCCTTCTTCATGCTGCTGGCGACGGTGTTCTCGACATCATCGCAGGTTTCACGGTAACGACGATCAGCGCGCGGCGCGACGTGTTGTCTTTCGAGTAGCCACAAGTCTCGCGCAGGATCGCCATCGGCACGTCCCGTGAAGCGGTCATGCGCGGTCTGCTTTGGTCTCGTAGTGGCGTGTCGGGCCGACCGCTAGGGGCTCTGCTCGGCGCACAAGGGAGAGGCTCGTGAGAGTGGCACTCAGAAGTCTTGGCGGGGCTGAAACCGTCACCGGATCGAAGCATTTGATCGATGCCGCCGGCACGCAGGTCCTGGTGGATTGCGGCTTGTTTCAGGGCCTGAAACACTGGCGCGAGCGCAATTGGGCGCCGCTCGCCGTGCCCGCGGCGTCGATCGATGCGGTCGTTCTCACGCACGCGCATCTGGATCATAGCGGCTATCTGCCGAAGCTGGTGCGAGACGGGTTTAGAGGCGTTACGCATTGCACCGACGCCACCGCAGATCTCTGCGACATTCTGCTGAAAGACGCCGCTCAGATCGCCGAGAAGGACGCCGATTACGCCAATCGCAAGGGCTTCTCTAAGCACAAGCCGGCGTTGCCGCTCTACACAGTGCGGGACGCAGAGCGCGCGCTCCAGCACTTGAAGCCAGTGCCCTTCAATGCCGAGTTTGAGATCGCTTGCGACGTCGGCCTGACGTTCCGCGGCGCGGGACATATCCTGGGAGCTGCGACCGCAGAGGTGAAGGTTGGCGGAATGACACTTGTTTTTTCAGGCGATCTCGGCCGCTACAACGATGCAATCATGCAAGATCCAAAACCGGTCGCGCATGCGGACTTCGTGATTGTTGAATCCACGTACGGCGACCGGACGCACGCTAAGACTGATCCCATGGCGGAGCTTGGCGACATCATCGAACGCACGGTTCAACGCGGCGGAACCGTGGTCATTCCTGCATTCGCCGTCGGGCGCGTGCAAAGCCTGCTTTATCACCTGTGGCTGCTCAAGCGCGCGGGACGATTGGGGGCCACACCGGTCTTTTTGGACAGCCCTATGGCGATCAGCGCGACCGACCTGCTCCGCGCGCATCCAGACGATCACAAGCTCAACGCCGAAGCTGTGGAGGGTTCCTGCGCGGTCGCCACTTATACCCGCGATGTATCGGCCTCCAAGGCAATCACATTCAACCCAATGCCCAAGGTCGTGATCGCTGGCAGCGGCATGGCGACGGGAGGGCGGGTAGTGCACCATATTCGCACTTTTGCACCAGACCCTCGCAGCACAATCCTGTTCGCGGGCTATCAAGCATTGGGCACCCGCGGTGCTCGGCTCTTGGCCGGAGAGACGGAACTCAAAATGTTCGGCGAATGGATCCCAGTCCGAGCTGAGATCGCCAGTTTGCCCCAGCTTTCCGCTCACGCCGACGCCGATGAGATTATGCGATGGCTGTCGGGCTTTGAGCAGGCGCCGCGGCGTTTGTTTATTGTCCACGGCGAGCCCGCTGCGTCGGAGGCGCTGCGTACGCGCGTCGAACGTGAGCTCAAATGGAAGGCAAAAGTGGTCGACCCACTTTTCAGCTACGAGCTTACATGACCGGAGATGCGCATCCGCTCCGCGCGCGCCGGCTGCGGCTTCTGACGCAAGACGAAGCGATCGTACTGATGCGCACCGATTGCCATGTCTGCAAATCGGAGGGACTTGCCGCGCGCGCGCGTGTACTGCTGCGGGCCGGGACGCGTGAAGTGATCGCGACGCTTTATCAGATCGAGAACGAGTGGCTGCACCCCGACGAAGTCGGGCTCTCAGAAGCCGCGTGGCAGCGGCTTGGTCTAAACGCCGGCGATGTTGTAGAGGTCCAGAACGCGCCAACAGTGGAATCACTGGCCGACGTCCGCCGGCGGATTTATGGCGGCCGCTTGGATGCACGCGCCTTTGGCGGGATCATCACCGACATCGTCGCCGGGCGTTATGCCGATATTCACCTCGCGACTTTCGTTACGGCCTGTTCCGCTTTTCCGCTTGATGTTGATGAAATCACGCATCTCACAGGGACGATGGCAACCGCCGGGGATCGGCTCTCCTGGGACGCGCCCGTGGTAAGCGACAAGCACTGCGTTGGCGGATTGCCGGGAAATCGCACGACGCCGATCGTTGTAGCGATTGCGGCCAGCTGCGGGCTCATCATGCCCAAAACATCGTCGCGCGCTATTACCTCGCCGTCGGGTACGGCGGATGCAATGGAGACACTTGCGCCGGTCGACCTTGATGTCACGGCGATGCGGCGCGTTGTCGAGGCGGAAGGTGGATGCATTGCCTGGGGCGGCGCGGTGAGGCTGTCGCCCGCGGACGATGTCTTGATCCGGGTCGAACGTGCGCTTGAGATCGACACTGAAGGCCAACTCATCGCCTCAGTGCTGTCAAAGAAGATCGCGGCTGGCGCCACTCATGTTGTTTTGGATCTCCCCGTTGGCGCCACGGCGAAGGTTCGAACCGATCTCGCGGCCGATAAACTCACCGCGCATATCTCTGCTGTTGCAGCATCGTTTGGTATGAAGACCCGCATATTGAGAACCGACGGCTCACAGCCCGTCGGACGTGGCATTGGTCCGGCGCTGGAAGCGCGCGACGTTCTAGCGGTGCTGCAGGGTAGGAGACAGGCGCCGCAAGACTTGCGCACCCGCGCGCTTGCGATCGCTGCAGCAGTGCTTGAGTTGGCAGGCGCCGCGCCTGAGGGGCGCGGGGCGGCTCTTGCCGAGGAGGCGCTCGCGACCGGCCGCGCTTGGCTCAAATTCCAACGTATCTGCGCAGCCCAGGGAGGCATGCGCGAGCCGCCGGTCGCGCCGTTGACACGCTCGCTGGCGGCCCCTCACTCGGGCATCGTCACTCACATCAACAATCGTAAGCTTTCGCGCCTCGCCAAACTTGCCGGCGCCCCGGACGATAAGGCGGCGGGCGTGGAGCTCCTGGCGCGTCTCGGCGATCAGGTGACAGCCGGGGCGCCAATCGTGATCGTCCACGCCGAGGCCCCAGGCGAACTGAATTATGCATTGGCGTTCGCCGGCGCCAATATGGACATGTTCGAGATAGAGGCTTGATCGCGATGCGCGTGATCCTGCCCATGCCGGGCAACGAGGCGATGGCTGGCGCACTTGCGGAGCGCCTGGACGCAGAATTGGGTTTGCTCGACTGGCGGCGCTTCCCGGACGCGGAGGCGTATGTCCGCATCGCGAGCGATGTGCAGGGAAAGCGCGTACATATTGTCTGCACGCTGGCAAACCCTGATCCGCAAATACTGACGCTGATCTTTGCGGCCGCTGCGGCGCGCGAATGCGGGGCAGAGAGCGTGCATCTGATTGCGCCTTACCTTGCCTATATGCGGCAGGACATGGGCTTCAAGTCCGGTGAGGCGGTTTCGGCGATACACTTTGCGCGCCTCCTGTCGCAAAACTTCGATAGTCTAGCGACCATCGATCCGCATCTTCACCGCGTCAGCGGCCTAGGGAAGATATTCTCTATCCCCACATGCGTTTGCAGTGCTGCGCCGCTACTCGGTGACTGGATTGCGCAAAACGTGGACGCACCCCTCATTATCGGGCCAGACCAGGAAAGCGAGCAATGGGCGGCGGAAGTCGCCCAGCGCGCGCGGGCGCCCCATGTCGTCGCGAGCAAACACAGGATCGGGGATGAGCAGGTGCGCGTCGAGCTGCCCGACTTGGCGCTGTGGAGTGACCGGCGTCCGGTTTTAACCGATGACATAATCTCTTCTGGGCGCACGATGATGGAAGCATCAAGTCTGCTGATCGCGCGCGGGATGGCGAAACCTTATTGCCTTGCGATCCATGCCGTCTTCGCCGCTGGCGCCTTTGACATTCTCGCTCAGCTGACTGAGCGGGTGGTGACCACAGACACAATCGCTCATTCTTCCAACGCCATCTCTGTCGTGGAGACGCTGGCGAGATTGATTGAATCCTGGCGTATCCAGCGGTCGCCAGGCGACCGCGAGAGCGGACCCACCGGGAATGGCCAATGAGTGACACGGTTGTTGAACTGCAAGGCGGCGCTGCAATCGAACTTCGGCTCGAGGAGCTCAGCCAACTCTTCGATCCATTCGACCCGTTCCCAATCCCGACGCGCGATCTTGCAAAGAGTGCAGAAGAATTTATCGTCGGCTGGGCGCGAGAGCTGCCGAGAGGCCAAGCATTCCGCATTGTCGTTCACGTGTCTAATGGTGAGGCAAAGAGTTCAGCCGCGGCGGGGCTTGCGGGCGCGCTGCGGCGTCACTTTACCTATCGCTCCGAGCGCATGACGGGGGATCTCCATGAGATGTTTCGCATCGGGCGTCAGTCTCTGCTTATCGGTTTGGCGGTCTTAGGCGGTTGCCTATTGGGTGGGAGATTGGTGAGCGACGCTTTCGGGCCCGGCGATGTCTCTAGCTTTTTCGCCGAGGGGCTGATCATTCTCGGCTGGGTCGCCAACTGGCGTCCGATCGAGATCTTCCTCTATGATTGGTGGCCGCTGACGCAACGGCGACGATTGTACCTGCGCCTTGCGGACGCAAAGGTGGAGGTTCGCCCGGTGCGCGATGGCACATAGTTTAGGTTGATCGTATACGATCAACTGTTGCGTAATCGGCCATTGAACGCCTCGATGAGGGCGTTCTGCGTTGGTTTGCCTGGCGCGATTTAGCCACAGGCGACGCCGCTGTCGTTTTGCCATTCGAGGATGGCGCTGCCGGTCAGTTCAGTCCCGTTGTCGATAACAATGGTTCTGGGCTTGCCATAGAGGCGGATGATCGCGTCGAGCTCCCTTGCGACGCGGGCACCTGAGAGCGACGTATCGGCGACAAGGCCGATGCATTCGCGGGTGCAATCGTCGATGACGCCGAGCATGCGGAACCGCCGCGCTTCGCCTACGTCTGGGCAAGCCCTGTCCTCAGAAGCGATAGCCGACGCCGATGCCCGCGATAATCGGATCGAGATCGACATCGACAGTGTTGATCGTACCGCCGGAGTTCAACGTTGCTGTTGTGTCGATCTGGATATATTTGACGTCTGCGTTAAGGAACCAGCGTTTGCCGAGCGCAAAATCGATGCCCGCCTGAAAGGCGAGACCGACGCTGTCATCAATGTCGATCGAGGTTGGGCCTACGGCCCCGACGAGCGCGCTTGAGGCGTCTGCGCTGTAAAATCGACCAATTCACGCCTATGCCGAAATACGGCCGGACCGGACCGCCGGAGTTCAAGTGGTATTGCAAACTAAGCGTCGGCGGCAGCACCATCACGTCGGCGACTTCACCAAGCCCTGCAAGAGCCCCCTCGCCGTGGAGATCGTGCGGGCTTGTCGCAAGAATGAGCTCCGCGCCGATGTTGCGTGTCAGGAAGTACGTGAAGTCGAGCTCCGGCACGATCGCGTTCTCAACGCCGACCTGACCGCCGGGAAAGCCTGGCAAGACATCCGACGTCTGTTCCGTCGGCACGACGACGATACCGCGGAGGCGAACAAGCCAATCCCCCTGTTCAGCGGCGGCGGGGCTGAGGACGCTCGGCGCGAGCGCGGCGAGAACGATTGTTTTTCTGAGCATCGGCTTTCCCGTGAATGGCTATTGCGAAGTCGAACGGTTGGGTGCCCGGCGCGTACGAACTTGATCCAGATCATTGATGGCGCTGCTCGCAGCGAACCGGCGAAAAATAGCGCGCCCGGCGATCTGCGAATTTGATTTAGATCATCCGGCAGCGCCGGCCGGGATCTAGCCTTACCATATGAAGGCCGCATGGCTGAAATATCTTGATGCGCAAACGCCGCGATATACGAGCCATCCGCCGGCGTTACATTTCGACGCGTCGGTGACCGAAGACGACCTCGCCGCGAAATGCGCGGACGTCGCGCTTTACGCACCAATCTCGCTCTACGTGCATGCGCCGTTCTGTTGCCAGCTCTGCTCGTTTTGCAGCTGCTCGATGCGTGTCGAAAACTTGTATGGCCGCGCGCTCGACTATGTAGACGCGTTGATTGATGAGATCGCGATGCACGCCAGCGCGCTCAAAGGACGCGGCCGCCTGGTTTCCGTTCACTTCGGCGGCGGCACGCCAAACTATTTTCTCGGCGACGATATCGCGCGTATCCTGTCAGCGATCGAAGCCCAGCTGGGGCTCACCGACAGCGTTCATCTCTCGATCGAACTCGACCCGCGTATTCTGCGGCGGCGCGATATTGATCATCTCACTGCGCTGGGCTTTATCCGTTTCAGCCTCGGCGTTCAGGACTTCGATCCGGCTGTGCAGGCCGCCATTAACCGGCTGCAAGGCTTTGATCTGGTCGAGGCGTGCGTCAGCGAGATGCGCGAAGCCGGCGTCGACGACCTTTCTTTTGATATTCTTTGCGGCCTGCCGCAGCAGACGAGCGCGAGCTTCAGCGACACGATAAACAAGGTCATCGCGATCGACCCCGACCGCGTGGCCATCTTCGGATACGCACACCTGCCTGCGGTCTTTCCACGGCAGCATATAATCGCCGTCGGCGATCTTCCGGGCGCCGAGGCGCGCGCCGAGATGGCGTCGCGGGCGGATCGACAGTTGACCGGCGCCGGCTATCGGCGCGTCGGCTTCGATCACTACGCAAAGCCTGGCAACGATCTTGCGCGCGCCTCCGCGTGCGGCCGTTTGAAACGGAACTTTGAGGGCTTCTGCGACGATTCGTCATCGGCGATTTTCGGCGCTGGGGCCTCCGCGATCAGTGTCATCAATGGGCTTTACGCACAAAACGAAAAGAATGTCGGCGCCTATGTTGAACGGGTGAGCCGCGGGAAGCCGCCCGTCGTCCGCGGTCTCGTCCGAACGACGCGGGAGGAGATAGTGGCGGCGGCGATCAGCGAGCTTCTTTGCAGCCTCACGGCGGATGTCGGCCGCATACTTCGGGCCGCTGGGCCAGCCGAGGGTTTGCGGATCTGCGCTGCGCTTGACCGGCTTGAAGCTGACGGCGTGATCGCCTGGGAAGGCGACCGCGTCAGCATGGCGGACGGCGCATTTTTCCTTGCGCCAACCGTAGCCTGCGCGCTCGATCCCTATGCCGCGCTGATGAACGGTATGGCCTTGGCGGTCTAGGCCGTCGGCGCGATGGCGGTCGACGGCCGCATGAATGCGGCCGGTCGGGGGGGTGTTATCGACGCAAGGTCCTGTGATAGCCTTTACGTCATGTCTTACGAGAATCGATTGTCAAATTGCGCCGCCGATAGCCGGCCGGTTTCCTGCGATCTCTGTCTGGTGAGGGCGCAATCCATTTGCGCCGAGTTCGGGCCGCGAGAATTTGCGCAGATCGAGAAAACAATGGCCCGCCGCACCGTGGCGAAGGGGCGCGCGTTGATGGAAGAGGGCCGTCCCAATGACAGCCTTTTCCTTATCATCCAAGGCAGCTTCCGTCTTTTAAAACATCTCGAAGACGGGCGGCGACAAGTGACGGGCTTCCTGTTTCCCGGCGATTTCATGGGCGTGCGCGCGACGGCTTTGAGCGCCTATACGGCCGAAGCGCTTGAAGACAGCCGCGTCTGTCATTTTCCGCATAAATATCTGGACGCGATCGCCGCCGATTGTCCGGGCGTCAAAGACCGTCTGATCGCGCGCGGTCAGACTGAATATCACAAGGCGCAAGACCATATTGTCTTGCTCGGTAAGAAGACTGCCGAAGAACGCGTCGAAAGTTTTCTCCACCTGGTCGCGCGCTCAATCGGCCGCGACGGCATAGAGGCCCCGTTGCCCATGCCGCGACAGGATATCGCCGACTATTTGGGCCTCCGGCTTGAAACCCTGAGCCGTACACTGGCCGTCCTGAAGAAAAAAGGCGCGATTCGCGATCTCGCCCGCCATCACGTCACGCTCGCCGAATAGCGCATCCCGGCATACGCGCGCGATCCGCAAGGCACGCGGCGTGACATGCCGAATGGTGACGCGCCGGCTCTTGCTGCTCGTCCTCAGCAAAGTCGATCATCACGAAGTCGTTCGCGTCCCCCGCGCAAACCGAAACGCGCGTCATCCGGCCTTCGCCGGGCGCCGGCGTCCCAAAGGCCGACGAAGCCGCCAGCGCGCCAGCGGCCGCGCACTGGGCGACCAATCGAAAGCATAGTCGGCGCGGCATCATGGCGAGCGCCCTCGTCGCTGCGACACGCCAACAATAACGCCTCGGCCAGCAAGCGCTTGATCCAGGTCAAGCAGGCGTCAGGGCAATTTGCGAAAAGGCGAGCGGAAACAAGATAACCGGGACGGATTGATGTCGAACCAGAGCTCGCCGCGCAGCGGCAAGGCGGCCGGATCTGACACTCTTTTGATCGCCCTCGCGCTTGCCGTGATGGCGCTTTGGTCGGTCTTCACGGCCGCGCGCACAGCCGATCCCTTGATGGGCGCGCACGCCATGATGTTCTTCCTCGCCAGCGTCATCGGCGCCTTTGCGCTCGTGCATCATTTGACATCCGATGAACTGGTCGAAGACAGCCGCTACGAAATGGGCGTTGTGAAGGCGGGCGTTTTTGCGTCGGTATTTTGGGGAATTGCGGGGTTTCTCGTCGGCGTTGTCATCGCCGCTCAGCTCGCCTTTCCAAACCTTTTCTATTTTCCTGATCTTGCCTGGACGAGCTTTGGCCGGTTAAGGCCGCTGCACACCTCGTCTGTTGTTTTCGCGTTCGGCGGCAACGTTCTCATTGCGACGTCTTTCTATGTCGTGCAGCGCACCTCCCGCGCGCGGCTATGGGGCGGGCTTGCGCCTTGGTTTGTTTTCCTCGGCTACAATCTGTTCATCGTGATCGCCGCGACCGGCTACCTGATTGGCGTCACGCAGTCGCGCGAATACGCCGAGCCCGAATGGTACGCCGATCTCTGGCTGACGATCGTCTGGGTCGCCTATCTCCTCGTCTTTTTGGGCACGCTCCTCAAGCGCAAGGAGCCGCACATCTACGTTGCGAACTGGTTCTACCTCGCCTTCATCGTCACGATCGCAATGCTGCACATTGTCAACAATCTCGCTGTGCCGGTGTCTCTGACCAGTTCGAAGAGCTACAGCCTCTTCGCCGGGGTACAGGATGCGCTGACGCAGTGGTGGTACGGGCATAACGCGGTCGGCTTCTTCCTCACCGCGGGATTTCTCGCAATCATGTATTATTTCATTCCGAAACGCGCGGAACGACCGATCTATTCCTACCGTCTCTCGATTGTCCATTTCTGGTCGCTGATCTTCATTTACATCTGGGCCGGGCCGCACCATCTTCACTACACGGCGCTCCCCGAATGGGCGCAGACGCTCGGCATGACATTTTCGATCATGCTATGGATGCCGTCCTGGGGCGGCATGATCAACGGTCTTATGACGCTTTCCGGCGCATGGGACAAACTGCGCACCGACCCTGTCTTGCGGATGCTTGTCGTCTCCGTCGCTTTTTACGGCATGTCGACTTTCGAAGGTCCGCTGATGTCGATCCGGGCGGTCAATTCGCTGTCTCACTACACGGACTGGACGATCGGACATGTTCATTCCGGCGCCCTCGGCTGGGTCGGCTATGTGTCGTTCGGCGCGCTCTATTGCCTTGTGCCCTGGCTGTGGAAACGTGAACAACTTTATTCGCGAGCGCTCGTCGAATGGCATTTCTGGATCTCGACGCTCGGCATCCTTCTCTACATCACATCGATGTGGGTGTCGGGCATCATGCAAGGGCTGATGTGGCGCGCCTATAATGAATTCGGCTTTCTCGAATACTCTTTCGTTGAAACCGTCGCAGCGATGCATCCCTATTACGTGATCCGGATGTTCGGCGGTCTCCTGTTCCTGCTTGGCGCGCTCATCATGGCGTACAATCTTTGGCGAACCGCGCGCGGCGACGTCCGCGCCGTCGAATCCGCGCGCGACGCGCGCCTTGCCGCCGTTCCGGCCGAATGACGGGGACCTTGAGTGTTGAACAAGCACGAGATTCTTGAAAAGCGCGGTCTTCTGCTGACGGTCGCAATCCTCGTCGCGGTGTCGATCGGCGGCGTCGTCGAGATCGCGCCGCTTTTCTATCTCGAATCGACAATTGAAAAGGTGGAGGGTGTGCGCCCTTATTCGCCGCTTGAACTCGCCGGCCGCAACATTTACACGCGAGAAGGTTGTTATGTCTGCCACAGCCAGATGATCAGGCCCTTGCGGGACGAGGTCGAGCGCTACGGCCATTACTCGCTCGCCGCCGAAAGCATGTACGACCACCCCTTTCAGTGGGGGTCGAAGCGGTCCGGGCCAGATCTCGCCCGCGTCGGCGGGAAATATTCTGATGCCTGGCACCAGCAGCACCTCATCGATCCGCGCAGCGTCGTGCCGGAATCGGTGATGCCGCCTTACACGTTTCTGAACAAGCGCCCGCTCGACTATGGCGACGTCGAGAATTGGCTCAAAGCCAATCGCGCAGTCGGCGTTCCCTATACGGAGGAAATGATCGACAACGCCAAGGCCGATCTCAAGGCGCAAGTAGACCCGTTCTCCGATAGCTTTGACGACTTTTCCGCGCGCTATCCCAAGGCGCAGATCCGCGATTTTGACGGCGACGCCCTCCTCATTTCGGAAATGGACGCGCTGATCGCCTACCTTCAAGTGCTCGGCACCATGGTCGATTTCAAGACTTACAAGGCGGAAGAAAATTACCGGTGACAATCATGTACGAAACGCTTTCGCGCATCGCGCAGACTTGGGGCCTCATTATTTTCGTTGTCGCCTTCGGCCTTGTGCTCGTCTACGCGCTCAGCCCACGCAACAAGAAAAAGTTCGACGACGCGAAAAATATTCCGCTGAACGAAGAGGATTGAAAAGATGGCGGAGCGCGACATCGACGAGGCGTCCGGCGTTGAGACGACGGGCCATGTCTGGGACGGCATCAAGGAACTCAACAATCCGCTACCGCGCTGGTGGCTCATCATATTTTGGGTGTGCGTCGCCTGGTCTATCGTTTACTGGGCATTGATGCCGTCCTGGCCGGGATTGACGGGCCACTTCGCGGGCACACGCGCGCATTCGGAGCGCAAGAACGTCGCCGCCGCGGTGTCGGCGCTCGCTGTTGCGCGCCAGGAGCAGATGCACCGCCTTCTCGCGGTCGACTCGATCGAGGCTGTCGAGCGCGATCCGCAGCTTCTCGAATTCGCTCTCAACGCCGGCGCCTCGATCTTCGGCGACAACTGCGCAACCTGTCACGGCGCCGGCGGGCAGGGATTGAAGGGCTATCCTGCGCTCGTCGACGACGATTGGCTGTGGGGCGGCACGCTCCCCGATATTCGGCGTACGCTGCAGGTTGGGATCCGCTCCGGCCATCCTGGGACTCATCTTAGCGTAATGCAGGCCTATGGCGATCTTGGCGTGTTCGACAGTGCGCAGATCGGCGATCTTGCGGATTATGTTCTCCAGCTGTCAGGCCGCGGCGCCGATCCTGCCGCCGCCGTGCGCGCCGCGCCGCTCTTCACCGAGCAATGCGCAAGCTGTCACGGCGCTGAAGGGCGCGGCGATCCGACGCTTGGCGCGCCTAATTTGACCGACGCGATCTGGCTTTTTGGCGACGCGCGCGCGGATATCGTCGAAACATTGCGTCACGGGCGCGGCGGCGTGATGCCAGCCTGGACCGGGCGCCTGTCTGAAGAGCAGATCACCGCGCTCGCCGTTTATGTTCATGCCCTTGGCGGGGGCGAGTAACCAATGATCAAGGCCGGTGACCGAACTTGACCTGAAATTGACGGCGCGAACGCCGCGTCCTGTCGAGGCGGCGAGCGGCGTTGCTGTGTTCGACGCGGTCGCGGTCAACAGCGCCGCCGCGCGTCAGCTCTACAAGAAGCGGGAACCTATTTATCCAAAGCTCGTTCACGGCCCGTTTCGCGCCCTTAAATGGGTAATGCTCGTAGCAACTCTTGGCGTCTATTACCTGTTGCCATGGGTACGCTGGCTGCGCGGGGAGGCTGAGCCCGATCAGGCCGTGCTCGTCGATTTCGCCGGCGGGCGCTTCTATTTCTTCTCCATCGAGCTCTGGCCGAACGAACTCTATTTTGTCACTGGCCTTCTCATTCTTGCGGCGCTGGCGCTGTTTCTCGCGACCGCGCTCTTCGGAAGGGTTTGGTGCGGCTACGCCTGTCCGCAAACAGTTTGGACGGATCTCTTCATCGCAGCCGAACGCTTGATCGAGGGTGATCGCAATGCGCGGATCAAGCTCGCGAAGGCCCCGTGGACAGCGCAAAAACTCGCCCGCAAGACGGTCAAGCATGCGGTCTGGCTCCTAATCGCGGCAGCGACCGGCGGCGCGTGGATTCTTTATTTTCACGACGCGCCCTCTCTGGCCGAGCAATTCTTTCGCGGCGCGGCGCCGGGGTCGGCCTATCTGTTCGCCGGCCTTTTGACCTTCACGACCTACATGCTCGCGGGCTCGATGCGCGAACAGGTTTGCACTTATATGTGCCCTTGGCCGCGCATCCAGGCGGCGCTGACCGACGAGGAGACGCTCGAGGTCACCTATCGGGCCGATCGCGGCGAGCCGCGCGGGGCTCACAAAAAGGGGGGGAGTTGGACAGGCCGGGGCGATTGTGTTGAGTGCAAGGCATGCGTCGCCGCTTGCCCGATGGGCATCGACATCCGCGACGGCGCGCAGCTCGAATGCATCAACTGCGCGCTTTGCATCGATGCGTGCAATGACGTCATGACCAGGATCGGGCGCCCGAAAGGCCTCATAGCCTATGACACTGACAAAAACCTCGCACGCCGCAGCGCCGGCGAAGCGCCGCGCGTAAGACTGTTGAGGCCGCGCACGATCCTCTACGCCACCGTGCTTGCCGCTGTCGGCGCTGTCATGCTCGTCGCGTTGACCTCACGCACGACGATGGAAGCAAGCGTCTTGAAGGACCGGGCGCCGCCTTTCGTCAAATTGTCCGGTGGTTCGATCCGTAACGCTTACACGCTTAAAATTGCGAACAAGGCGGGCGCTGAGCGCGAGTTCCTGGTGACGCTGGAAAGCGAGATGTCCTTGACCCTCGCCGCGGTCGGAACGCAAACGGAGAACGGCGCTTTGAGGCTGCGCGTCGCCGGCGACGACGTTCGCGTCATGCGCCTATTCGTGACGGGCAACGCGAACCAGCCGCTGGCTGGGCCGCTCAACTTTGTTGTCGCGGATACGGCGGGCGTTGAAGCAAAGTCGGTATCCACAACGTTCATGACGGAGCGCGCGCGATGAGGGCGGAATTTGAACTGAGCGGCCGTCATGTTCTCCTGATGATGCTCGCTTTTTTCGCCTCGGTGATTGCGGTCAATGCGGTGTTCATCGCTTACGCGGTGCGCAGCTTTCCGGGCGAGCAGGAAAAGAAATCCTACCGCCAAGGACTGCAATTCAATGCGCTCCTTGAGGAGCGAGCCGCGCAAGCCGCGCTCGGCTGGCGCGCGTCGATCGACGACGCGGCCATTGCAGGGGACGGATTTCGGATTGTCGTTTCTTTGAGGAGCAAGGATCAGAGCCCGCTCGACGGACTAAACTTGGCTGGCGCGCTGGTGCGGCCGGCCTCCAGCGACGGCGAGCAGGCTCTAGCCTTCGCGCCGCTCGGCGGCGGGCGTTACGAGGCGATGGTCGCCGTGCCTCGCGGCGCCTGGGATATTGCTGTCACGGCGACGTCCGCATCAGGCGAGCGCTTTCAATTCACAAACCGAGTTATGGTCCGTTGACAGTAACCGCGACAATCGCTTGCCCGAGCGGCCTCGAACCTGCCGCCGCGCTGGACAGCGCGGCGGACGCCGCCCCTTTTGTGCGCCGGAAAAATGGACGAGCAGAACTCGACCTTGCGATCTTCGGCGCGAAGTGCGCGGGCTGCATCGCCAAGATCGAGAGGGCGATGATGGCGATCGGCGGGATGGAAAGCGCGCGGCTCAATCTATCGACCGGGCGGCTTTCTCTAGTCTGGCGCGATGGCGCTGTGCCGACGGCGGGCGTCACCGAAGCGATCCGATCGTTAGGCTATCGCGCTGCGCCCTACGATCCCAAAGCTGTGGAGAGCGATCATGACGCTGAAGGACGCAGTCTGCTGCGGGCGCTCGGTGTTGCAGGATTTGCAACGGCGAACGTTATGTTGCTCTCGATTTCCATCTGGTCGGGCGGCAATGAAATGGGTACGGCGACGGTCAGCCTTATGCACTGGGCTTCCGCTGTCATCGCTGTTCCCTCGGCGCTCTACGCGGGACGTCCGTTCTTTCGCTCGGCGTTCGCAGCTTTAAGGCGCGGGCGCGCAAACATGGATGTGCCAATTTCACTCGCCGTGCTGCTCGCTCTCGGGCTGAGCGTCCACGAATTTTTCGCCGGCGGCCCGCATGCGTATTTCGACGCGGCGGTCATGCTACTCTTTTTCCTGCTGATCGGACGATACCTCGATCACCGCTTGCGCTGGCGCGCCCGCGCCGCCGCGCGGGACGTGCTGGCGTTGCAGGCAGCGACCGCGAGGCGAATAGGCGAGGGCGGGGCGGTCGAAAGCGTGCCCGCGCGTGCGATCAATGTGGGCGACCGTCTCTTGCTGGCGCCTGGCGATCGCGTGCCGGTGGACGGCGTCGTCTCGGAAGGCGTGTCCTATGCCGATCTCTCCCTCGTTACCGGCGAGAGCGCGCCGGCCAAACGCCAAACGGGCGACGCGCTTAACGCTGGCGTTGTCAACCTGTCGGCGCGCCTCGTCATAACGGCGACGGCGACGCTAGAGACGTCGCTCATCGCCGATCTTGCCCGCCTGATGGAGGCGAGCGAGCAATCGCGCGGCATTTACCGGCGCCTCGCTGACCGCGCCGCCGCGCTTTATGTGCCGGTCGTGCATTCGCTTGCGCTGGCAACTTTTCTCGGCTGGTACTTCGTGGCCGACGCCGGGCTTCGAACCGCGTTGATCAACGCGATTGCCGTGCTGATTATCACCTGCCCTTGCGCCCTCGGCCTCGCAGCGCCTGCGGTGCAGGTCGTCGCCGCCGGCCGGCTCTTCAACCGCGGCGTCCTCGTCAAATCAGGCGACGCGCTTGAGCGCCTCGCAGAGGCGCTCACGATCGTTTTCGACAAGACAGGCACACTGACCGTCGGCCGGCCTGTGCTCGTCAATCGAGGGGAATTGCCGGAGGAGGCGCTCGCCGCCGCCGCCGCCCTGGCGCGGATCAGCCGCCATCCTTTGTCACGCGCGGTCGTTGAGGCGGCCGGCCCTGGCGAGGCCGCGCCTGATGCTGCCGAGGTCGCCGGCTTCGGTCTCGCTGGGACCTGCAACGGGCTGCTCGTCCGGTTCGGGTCGGCGGATTGGACTGGCGCGTGTGCGCCCGATCTCGGCTCGGACGAAATGTCCGCCTGGCTCCGGATCGGTGACAACGCGCCCCTGCGTTTCATCTTTGAGGACGCGCCGCGCGCCGGGGCCGCCGCTGTCGTCCGTACACTGAAGGACCATGGGCTCGCGCTGGAGCTCCTCTCCGGCGACCGCGCGCCAGTCGCCGCCGCGCTGGCGCGCGCCGTCGGTATCGAGACGTGGCGAGCCGAGGTGGGACCCAATGAGAAGGCGGCGCGCCTCACCGAACTGGTCGCGTCGGGGGCCCGCCCGGCGATGGTGGGCGACGGCGTCAACGACGCGCCCTCGCTCGCTGCCGCGCATGTTTCGCTCGCGCCCGGAACAGCAGTCGCCGCCAGCCAGTCGGCGGCGGATTTCGTCTACCTCGGCGATAGACTCGACGGCATCATCGAGGCCGTCGAGGTCTCCCGCAAAGCGCGCTTGCGCATGATCGAAAACTTCGCGTTCGCTGCGCTTTATAATTTTGTCGCCATTCCAATTGCCGTGTTCGGTCTGGTGACGCCGTTGATTGCAGCGGCGGCAATGTCAGGCTCCTCTGTCGTCGTCACGCTCAACGCGCTACGGCTGGCGCAGGCGCGAGGAGGCAGATCATGACGAGTCTTTTATATCTCATTCCGATCGCGCTCTTCCTTGGCGCCCTTGGGCTCTCCGCGTTTTTGTGGGCGCTGAAGTCAGGCCAGTTCGAGGACCCTGACGGCGCTGCCGCGCGCGTCCTCCTCGATGACGATCTTGAAGAAGACGACAGCGGTCAAAGCCGGCGGATGTCGCGATAGGCGTGCCAGCTCGCATGGCCGAGCAGCGGGAATGCAACGGCGAGCCCGACCAAGAATGTTGCGATGCCTGCGGCGACGATGATCGCAATCAGCCACGCCCATAGCAGCATCGCGCCGGGGCTCATCCGCCAGGCCTTGAGGCCCGCGCCGACCGCCGAAAAGGCGTCCGTGCGTTCATTCATCAGCATCGGGATAGAAACCACGGTCAGCAGGTAAATCGCGAAGGCGATGAGCCCGCCGGCAATCGTGCCGACAGCGACCATCGACAGGCCGGGCGTCGTCGAAATTGCAAACGTCAGAAACTGGTCGAGCGGCAGGTAATTGCCGTTCGTGAACAGCGCGTAGAGCAGCATCGCGACGCGCGCCCAGACCAGTGAAGCGAACATCAGGAAGAAGCCGATATAGGCGAGTTGGAGCGCAGAACGCGGCCCGGCAAACTGAACGGGGAAAAGCCTTGGCGGCTCCTTCGCTTCGAGGCGGCGGCTCATCTCATAAAGCCCGACCGCCAGCAAAGGGCCGAAAATTGCGAACATGCCGAAGGCGACGGGGATAAGCGAAGCGTAGCCCGTCTGCCAAAGCAGCCAGACGATTGCGATCCCGCCGCCGATTACGAGCGCGCCATAGCCCAAGCTGAGATGCGGCGCGCGCATCAGGTCGCTAAATCCGGCGCCAAGCCATCGCCAAGGCGCATCCATCGTCAGTTGTGGCGCGTTGCCGCTTGTCGCCGGCGAATCCATTGTCGAGACGCTAGCGCCTAGTGCCACCGGAGCTTTTGACTTGGGTCAAATCAGGCGCATCGAGCCTCTGACTGCCGGAGGCAGCTGCGATGCATTAAAGTGTCTGCGTGTATCTCAAGCTTGCTTTTGGCCATGCACAATCTGGACGCTGCTGTTTGGCTGATCTCCATTCGTTGGCCAGGAAATTTTTGGGCGAGGCGAGCAACGTCACTTATGCTGATGCTCTTGGCGATTGCGCTTGGATTTTACGGCTACACTGTCCCGCTCGACAGTTATTCAGTCATCCTCGACCTTGCGCTGTTCGCCACGTCCATCGCATTCGGGCTATGCGCGGCGGCGCCGGAGCTGGCCCTGATTGTGCTGGCCGCTTTTTCAGCCCGCAGTTTTATCGGGTGTGATATTCGGCGGTTTCAACCCCCGTCTTAAGGCGCCGCTGGAGGGTGATTTCACGCAAGACACGCGGTGTGCGTCAAACCGGGTGGCGCGCCAAACTGCACTTTTAAGAAGGACTCTCTTGGGCCTGGGGGAAAGACGCACGCGCTTGGCATTTCTGCTGAAAACAGCTCTTGATCCGGTATCCGGCGCGGCGCATCTTGCGTCTATCGGAGGGCTTTTCGGATGCGCGCCACAATTTTTTTCATTGCTTTTTTTATGCTCGCCGCCTGCGCCAAAGCACCGGAAGATTCAGGAGACACCGCAGCAGCAGCGCTCGTAGGTGACGCCGCAACCGGACGTGACTTGTTCGTGCAGAAAGGCTGCGTCCTTTGTCACTCGATCAACGGCGTTGGCGGTAAGGCTGGACCGGTGCTCGACGCGGCGGACGACTTTGTAAAGCCCGATCCGCTGGAGTTTGCTGCCCGCATTTGGCGCGGCGCCCCGGCGATGGTTGAGTTCCAGTCGTTAGAGCTAGGCTATGTGATCGATCTTTCGGGCAAAGACCTCGCGCATCTCGCGACCTTCGTCGCCTCGCGCGAGGAACAGAAGAAGCTGCTCGACTCAGCGATCCCGGAGCCCATGCGCAATTCATTGCTTGACGAGCGCTTTTGGGAGACTGAGGACTGGTCGGAATTCCTGCAAAACGGGCAGGAGGGATTCGGCGACCCTCAGCCGCGGGAAGGCGAGGCGGAACAGGTGCCCGATCCGCAGAGATAGACGCCGCTTCCCCCCCCCCGAGACCAACTATTGTGACGTTGCTCAAGAAGGCCTGTGAATCGGCTCCCAAAATTGACCCTCCGGCGATTTGAAACAAGCATTGGATTCGACAAAGAAATTCTGAAAAATGTGGGGGTCACCATCGGCGCCGATCGTGACCCCAGGTGTTCCGTCAAAACTTCAATAATGCCAATTGGTTCTCGCCAGTTTGAAAGCGGTCAATTTTCGACGCCGATTCACAGGCGAGCTGGCGCTCGATGGCGTCGGGGTGCCATTTGCCGGACTCGTTGAGGAGCGTTGAAGCGGTAGCGCAGAAGCCGTGCGGGCAGACTTCATCGGCGCCATATCCCATGCGGCGGAGCGCGGCGATCATCGCGCCGTCGGAGATCGCACGCTCAGCCGAACGAAGGCCCGGGAACACGAGCGCGCCGCCGCTGATCCGCCGCAGCGCGTGCTGGATTTCAATTGCTTGCGGCGGGAGCGGCGTGTGATGCGGCCGGCGCATTTTCATTTTCGCCGCCGGGATGGTCCAGACGCCCTTTTCGAAGTCGAACTCGTTCCATTCTGAGAGACGCAGCTCGCCGGGCCGCGGGAAGAGGATCGGCATGAGCTGCAAGGCTGCACGGATCGTCGGCTGTCCATCGAAGCCGTCGATCGCACGGAGGATACCGCCGAGCGCCCGCGGTTCGGTGATCGCGGCGCGCGGTTTCACTCTCGGCGTCAGCAAGGCGCCTTGCAGGGCAACGGTCGGATCAAGCTCGGCGCGTGCAGTGGCGACGGCGTAGCGGAAGACCGAGCCGATGGTCGACCGCAGTCGGCGCGCCGATTCGAGCCGGCCGCGCGCCTCGACTTTGCGAAGCGCTTCGAGGACGTGCGCCGGTTTGATGTCGATGATCGGCCGGTCGCCGATATCCGGATAGGCGAAATCGAGCAGCCATTCATTCTTCGAGATGGTCGAACTCGCCCGGCCCTCCTTGCGGAGGCGCGCGAGGTATTCGAGAGCGATGTCGCGAAAGGTGACGGCGCGTGCCGCGATCGCCTGCTTCTCAGCTTTTTCAGCTCGGCCGGGTCTTTGCCCTCCGCCACTTGGGCGCGGGCCTTTGCGGCGGCCTCGCGCGCCTGCTCGAGCGTCACCGCCGGATAGGCGCCGATCGCGAGCACCTTCTGCTTGCCGGCGAACTTGTAGGCGAAGCGCCAGTATTTGCCGCGCGGATTTTGTACCCAAAGCTGCAAGCCGCCGCCGTCAGAAAGCTTCCTGACGACGCCGGCCGGTCGTGCGCGCTCGCAATCGGTTTTGGTCAGTTTCATTTTCGATTCCCGCATCCGTTCCGTCATTGGGCGCTGTACCAAGGGCGCGGTTGGTATCTCAGAAATTTCCGTCTCGCCTCGGTCGGCGGTTCGATCCCGACTGCCGGAATCGAACTGTCGGCGCCGCATACCAATGCGCCGACGCTAAGCCAGGATTTCTACCAAGAAAAATCGTCGGCGCGCGGAGACCAGCGCAGGCGCCCACAGCGGTCTGTGGATGCTAAGCCTATGAGTAAATTTGGCTTATTGGTCTTCTGTGGAAATCTGTGGACTGGGGAAAACATGTGAATGGTGCCCAGGGCCGGAATTGAACCAGCGACACGCGGATTTTCAATCCGCTGCTCTACCAACTGAGCTACCTGGGCAGGGGCGGCAAGCGAGCGAGCAACCGTCCGGAGGGCGGCTTATAGAAAAGGGCGCCGGGCTTGTCCATCGCTTTGGCGGCGCTTTACGCCCTGTCCGGGCGCAGTTACCTACTGGTCGAAAGCTGCCTGCGCCGCGGCGCGCCGGGTCCCCATTTGCCAAGGGTGCGATGTGACGTCGATCGACAATAGCAAGGCTGCGGGCGCGCGCGCCAAGCGGCTTGTTGCGCCAAAGGGCGCCGCTAAACCGTCGCTCCGCCAGCTTGGCCGCACAATCGAGGCGCCGGGCTCACCGGACGACGCGGTGCTGGAGACCGTGCCAAATCCGCAAGCCGGCACGCTTTTTCTGGCGCGTTTCACCGCGCCGGAATTTACCTCATTGTGTCCGGTGACCGGGCAGCCGGATTTTGCTCATCTGGTGATCGACTACGCGCCGGAAAAGCGCCTTGTCGAATCGAAATCGCTGAAGCTTTTTCTCGGCGCGTTTCGCAATCACGGCGCGTTTCACGAGGATTGCACGCTGACGATCGCAAACCGGATCATCGCCGTTGCAAAGCCGCGTTGGCTGCGCATCGCGGGGTATTGGTATCCGCGCGGCGGCATTCCGATTGACGTGTTTTTTCAGACCGGCGCGCCGCCAGAAGGGCTATGGCTTACCGATCCCGGCGTCGCGCCTTATCGCGGGAGAGGGTAGGGGATGCGCTTTACAGTCTTGTCAGTCGCGGCCGCATTGTTCAGCGCGCCCGCCTTGGCCGATGCGCTTGAAGGCAAAAAATCGGGCGCCGATATCCTTGCCGCCACGGTGGCGGAAGACTGGCGCGAGATACCGGCTGAGGAGCTACTTGTCTTCGAGCTTGAGCGCGGCAAAGTGCATATCGCGCTTTCGCCGGCGCTTGCGCCAGCGCATGTGAAACAGGTCAGGAAGCTCGCACGCGAGGGCTTTTATGATGGTTTGTCATTTTACCGTGTCATTGACGGCTTTGTCGCCCAAGGCGGCGACCCGTTCAGCGAGCGCAAGACGAAAACATCGAAAAAGACACTGAAAGCCGAATTCGAAGGGCCGCTGGCGCCGGGCCAGTCTTTTGACGCGCTTGGCGATGCTGACGGGTTTGCGCCGCAAGTTGGTTTTACGGCGAGCTTGCCGGCAGGCTTTGATGCAAGCGCCGGAACCGCCTGGCATCTCCATTGCCCGGGCGCTTTTGCCTTCGGGCGCGAGGATGCGCGCGATACGGCGTCTACGGAATTTTATGTCGCGCTCCAGGCGCAACGCTATCTCGACCGCAATATGTCCGTGTTCGGACGGGTAATCGACGGCATGGCGCATCTGCAGGCGCTGCGACGCGTCGAGCCGCCAGCGACCAAGACCGACGACCTTGGCGAGCGCATCGTTTCGATCCGCGTTGCCGCCGACATTGCGCCCGATGCGCGCGCGACTTTTGAAATACTGGATAGCGCGCGCCCGGTCTTTGCCGAATTTGCCGAGGCCCGGCGCAACCGGCCGGAGGCGTTCTTTCATTTTCGTCCCGGCTTTCTGGATGTCTGCCAGCTACCTGTGCCGGTGCGAAAGAAGGCGCCAGCGTGAGCAGCTACAAGCCAGGGGCGCGCATTGGCCCGTGGCTGGTGACCCGCGCGCGCAGCGCCTTCGCCAATCCATGGATCGAGGTTGCCGACTACGGCGTTACGCGGCCCGACGGCTCGGCTGGCGAATATGGCGTCGTTACATTCGCCAATCAGGCGGTCGGCGTCCTGCCGATTGACGCAAACGGCATGACGATACTGGTCGGGCAGCACCGCTTTCCGCACGACGCCTATAGCTGGGAATTGCCGGAAGGCGGGGGCAAGTCGGACGAAGACCCGCTGGAGGCGGCGCGCCGCGAATTGCGGGAAGAGACCGGCTATCGCGCGGCGCATTGGCTGAGGTTCGCCGACTTTGATGTGTCGAACTCGGTCACCGATGAAAAAAGTGCATGTTTTCTGGCGTGGGGCCTCGAAGCTGGGGCCGCCGCGCCCGAGCCCGATGAAGTGCTAGCTCTCAAAAGCCTTAGCTTTTCTGAACTTCACGAACTGGTGCTGCGGGGAGACATTCGCGATTCGCTGACTATAATCATGGTGTTGAAAGCGAAGGCGCTGGCGCAGGCGGGACGGCTTCCCGAAGAAGTTGCGCGATTGATCCTGATGCGCCCCTGAAGGACAGAGACGGACGATGTCGGTTTCAAAAGTCATCAAGCTGGCAGTCAACCAGACATGGCCGCGGATGCGGTCGGAAGCCTCAGGGATGGCCGCACGCGAGCCGGCGTTGGGGAGCTTTTTGCACGCGAACATTCTCAACCATCAGACATTTGAAGATGCGCTGTCATATCGCCTCGCGCACAAGGTTGCCGACGCCGACATGAACGCCATGTTGTGGCGCGAGATCTTTCTGGACGCCTATCGCGACGAGCCGGCGATTGTCTCTGCCGGCGTCGCCGACATTCTGGCAGTCTATGAACGCGACCCGGCGTGCAATGATTACGTTCAGCCGTTCCTTTATTTTAAAGGATATCTTTCGCTGCAAGCGCAGCGCGTCGCCAACTGGTTATGGCGTCATGATCGCCGCCCGCTCGCGCTTTACCTGCAAAGCCGCATGTCGGAGCTGTTTCAGGTCGATATCCATCCCGCCACAAAAATCGGCAAGGGCGTCTTCATCGACCACGCAACCGGCGTCGTCATCGGCGAAACGGCGGTCATCGAGGACGATGTGTCTATCCTGCAGAACGTCACGCTCGGCGGGACCGGCAAGGAAGTCGGCGACCGTCATCCGAAGATCCGCCGTGGCGCGCTGATCAGCGTTGGCGCAAAGGTGCTCGGCAATATCGAAATCGGCGAGAACGCCAAAGTTGCCGCCGGCAGTGTTGTGCTGCACGCGGTCAAGGCTGGCTGCACGGTCGCTGGCGTGCCGGCAAAGCCGGTTGGCGACTGCGCCGCGACGCCGGCAAAATCGATGGACCAGAGCTTCGATTGATGCCGCGATCAGTGATGGTGCGAGGCAGCGTCTGCGGCCGTCATGACCATCGCATCGACGGTTACGCTCTCGCCGCCAGCCAGTTCAATCGTCAAGGTTTGTGGTGATCCGGCGTCGATCGGCGCGATCAGGTTCATCATCATCGCGTGCTTGCCACCGGGTTCAAAGACAGCTTCCTCGCCGGCCGCCAGCACGATAGGGCCAGTTGGCGCCATCGATACAACCCCGGCCGTGTCGCGCGATGTTTCGTGCAGTTCGATCAGGCCGGCAGCAGGGGCCGCGACGCCCTCAATGGTGACGCTTTCCGAGGTCGCATTGCATATGGTGAAATAGGCCGCGCTCATCCCGCCAGGGTCACTTTGCGCGCGCATCCACGCGTTCTCGACCCGGACCGGACCTTGGCCGCTGGCGGCGCAGGCTTTCCCTTTTGGGGCGGGGCCGCCCGGAGCTCCGTTACCGCAGGCGGCGAGGAGGCCAGCGCAGGCAATCAGCAAGGGTAACCGCATCGGCAAGCTCCTTCGTTCTTTAATGAGCGGTCGCTCTTCTCGCGGTCAACTGTCGCACGTGCGCCGCCTGAAGCGCGAGACGCAAGTCGTCGCAGAAAAAGGGACCCGGTTTGCGCCGGCCGCGGATGCGTCTATGAAAGTTCAGGCAGCAGGGTTTGAAGTCCGATGACTCCCATTGAAATTGCGCGTCTTCAACAATACTTCCGATCAAAATTCGGGGTCGGCAACCTCAGCGTGCGGGGTCGTCCCAACAAAAAAGATTCCGCCGAAGTTTTCGTCGGCGAGGAGTTCCTCGGCGTTATTTTTAAGGACGAGGAAGATGGCGACCTCTGCTACCAGTTCAACATGGCGATTCTGGACGAGGACCTGCCGGAACGCGCCAATTGACGAAGTGCAGGTTGGGGCGAGCCTTTGCGTGAGCGCAGTTTCAGCGTCCTCGGGGACCTTGCCGCGGGTCGTCCGCTGCTGGTCTCGTCGGTCATCGCCATAGGACTGGCGGCGTTGACGGCCAGCGCCTTTCGCGGCGCCCCGGCGTCGTTTGCGTCCGTCGGATATTCCTATCTTGCAGCGCTCGCGGTCATGACAACGGCGCCTGCGGCAATCGCTTCCATGGCGCCGCGCAATGTCTGGCTTCGACTGTTCTATTCTGGCGTGGCGGCGGGGCTTATTCTTGCGGTGCGCCGGATCGCTATCCAAAGCGGCTTTGAGCCGGCATCGTTCAGCGTCGATATTGCTTTTGCCGGCGCCGCGATTGTCACCGGAGCGCTGTCTCTTTGTGCGCCGCTCTGGCGCGGGGCCTTGCGCCTCGCAGTCGTTGGGTTGTGCGCGGTAACGCTTGGCGCGGCGGGCGGGCTATCGATCATTGCGCTGGAGGCTGCGAGATCGGGCGCCGTGCCGGCCGCAGGCGCAGCGCTTGGTTTCTCCGCCGCGATTGGCGCGGCGTTCTGCGTCTTTCTCGCCAATGTTTATTGCGCTGAGTTTTCCGGCGGCGCTGGCGGCGCCGTCGCTGCCGCGCGCGCGGTGCGAGCAATTTCTGCGCCGGCCTTGCTGTCGGTCTGCCTCGCGATTGTTGCCCTTGGCGCCGGCGCATTTCTCGCGGGAATGCCGCTCCAGTCTGCGGCGTATGTTGGCGCTGGCGTGATGGCTGTGGGACTTGTCGCGTCGATCCTGATGGGGGCCGCCGCACTGGCGCTCAAGGCGCCGACCGAAATGACAGCGATTGAAGAAAATCGCCGGCGCGCCGGATTGGCGCCCTTGCTGCGTGCATTGCGCGCGACCGCGCCGCCGAGCACGTCAATTGCGGCAAGTGCGATCCTGCTGATCGCGACCGTGGTGACAGGCTTTGACGCTGCGTCGGCGGCCTCGCTGGCGGAAATTGTCATTATCGCGGCCGCCTTTGCGGTCGCACTGGTGGCGTTTGTTTCGGTGCGCAGCGCGCTGCTGTTGGTCATTATGCTGATTGTTGGAACGCGCCTGTCGTTGTGGGGCGCCGAGCGGCTGCTGGCGGAAGCGCCGGCCGAGAATGTGCGCGTTATCGCCGCCGCGCTTGCCGCCGTGATCTATTCCCACATCGTCCTTGCGTGGCGCGACAATCGCAGCCCCCGGCGCAAGGCGCTCGATGTCACGGGCAGGGCGATCGCCGACAGCGCGTCAAGCTATGCCGCGGCAAGCGTTCTCGCCGCCGCAGCGCTTGCATCGGCGGACGCTGCGGGATTGTGGGAGGCGGGGTCCGAAGCGGCTTTATTTACTGCAGCAGTGCTGCTTGTCGGCGCGGCGTCGGCGCCGGTGCTGATGACGGCGATGGGCGCTGTCTTCGGCCGCGAATAAGACGGCCCCGCACGCTGCCAAATGCGCGCTTGCGGCCGCCTCAGCTGACTGCGCGCTTGGCGACAAAGGCGCGGACTTCCGCATCGATCTTGCGCCATTCGGCGAGGTAAGGGCGCTTGAAGCGATAGGTCAGCGTTACAGCGGGGCTCAATTCAAGCTCGCGCCAGCATTCCGGGCTTGGCAGATCGTCACGCTGTTTGTAGCAGAACAAGGCGATCACCTGCGCATCATCGCTTTCGCCAAGATAGAGTTCGGCGTCTGCATAGCCGCTCGTGGGCACGTTGGCGCGTTGTTCCTTGAATTCATATTTGATGAGATTGAAGGGCGTGCGCGATCCGCGTTGATCGATCGTCTGCGGCATATAGAGAATGTCAATGCGCTCGCGCTCGGTGAAGGGCGAGGTGCGCTGCGCGATCAGGATATCGACGCGGCGGGTATCGGGCGCGTTCTCGATGAAATCCTCGCGCCGCGACGGCGCATAGCCGGACAAGGTTGGCCACAGCGCATAGAGCCAGACTTCTTCGCGCGGGCCGCCGCGCCGGTCACGCGGATAAATTGTGTAATTCGCCGGAAAAGCAAAATTCATGTCGCCGACGGCAACCGCAATCGGCTCCTCGCTGATCGCTGGGCTCGGCACATTGCCGCCGATCTCATCGACGCTCGGACCGACATAGTAATAAAGAAAAATGGCGCAAAGGATGAGCGTCGCCAGAAAAATGCCAAGCGGATACCGCCAGCTCGATTCCTGACGAACCTCTTCGCCGCCAATCCCGTTTCCCGCCATCTTTTTCGACCGTTGCCTGACTATTGCTTTCGCGGCGCGAGCCTAGCATGCCCGCGCCGCGTCGGCCAAATGTCAGATAGTCCAATTCCCGGCCATCAGAGCGCGTCGATCATCTCGGCAACCAGCGGGTGGCGGACAACGTCAGACCTCGTAAAGCGGACAACGGAAACCTGCTCGATTGCGCCAAGCCGCGTGATCACGTCTTCAAGTCCCGACATGCCCGGCAAAAGATCGGTCTGCGCCGGATCGCCCGTGACCACCATCGTTGAATTCCAGCCAAGGCGCGTCAGCAGCATTTTCAACTGACCGTAAGTGCAGTTTTGCGCTTCATCGATGACAACATAGGCGTTGTTGAGCGTCCGGCCTCGCATGTAGGCAATCGGCGCGATCTCGATGACGCTCTCGGCGATCAGCGACTTCAGCCGTTTGCCCGAGAGGCGATCGCAAAGCGCGTCGTAGAGCGGCCGCAAATAGGGAGATAGTTTTTCCGTCATATCGCCCGGGAGAAAACCAAGGCTCTCCCCCGCCTCGACAGCGGGACGCGACAGCACGATTCGCCTGACGCGCCCTGACTCAAGAGCCTCAACGCCCTTGGCGACCGCGAGATACGTCTTGCCAGTGCCGGCCGCGCCGGCGGCAAAGACGAGGGGCGATTTGTCGATCGCCTCCATCATGACCGCTTGCGCATCGTTCTGCGGCCTGATGTTCTTTCGATATTTGGTTTCGCGCTCCTCGGGGCTCCCCGATTGCTGCCCATGGTGCTGCCCGTTTTGCTGTCCCGGCTGGTGGCCAAGCGGCGTCCAGCCAGGCTCTTCGAACAGGCGGCGAACATTGTCGCCGTAAGGGCTCTCCTCGTGCTGGCCCGCGTGATCGACGGGTGTCCGCTGTTGTCTGCGGCGGGCCTGGGCGGAGCGTTTCGCCATCAACTCTCTCCTTCTAAGGCGTTGAACCGTCGCCGCCGGAACAACCCGGCAAGCGATCGACAAGAAACTGAAAAGGGAAGCGAGCAAAGAGGAGGTGGCGAAGCAGCCGCGGGCGGGCGTTACTAAACTTTTGCTTGCGCATTCGGCTGCCGGTTAGGGGAACGCCAAACTCACTCGCAAGGACGCTATGGGCGTTCGCCGGGATGCGCGAGGGGGTCCGCGTGAAAAATGGCGAATGTCACGCGGAAGACTCAAACCGCGTATTAAAGCGCGCGCCGCGCGCCAAATTAACGATTCGCCGATGTGGTGAGCGCTGGGCGCTCAGCGCTTGCCGTGAACGAAGGCGGCGGAGATTTTTGAATGGGCCTCGGGCGCGTAATTCTGCCACGACGTCCGCCCGTTTGTCGCATCGACGACAAACAGGGATTCGTTCGGCCGCAGAAATGGCGCAACCGCGTTGCGCACGCCGATCGCCGTCAGTGCGCAGCTGACGGTCCAGACATTGTCGGCAAGACGAAACGCGGCGCCGAGACTTTGCAGCGACGGCTCGATCCGGCTCGCCGCAGCGTTGACGACATCAAAGATCAAAATAAAATTGGCAGGTCCTGTTTGCTCTGTAGACGCCGGAGTTTGCCCGACATGGCCGAACGCGCGCGGCCGGCGCGGCTCGCTGGCGGCTGGTCTCTGCGATTTGGCGGGCGCTGGGGCCACGCCGAAGAACGAGGAGAACGATGTTTCGTCGCGCGCCTCGCGCCAGTCGCGGCTGCCTGCCGGCGCAATCAGCGACGTTGCCGCGAAGCGTCCTTCATGCGCAAATTTTCGCAATTGTTCGGACGTATAAGGTCCGAACACCTGATCGTTCGATTTAAGACACCAGTTGTCGGCGAACATGCCCTTCAGCTCCGCAAGTTCGGGGTCATAGGGGTGACCCTTTCTTGCCAAAGGGCGTTGCAAATGCCGGGCCGAAAGTCGGCGGCTCGTCGATTGGCCGCGTGCTTTCGATGATTTCCTCCATTTTGCCGGCAGGGCCCGTAAAGACGATGCCGACGCCTTTCTCGTGCCGCCGCACGATCTTGCCGACCATGCGCCCGACAGTCACCTTGAGGCCAAGCTCCGGGCGCGGATCGATCGCGATCGAAGCGCCGGTCAGCGAAATATCGAGGATCTCGCAGGCAATCGATTCGCCATTTTCGAGCGTAAGGACCGTTTCCTGATCGGTGCGGATGCGCGGCGCAGCGCGGCGGTCAAGGTGCATGTGCCGGTTGTTCAGCGTTTGCGTCAGGTTATCGGCCGTGCGCTTCGTTTTCGCGCGCCGCCCGCGATAATCGACAGCGAAGAAGTGTTTTGCCGAGCGGATCACCTGGCCTTCATGGCGGCCGACTTCGTCGATGTAGAGAACAACATGCTCGCCGGCGCCGGGCGGATTAACCGCTTTCAAAAGGGCGCCGCCCGCAGAGATGTTGACGACAAGGCAAGGCTCTTCCTCGCCGTTCTCCTTGAGAACGCGCGCCTTGATCGTCAGATCGACCCGGCGAAAACGCCGGCGCTCGTCCTCCGAAAGATCGGCGGGCAAAGCGGGGGGAGCGAGGCGGGGGTCGCTATCTTTTGACATGGCGATCAGGGTTAACAATGCATTGAACTGCGCCAATCCTAAGCGGTCAGTGTGAACAAAGGTTTGCCTCGGGCGCGCGCCTGTCCCTAGATGGGCTGATGATTGCCCATTTTCTGCGCGCAGCGCGGGCCTGACCTGGGGGCGGAAAACGACGGATGCGCGCGCGAATGACCGATAACGGCAACACCGATAAGGGCAATCAGGGCCAACAGCGCGCCGCCGGTCCTCGCGCGCCGCTCGGCCGCGAGGACGCGGCGCGCCTGTTCAATGTGCCGCCAGTCGTCGCCTACACTGCGCTCGCGCTCGCTGCCGTGTTTGCCGCTTTTTCGGTCGCACCGCGCGCCGCGGTGTGGCTCCTGGGCGGGTCGCTTGGACTTTCCCCCGCGCGGTTTTTCGCCGGACCAATCTGGGGCGGGGACGGGGGCATCCTTGCGTGGCTCGCGCCGCTGTTTACGCATATCCTGATCCACGCGTCTCTCGCGCACCTTCTGTTCAACAGCCTGTGGTTCGTTGTGTTCGGCACGCCGGTGGCGCGACGCTTGGGCAACGCGCCGTTTTTTCTGCTCTTTTTCGCGCTGTCCGGCGCGGCGGGCGCACTCTTTTTTTCTGCTTTTCATGCGTCGGACCCGACAATCCTCGTTGGCGCGTCTGGCGGCGTCACAGGGCTTCTTGGCGGGCTTGTCCGGTTTGCGTTTCAAAATCCCGCCGCGGGACCGGTCGTTCACCGCGTTCCGCTTATGGACCGGTCGGTGCTCGTCTGGTCAGCCGTCGTCATTGCAATTAACGCCTCCGTTGCCGTCGTCGGTCCCGGCTTTGGCGCTGGCGGCGTTGACGTTGCCTGGCAAGCGCATGTCGGCGGATATCTTTTCGGCCTGATAGCGTTTCCATTATTTGACAGGCGCGGTTGACCGGCGAGTTTAACCCCCACAATTTGCCGCCAGCGCCGATTGCGGCGCCGCATCATAAATCGGCGCGAATTGCAGTTGATTTTGCCGCGATCAAGCGCAGGATCAGGGCTAAATTCGGAGGTGATCGTGAAGGCCATCAATATCCTTCAGTCAAAGGGCGCCGACGTCTTTGCCGTGTCGGTGTCGATGACTGTCAAAGATGCGGTCGATCTGCTCGGCGAGAAGAATATCGGCGCGGTCATAGTCAAGGACAACGACGGCAAAGTCGCCGGCATCCTGTCTGAACGCGACGTTGTCCGCCGTATACGGATTGAGGGCGCGGCAGCGCTGTCGCGCCGTGTTGCAGACTGCATGACGCCGACGCCGATCACCTGCGGACCGGAGGCAATGCTCGACGACATCCTCGCCAAAATGACGGAGCGCCGCATCCGGCATATGCCGGTAGTGGAGGGCGGGCAGCTCATCGGCGTCATTTCGATCGGCGATGTCGTCAAGCGAAAAATCGACAATTCCGAGCGGGAATCGGCCGCGCTTCGCGAATACATCGCCTCATGAAAAAAGCGCGCCGAAGCGCGCTTTTCCAGTCGTCAGCCTGCTGAAGACCCGCTGACTTTACTTAGCCGCGGGCGGCAAAAGCACCGTGTCGATGACGTGAATGACGCCGTTCGACGCATAGATGTCGGCGGTGACAACGTTTGCAGCGCCAACCCTGACGCCGTTACGGGCGTCGATCGCGACTTCAGCGCCATTCAGCGTTTTGACGTTCAACTGCTTGCCGGCAAGGTCCGCAGACTTCGTTTTGCCGTCAACCACATGGTAGAGCAAGATCGCCGTGAGCTGCGCCTTGTTTTCCGGCTTCAACAGGGATTCGACCGTTCCCGCCGGAAGGGCCGCAAAGGCCGCATCTGTCGGAGCAAAAACGGTCTTTTTGCCTTCCGCGCGCAGGGCTTCTTCAAGCCCGGCCGCCTGAACCGCAGCGATCAGCGTCGTAAATTGTCCGGCCGCAATGGCAGTATCGACGATGTCGCCTTTAGCGATGCCGCCTTTCTTGTCTTCATGATGACCCGCAAAGGCCGGGGCCGAGGCGAGGCCGAGCGCGGCGATGGCCGCGAGAAGCTTGAGCGCCATGAGAAATCCTCCGTTGTTGGCGTTGCAGGCTAGGTACGCGCGGGCCAGCGAATGGATCGCCGGTTCACGAAAAGTTCATGCGGCTGATTTGGCGTCTTGCTCTGTACACGAATTAGGTGGTGACCGCAGACCCGCTGAGGGCGGCGTCTGATGAGCGTCTGGTGGGCGTAATGAGTGCGGGTTCGAACGGTTTACCTTTTCTTAACCAAAGCGCTGGGTGAAAATAGGCCTTGCACTGCGCGCGCCTTTTCCCTACCTTCAATTCCTCAGCGTTTTTTGAGCCCTGACGTGCGGTGACTTTTTCCGCCGGATGGGTCTGTTTCCCGTAACCCGATGTTTTTGTTGTGGTACTGGCGGCAGAAAAAAAAGATTGAATTTGCGTTGACAGCGGAGAAACGGGCGACTACATCCCCGCTCCTCCGACGCGGCCGGGATGGCCGCCTGAAGCCGGACAGCGAGAGCTGGAAGGTCTTAGGGGCGGTCTCGGGAGTGTCGGCTTTTTTGTCGGCTGGATTCGGTGTTTTCCGGGTTTGGCCGTCGGCTCTTTGACAAGTGAATAGAGGAAGAGAAACGTGGGCGGCGACGTCCTGGCGGAGCCTTAGGGCTCGAAGCCGGATCAGTCATCCGCTGACGTTTCTAAAGTAAAACCAAATACTTCCGTTCATTCGGGAGCTTGGTTTTGCGACACGTCAGTAATAAGATGAGCGTCGGGTTTCCACCCGACACTGGATCCACAAACTCAACTTGAGAGTTTGATCCTGGCTCAGGACGAACGCTGGCGGCAAGCTTAACACATGCAAGTCGAGCGCCCCTCCTTCAAGCAAGCTTGAAGGAAACTTCAAATTATCAAGCAAGCCCATCGGGCTTGCTTGATGGGGGGGAGCGGCAGACGGGTGAGTAACGCGTGGGAACGTGCCTTTCGGTTCGGAACAACTGAGGGAAACTTCAGCTAAAACCGGATACGCCCTTCGGGGGAAAGTTTACGCCGAAAGATCGGCCCGCGT
>JBJXFO010000011.1:0-24579 GCA_046154725.1 Parvularculaceae bacterium | reverse complement strand
GCTTGCGCGGTGTCTTTGCACAAACGGCAGTGTGCGGACTTTCCGCGCTGATCGGCCTGCAATGCCTTATCAATATCGGCGTCAACTTGCGCGCGCTGCCCGCCAAGGGGATGACCTTGCCGTTCATTTCTGCTGGCGGCTCGTCCCTGATTGCCGCGTCGCTGACCGTCGGGCTCATCCTCGCCTTGACGCGCAGGCAGTCGCTCGCCGACCGGCGCAAGGACATCATGCCATGACCGTGCACGCGGGCAGACCCGTGGCGCTCGCCGCCGGCGGCACCGGCGGCCACATGTTCCCGGCCGAAGCGCTGGCGCAGGAACTCAAGCGGCGCGGATGCCGCGTGCTTCTCGTCACCGATGCGCGCGGGGAGCGTTATGCGGGGAATTTTCCAGCTGACGAGCGCTTCCTGATCTCCGCCGCGAGCCCTTCGATTGGCGGCCCGGTCGCGAAAGCCGCAGCCGCCTTGTCGCTGGCAGGCGGGCTGATGACAACGATCGGCGAATTCCGGCGCCGGCGCGTCGCGGCGGTTGTCGGCTTTGGCGGGTATCCGTCGTTTCCGGCGACAAAGGCGGCGGCAATTCTCGGCATTCCTTATGGCGTACACGAACAAAATGGCGTCCTCGGCCGGGCAAACCGGATGTCGCTCGGCTCGGCCGCATTTCTGGCGCACGGGTTTCCGGTTCTGGAAAAGGCTCCCGCCAACCCGCGCGCGCAAATCATCGAAGTCGGCAACCCCGTCCGCGACGCCGTGCGCGAGGCGGCGCGCATTCCCTATGCGATGCCTCTCAATGACAGCCCCATCACCCTGCTCGTGTTCGGCGGAAGTCAGGGTGCAGCGCTGTTCTCAACCATCGTTCCTGCTGCAATTGCCGCGCTGCCCGAGGCGCTGCGGCGGCGTCTGTCGATCGTCCAACAGGCGCGCGACGCTGAAACCGAGGCGGTCGCCGCCATCTATCGGGGCGCAGGCGTTGCAGCGGATCTTGCGCCGTTCTTCAAGGACTTGCCGATGCGCATCGCTGGCGCGCATCTCGTCATCGCGCGCGCGGGCGCCTCGACCGTGACCGAATTGTCGGCGATCGGGCGCCCCTCGATCCTTGTGCCGCTCGGCATTGCGATGGACGATCACCAGACCGGCAACGCCCGCGCGCTCGCCGATGTCGGCGCAGCGGTGAGAATTGCCGAAGCAGATTTTAAGGCAGAAGCGCTGACAGCGGAACTTCAGTCGCTTCTTGGCGATGGTCAGCGGCTGGCCAGCATGGCGGCATTGGCAAGGGGCCGCGTGAAGCCGGATGCGGTCTCGGCGCTCGCTGACCTTGTTGTCAAGATCGCCGCAGCAGATCGAAAGGCGGCGGCATGAGCGAGGCGCGGAATATCAAGGTCAGATTGCCGTTCAATGTCGGCGTCATGCACTTTGTCGGTGTCGGCGGCATCGGCATGTCAGGCATTGCCGCCGTGATGAAAAATCTCGGCTATGACGTGCGCGGGTCCGACGTTGCCGACGGCGCCAATGTCCAGCAATTGCGTGACAAGGGCATTCCGGTTGTCATTGGTCACGCCGCGAAGAATATCGATGGCGCGGGCGCCGTTGTTGTCTCGACCGCGATCGGACGCGACAATCCCGAAATCCTCGCGGCGCGCGCGCGTCACATCCCCGTCGTGCGCAGAGCCGATATGCTCGCGGAACTGATGCGGCTGAAATGGACGATTTCGGTTGCCGGCACGCACGGGAAAACGACGACGACAACGATGGTCGCAGCGCTCCTCGATGCGGCAAAGCTCGACCCGACCGTCATCAATGGCGGCATCATCAACGCCTATGGCGCCAATGCGCGCATTGGCGAGGGCGACTGGATGGTCGTCGAGGCGGACGAATCCGACGGCTCGTTCCTGCGCCTGCCGACGACAGTCGCGATTGTCACCAATATCGACCCCGAACATCTCGATCACTGGGGCGGCTTCGAGGCGCTGAAAAAGGGTTTCGACCAGTTCATCGAGAACCTGCCATTCTATGGATATGGCGTTGTCTGCCTCGACCATCCGGAGGTGCAGGCGCTTGTCGGGCGCGTGACCGACCGGCGCCTCATCACCTACGGAACCAATCCGCAGGCGGACGTTCGCGCCGAAGCGATCTCCTTCGATGGCGGCGCGGCGCGGTTTGATATTGTCTTCCGCGTGCGCGGCGGCCCCAACAGCCGCATCGACGGCGTCCGCCTGCCAATGCCCGGCGTTCACAACGTGCTGAACGCGCTCGCCGCCGCCATCGTCGCGCGAAAAGTCGGGGCGAGCGACGAGGCGATCCGCAACGGCTTTGCCAGCTTTGCGGGGGTCAAGCGGCGCTTTACCAAGGTTGGCGAGTGGAACGGCGCGACGATCATCGACGATTACGGCCACCATCCGGTCGAGATCGCCGCCGTCCTGCGCGCCGCAAGGCAAGTCGCGCGCGGGAAGATCATCGCTGTCGTCCAGCCGCATCGCTACACGCGCCTTCGCGACCTGATGGACCAGTTCTGCTCCTGCCTGAATGAGGCTGACATCGCTTTCGTCACAGACGTCTACGCCGCCGGAGAAGCGCCGATTGAGGGCGTGACGCAAAGCGCCTTCGTCGCCGGCGCCGCCGCCCAAGGCCACCGCGACGTGCGCGCGCTCGCGTCGCTGAGCGATTTGCCGAAGGAGATCGCGAGCGTCGCCGAGAAGGGCGACTATGTCGTGTGCCTCGGCGCCGGCGATATTACGAAGCATGCGAATGGATTGGCGGATGCGTTGAGCCGCATCAAATGATTACCGGCCTCCCTCCTATCCGCGGCCGATATGTCAGCCAGGCCGACATGTCAGCGATCACCTGGTTTCGCCTTGGCGGTCCGGCGGATGTGCTCTTTGCGCCGGAGGACGAGGATGACCTTGCCAGTTTCCTGAAGCAGGCGCCGGCGAGTGTTCCCGTCTATCCCGTTGGCGTCGGCTCTAACCTTCTGGTGCGCGATGGCGGCGTGCGGGGCGTTGTTGTCCGGCTTGGTGCGCCCTTCGCGAAGATTGCCGTTGACGGCGTGCGCGTGCGCGCGGGCGCCGCAGCGCTTGATGCGCAGGTTGCGCGTGCGGCGGCGCGCGCGGGTGTGGCGGGCCTTGAGTTTTATCGCGGCGTCCCCGGCACGATCGGCGGCGCGCTTGCCATGAACGCTGGCGCCTATGAACAGGAGACGAAGGATGTGCTGATCGAAGCGGTCGCGTTCGATCGCGCTGGCAAGCGCCATGTTCTCAAAAACGCCGACATGAAATTTGCCTATCGCCATTGCGGCGCGAGCGAGGGATTGATCTTCACGCAAGCAATCTTCGAAGGCCGCAAGGACGACCCGGCCGCCATTGAGGCGCGCATGGCGGCAATCATGGAACGGCGCGAGAAATCGCAGCCGATCCGCGAAAAAACCGGTGGCTCGACCTTTGCCAATCCTGACCCCGCGCAGTCTGGCGGGCGCAAAGCGTGGCAGTTGGTAGACGAAATCGGCGGTCGAGGCCGCATCGTCGGCGACGCGCAAGTCTCCGAGCAGCACTGCAATTTCATGATCAACCGCGGCAAGGCGAGCGCTGCCGATATCGAAACGCTGGTCGAGGGGCTTCGTAAAGATGTTCTTAACAAGACCGGCGTTGAGTTGCGCTGGGAAATCAAGCGGATTGGAGAGACGGCGTGAAATTCAAGCGCATTGCTGTTCTGAAGGGCGGTCTTTCAGCAGAGAGGGAAGTCTCGCTCAATTCTGGCGCCGCTTGCGCAAAGGCGCTGCGTTCAAAGGGATATGACGCGATTGAAATCGATGTCGGTCACGACCTCGCCGCGCGTCTCGCGGAGATCAAACCCGACGCCGCCTTCAACGCGCTCCATGGCCAATGGGGTGAGGACGGCTGCGTCCAGGGTCTCCTCGAAGTGATGGGCATTCCCTACACGCATTCGGGCGTGCTCGCGTCGTCGCTGGCGATGGACAAGCAGCGCACCAAGCTCGTGTTGAAGCCCGCCGGCGTTCCCTCGCCTGAGGGGCGCGTCATGTCGCGCTTCGAGGCGGCGGGCGGGCATGCGATGGAGCCCCCTTATGTCATCAAGCCAAACGCGCAAGGATCGTCCGTTGGCGTCCACATTATCCGCAAAGGCGATAATCGTCTGCCCTCGGAACTGTCGAGCGAGCAATGGGCGCTGGGTGACGAGGTGCTGGTTGAGAAGTTCATCCCGGGGCGTGAATTAACGGTCGCCGTCATGGGCGGCCGCGCGCTCTGCGTCACCGAGATCACGACCGATCTCGCCTTTTACGATTACGAGGCGAAATACGCGGCCGGCGGCTCGCGCCATGTGTTGCCGGCGGCGATCCCGCCGGCGATTGAAAAGCGCTGCCTCGATCTTGCGCTGATTGCGCACCGCTCCCTCGGCTGCCGCGGCGTCACGCGCTCCGACTTTCGCTATGACGCGCCGGCATTGACCGAACAGGTCTTCTTTCTTGAGATCAACACGCAACCGGGCATGACGGCAACGTCGCTGACGCCCGAGCAGGCGGCGCATTGCGGCATTGCGTTTCCGGACCTGTGCGCCTGGATCATAGAGGATGCCTCATGCCTGCGGTGAAGCGGAAAGCGAAAAAGAAGCTGTCGCCGTTCCAGCGTGTCGCGGCGGTGTTCGAGAACTATACGATCGCCGGTATTGCGGGGTCGGCGGTAATCGTGTCGCTCTTGCTCGTCGTGCTTTGGGCTGGCGGCTATGTCGGCATGCTCGCGCGGGCCGCCGATCGCGCCGCGGGATCGGCGACGGCGTCGGCCGGGTTTGAAGTCAGGCGCGTCCTGTTGCGCGGCGCCCATCAGATCACACAGGAAGAAATTCTTGCTGCGCTCGGGACCGTTGTCGGCGAGCCGATGGTGCAGGTGTCGCTGCGCGAGGCGCGCAACCGCATCGAATCGCTCGGCTGGGTGCGCGCAGCGGCGGTTACGCGGCTTATGCCCGACACGCTTGTCGTCGCGATCCGGGAACGCGAGCCGGCTGCGGTGTGGCAGGTGAATGGCGATCTTCGCCTCATCGACGACAGCGGCGCTGTCATCCGCGCCGTCGGCGCTTATGAATATTCGAACCTGCCGCTCATCGTTGGCTCCGGCGCGCCGGATGCGGCGGCGGCGCTGTTGCAAGCGCTTGGCGCGCATTCCGAGTTGCAAACGCGCACCTACGCGCTGATCCGGGTCAGCGACCGTCGCTGGAATCTGCGGCTGCGCAACAACATCACGATCAAATTGCCCGAAACAGATATCGCGAAGGCGGTTGGCGACCTCGCGCTGCTGCATGCCGCGCAATCGACGCTTGACCAGCCCCTCGAATACATCGACCTTCGCGATCCGGAGCGCATGATCATCCGCCGCCGCGATGGTACGGGCGACGCTGACGCAGCCGGAACTGAAGCCGGGCAGAGTGACGGCGGCAAACTCGCGGCGGGCTAAAGCCTGGCAGGCTGGCTGAGGCCGCACAGTTAATTTGGGCGTAACGCCAATGGCCAAACAGGTTCGACGCCCCCATGATCGCAAACTGATCGCCGCGCTCGACATCGGCGCCTCGAAAGTTGCCTGTGTCATTGCAGAACTGACGGAAGCGATTGACGGCGACTTTGAAGTCGATGTCGCCGGCGTCGGCCAGCACGGCGCCGCCGCGCGCGACCGCAAGCCGGATTTCGACGCCGCCATCCGCGCGGCTGTCGAAGCCGCCGAGCGCATGGCGGGCGAACGGATCCGGCGCGTTCATGTCGCCGCAGCAGGGCGCTCGTTATTGACGCGGCGCATCGGCGTTGATCTCGATGTGTCGGGCGGCGTGATTACCGGCGACGATATAGCCGACTGCCTCGCGCAGGGCATGCGCGCGGCGGCACCCGACGGCGCAACCCCGCTGCACGCATTCAAAATTCGCACCGCGATTGATGGCGAGCCGGCGCCCGAAGACCCCGTCGGGCTTGCGGGCTCCGTCCTCAACGCGGAGCTTCTTGGCATCGGCATGCGCGAAAGCCATGTCGCCAATATCGAATCCATGCTCGCGCGCTGCGGTCTCGAGGTTGACGACATCGTCGCGGCGCCGTTTGCGGCAGCAGAGGCGGTCTTGATCGACGACGAGAAAGAGCTCGGCGTGCTGCTCGTTGATATCGGGGCGCGCTCGACGAGCTTTGCGCTGTTCGAGCGTGGCGCGCTGATCGGCTGCGGCGGCATCGGTGTCGGCGGCGATCACATCACGCGCGACATCGCGCAGATCTTCGGCTCGCCGATCGCACATGCCGAGCGCATGAAAACGCTGCACGGCTCGGCGCTGTCCGGGCCGGGCGACGAGCATCGCCTGTTCGATTTTCCGCAGCTCGGCGATGACGCCGAGATTGTGCGCCATTCGCGCAGCGAAATGGCGCAAGTGATCGCGCCGCGGTTTGAAGAGATTATCGAACTGACGCTCGCCGCGCTCCCCGGCGGCGCGGCGGCGCGCCGGTCAATGCGCCGCGCCGTCCTGACCGGCGGCGGCAGCCTGCTGGTTGGCGCGCGCGAAACCGCCGAACGCCTGATCGCGGTGAAAACCCGCCTCGGGCGCCCGGCGCCGATGTCCGGCGCACCGGAAGCGGCAACCGCGCCGCAGTTCGCAGTTGCCTTTGGCGTATTGCGGCATGCCGCGCGCCTGCAATCGCAAAGCCGAAAAGCAAGCGCCCGGCCACGCCTCGCCGCGACCCTTGCCTCCGGGCGCGGCTTTATCGGCGGCGTCGGCAGCTGGCTTCGACAGAATTTCTGAAATCAAGAATTCAGGGCGTGACAGCGCGCGCGAACGCGACGAACACTTAGTCAAACCAGAGCTTTTTCTTTGACGCGCGCGAGCCTTGGCGCAAGGGCGCGTTAACGATTTGGTAACGGTTCTGAACGAACCTTTAACATCACCTTAACCATCATTTTTGGGGCGGAGCCTTCGATGCCACTGAATCTCAGCGTGCCGGAACTGATCGAGCTTAAGCCCCGCATCTCCGTGATCGGCGTTGGCGGCGCTGGCGGAAATGCCGTTAACAACATGGTCGACAGCGGCCTTGAAGGCGTCGAGTTCGTCGTCGCGAACACGGACGCGCAGGCGCTTGGCCTCTCCAAAGCGATGTGCCGCATCCAGCTTGGCGCGCGCACCACGCAAGGCCTCGGCGCTGGCTCGCTCCCCGACATCGGGCGCGCCGCAGCGGAGGAAACGCTGGACGAGATCCTCGAGCAGGTCGGCGACGCGCACATGCTGTTCATCACGGCGGGCATGGGCGGGGGCACCGGCACGGGCGCCGCGCCCGTCATCGCCAAGGCGGCGAAAGAGCGCGATATCCTGACCGTCGGCGTTGTCACCAAGCCATTTCACTTTGAGGGCGCGCGGCGGATGAAGATCGCGCTTGCCGGCATTGAACTGCTGCAACAGCATGTCGATACGCTGTTGATCATTCCGAACCAGAATCTGTTCTCGATCGCGACGGAGCGCACGACGTTTGCCGAAGCCTTCGCGCTTGCCGATCAGGTTCTGCATTCGGGCGTGCGCGGCATCACCGATCTGATGGTCATGCCCGGCCTCATCAATCTCGACTTCAACGACGTCCGCACCGTCATGCGCGAGATGGGCAAAGCGATGATGGGCACGGGTGAGGCGTCCGGCGACAAGCGCGCCATCCAGGCGGCGGAAGCGGCGATCTCAAACCCGCTGCTCGACGAAGTGTCTATGAAAGGCGCCAAAGGCGTCCTCATCAATATCACCGGCTCGATGGACATGAAGCTGTTTGAAGTCGACGAGGCCGCCAACCGCATCCGGGCCGAGGTCGATCCCGACGCCAACATCATCGTCGGCTCGACGTTCAATCAGGAGCTTGAAGGGCGCGTGCGCGTGTCGGTCGTCGCGACCGGCATCGAGGCGATCCCGCGCGACGTGCAAGGATATCAACAGCGCCCGGCGACAATGGCCGTGTCGAGGCCGTGGCGCGAATCGGCTCAAACTCCGGAAGTAAGCGCCACGCAAACGCGCGTGTCGCTGCCGCCAATCATCACAACGACTGAGCCGGCCCGTGGCCATCCGCTGGCGCAATCCGCGCCGCTTGCACATTCGATTGTCCAGTCGCCTGTCATGACAGGGCCAACAGCCGCAAATCCGGTTGGCGACGTGCACGAGCGTATCCGACGCATGCTGACGGAAGGACCCGCCGACGCCGCCGCGTTCGCGGCAAGGTCACGGGCAGCCCCGCCCGCGCAGCCGGTTTCGGCTGCGGCGATGCCAACGCCGCGTCCATCTTCGTACGCCGCGTCGCGCCCGGCGTCGAACCCTGTGCCGCCCCTAGACGCCGAGCCGCACCGCGCGGCCCGCAACCCGTTCCGCGAGGCGGCCGAAGAGCTTCAGCGCACCTCAATCGCGGCGCTCGATCTGTTAAAATCCTTGAATGGTCCGAAGGCGGAAGAGCCGCGCCACGTCGTTGACGATCCGGCAGTCCGCCCGACCCGCACCGCACATGGCGATCTCTTCCACGAGGACGACGAGGGCGAACTCGAGATCCCGTCTTTCCTGCGCAAGAAAAAGATCAGCTGAGCCTCGCCGCCCGGCTCGTTGGGAACCGCCGCCCGAAAGGGCGGCGTTTCTCGTTTTGAGCGCTGGATGCCGACGGAATCAGCCTTAATTCTGCGGGCAATAGAGCGAAATAATGCGTTATTTGTCCGGCGCCGCGCGTAAGGGCACGGTCCGGGGTATGCGGTTGATTTCACAGACGACAGTCATGCGCCCGGCGAGTGTTGAGGGCGTTGGCCTTCACTCGGGCGTCCATGCGCGCGCAACATTGCGGCCGGCGGGAGCCGGGCAGGGCGTTGTATTCCGCAGGCGTGTCAGCGGCGACGGCCCCGCGCGCGAAATCGCAGCGTTGCCGGACGCCGTCTCGAACACGCATTTCAATACAGGCGTCGGCGATGCGGAAACGCGCATCGCGACAGTCGAGCATTTGATGGCGGCAATTGCCCTTGCGGGTATCGACAATCTTGTTGTTGACGTCGACGGTCCGGAATTGCCCGCGCTCGACGGCAGCGCCGCGCTGTATCTGCAAGCGCTCGTCGAGGCCGGTGTCAGGGACCTGCCGGCGCCGCGCGAGTTGATCAGAATTCTTGCGCCGATCGAAATTGTCGAGGGCGACGGCCGGTCGATCCGCGCCGAACCGCACGAGGGACGCATCATCGATGTGTCAATCGAATTTCCCGATGCGGCAATCGGCGCGCAGCGCGCGGTCGTCGATCTCGACAATCCGGCCGATGTTCGGCGTGTCGCTGCGGCGCGGACGTTCTGCCGGCGCGCCGACATTGACCGTCTGCGCGCGCTTGGCCTCAGCCTTGGCGGATCGCTTGATAACGCGATCGTCGTTGACGGGGCGGCGATCCTCAATCCCGCGGGCTTGCGAGATCCGCAGGAATTCGCGCTGCACAAGGCGCTCGATCTGATTGGCGACTTGCGCCTCGCCGGCGCGCCGATTATCGGGCGGGTTGTCGCCAATCGCCCCGGGCACGATCTCAATGCGCGCTTCCTTGCCGCGCTTTCGGCTGGCGGCAATGCTGTCGCGCGCGGGTCCGAGGACGCTGTCAAGCGCCGGGCGAGCGCCTGACGCTGCCGAAACCGCCACGCATGACCTCCCGGTAAAGCAATGAAATCCAGCCGCCGATTGGCATAATCGCTGGCGCCTTCCCCTCCGCCGCAGCCGCGACTAGGGTAGCGCCGATTTTCGCGGGGGTCCGGCCCGCTATTGGAGTTTTTGTCAGTGATGCCTCACGCCAATCGTTTTGCGCTTGTTGTTCTGGCTCTTTTTGCTGCGGTCGCGCTTGGCGCTTGCGGGTCATCAGGTAAGAAGAAGCAGAAATTCGCTTATGTCGAGCGTCCCGTTGAGGGGCTCTATCAGGACGCGGCGCGCGCGATGGAGCGCAAGCGCTTTGACGATGCGGTTGAACTGTTCGCCGAGGTCGAGCGCCAGCATCCCTATTCGCCGTGGTCGCGCCGCGCGACGCTGATGAAGGCGTTCGCCCATTACCGGCAGAACGACTACGAGGAGGCGACCGAAGCCCTCGACCAGTTCATCGCGCTCCACCCCGGCAACAAGGATGCGCCGTACGCTTATTATCTTCGCTCGATGACGTTCTATGAGCGCATCAGGGATGTCGGGCGCGATCAGGACTTCACCAACAACGCCGTACAGGCCTTAAACGACGTAGTGCGGCGTTATCCGCAGACGGAATATGCGCGCGACGCCCGGCTGAAACTTGACCTGACGCTCGACCATCTCGCCGGCAAGGAGATGTATGTCGGCCGCTATTACATGCGCCAGGGCAAGCATATCGCCGCAGTGAACCGCTTCAAGCATGTCGTCGCCAATTACGAGACGACCGGCCACACAGAAGAAGCGTTGTATCGCCTCGTTGAAGCCTATCTCCAGATTGGCATTCTCGACGAAGCGCGGTCGACCGCGGCGGTGCTCGGCTATAATTATCCGGGATCGGAATGGTACGCCGACGCGTATTCCCTGATGCGCAAGAATGGCATCCTGGAGCCAGGGTCAAAGCCCCAGCGATCCGCCAAGGAGTTGCGCAAGCTTGAGAAGCGCAAGGAAAAGAACGAGGACAAGGGCCTGAAAGAGGCGCCGCGCCCGGTGGCCGAGCCGCCGTCGGATGACCCGTTCTCCGACTCGCTCGACAATCCCTTGTCTGAGCCTGAGCCCCCGGCGCAGTGACCAACGGGGACTGGCGCTCCTTTGGAACGAGATGCTGACCGCGCTTCACATTGAAGACTTTCTGCTTATCGACAAGCTCTCGCTGACGCTCGGGCAGGGGCTTACCGCGCTGACCGGCGAGACCGGCGCCGGGAAATCGATCCTCCTTGAGGCGCTCGGCCTTGCCGCTGGCGGGCGCCCGGGTCGCGGCGGCGTCCGGCGCGGGGCCACGCGCGGCGTCATTGCCGCTGTGTTCGAGCCGGGCGCCGATCATCCCGTCTGGCAACTGCTTGATGAGAACGGCGCCGGCGCTGGCCCCGACACTGGCGATGATCAAGTCATCCTGAAACGCGTGCAAAGCGTTGACGGCAAGAGCCGCGCTTTCGTCAACGACCAGCCGGTGTCGATCGCGCTGCTGCGATCGATTGGCGAGGCTCTCATTGAAATTCACGGCCAACATGACGGCGTCAGCTTTTTGTCCGCCGCGACCCATCGCGCGCTGCTCGACACGTTTGCCGGCGCTTCGCCTGAAGCGGCGCAGGTTGCGCGCTTGTGGAGCGACTGGCGCAAGGCAAATGATGCGCTGGAAGAGCGGCGGCGGGTGAAAGACGCGAGCTTGCGCGAGGCGGAGTATCTGCGCCACGTCGTCGAGGAATTATCGGACCTCGATCCGCAGGCGGATGAAGAAGACGAGCTTGCGGGCCGCCGCGCGGGTCTGATGGCGGCGCAAAAGATCGCCGAAGATCTCAGCGCGGCGGCGCACCTTGTCTCTGAAGACGGCCTTGAAGGAAAGCTTTCGGCGGCGCTGCGCCGCCTGACGCGTGCGTCTGCGGCCTTTCCCAACGAGGCCAATCCCCTCGCGGGCGCAATCGACCGGCTCGACCACGTGCTGTCGGAGCTTATGGAGGCGAGAACCGCGGTTGACGACGCGGTTGACCGGCTCGGCGTTGACGAGCGCGCGCTGAACGCTGCGGAGGAGCGCCTGTTCGCGCTGCGCGCGGCGGCGCGCAAGCATGGCGTTGCGCCCTCAGCGCTTGCTCAGTTCTTTGTTAAAGCAAGAGCCTCGCTCGCGTCATTGGATGAAAGCGCCGGCGAATTCGCAGCGCTGGAAAAGGCTGCCGCCGCATCCCGCGCGGCTTTCACCGATGCGGCGCGTACGCTCTCGGCGTTGCGGAAAAAAGCCGCCAAAAAACTCGACGCCGCCGTTGCAGGCGAACTGGCGCCGCTCAAGCTGGCGCAGGCGCAATTCTCGACGTCGATCACGACTGATGAGAGCGCCGCGGGCCCAGCCGGCTTTGACGCTGTCGAGTTCATGGTCTCGACCAATCCTGGCGCGCCGCCCGGTCCGCTGAAAACAATCGCCTCGGGCGGCGAGCTGTCGCGCTTCGTGCTCGCGATGAAGGCAGCGCTCGCGGCGAAGGAAAATCGCACCGTCATTATTTTTGATGAGGTGGACGCGGGCGTCGGCGGCGCTGTCGCTGACGCTGTTGGCGAAAGGCTCGCGCGCCTTGCGATTGATGCGCAAGTGATGGTCGTGACCCACAGCCCGCAAGTCGCCGCGCGCGCGGGCCATCATTGGCGCGTTGAAAAGCACACGGCGAAGAATGAAACGACGACGCGCGTTATTGCGCTAGGGCCGGCGGACCGCACAGAAGAAATCGCGCGGATGCTGTCCGGCGCCGAAGTGACGGATGAGGCAAGGGCGGCGGCGCGGCGGCTTCTGGGCGCCCCGACAGCGCCAGCGCGCCGCAAGCGTGCGTGAGAGTAATGAGCAAGAGTCATAAGAGCGCCAATGGCGACGGCGGCTAAAACCTCCTTGACGCCCGTCAAGGAACTGACGCCTGAAGACGCGGCGGCGGAGCTTGCGCGCTTGGCGGCGCTGATCGCCAAAGCAGATGAGGCCTATCACGCGAGCGACCGTCCGGTGATGACCGACGCCGAGTATGACGCGCTACAACGCCGCAACGCGCTGATCGAGCGGGAATTCCCGAAACTGAAGCGGCCGGATTCGCCGTCGGCGCGCGTTGGCGCTGCGCCGTCGACGAAATTTGAAAAGGCGGCGCATGCGCGCGCGATGTTATCGCTTGATAACGCGTTCAGCGCGGACGATGTCCGCGAATTCGCCTTGCGCGTGCGCCGTTTCCTGATGCTCGGCGATGACGCGCCGCTGACCATGACGGCGGAGCCGAAGATCGACGGGCTGTCGCTCAATCTTCGCTATGAGAACGGCGCGCTGAAGCTTGCGGCGACGCGCGGCGATGGCGCCGTTGGCGAGACGGTGACGGCGAATGCGCTGACCGTCGCCGATATTCCGCGATCGCTAAAGGGCGCGCCAACCGTGCTCGAGGTTCGCGGCGAGATCTATATGAGCCATACCGACTTTGCGGCGCTTAATGCGTCGCTTGTCGCAGCGGGGGAAGAGCCGTTTGCCAATCCGCGCAATGCGGCGGCCGGATCGCTGCGCCAGATCGATGCGGCGGTGACGGCGTCGCGCCCTTTGCGTTTTTTTGCTTACGCATGGGGTGAAATCTCCGAGCCTCTCGGCGCTACGCAGTTCGAGAGTGTGAAGCGTCTCGCAAATTTAGGTTTTGCGACGAACCCGCTCTTGCGCCGGTGCGAAAGCGTCGATGTCATGCTGGAGCACTATGCGGTGATCGAGGCGCAACGCGCGAGCCTTGGCTATGACATCGACGGCGTCGTCTACAAGGTCGACCGGCTCGACTATCAGGATCGGCTCGGCTTTGTGTCGCGCTCGCCGCGCTGGGCGGCCGCGCACAAATTCCCCGCCGAGCGCGCAACAACAGTGCTTGAAGCGATCGACATACAGGTTGGCCGCACGGGCGCTTTGACGCCTGTGGCGCGCCTTCGTCCGGTGACCGTCGGCGGCGTCGTTGTTTCGAACGCGACGCTGCATAATCAGGACGAGATCGAGCGCAAGGATATCCGGCCAGGCGACACGGTCGTCATCCAGCGCGCGGGCGATGTCATTCCGCAAATCGTCGAAGTCATCCTCGACAAGCGCCCGAAAGACGCCAAGCCTTATGCCTTCCCCGAAGCGTGCCCCGTCTGCGGCAGCAAGGCGGTGCGCGAGGACGGCGAAGTTGTGCGGCGGTGCACGGGCGGGCTGATTTGCCCGTCGCAGGCGGTGGAGCGCCTGCGTCATTTTGTGTCGCGCGGTGCGCTAGATATCGACGGACTTGGCGAGAAGCAGATTGAGGCGTTCTTCGGCGCGTCAATCGTTAAGGAACCTGCCGGCATCTTCACGCTTGAAGCGCGGCAGAAAGCGGGCGTCGTCGATCTCTTCACCTACAAGGAAAAAAAGGACGGTTCGAAAACACCGACCAACAATAAGTCTGTTGAAAATCTCTTTGCCGCAATCAATGAGCGCCGCGTGCCCGCGCTGGACCGCTTCATCAACGCGCTCGGCATGCGCCATATCGGCGAAACGAACGCACGCCTGTTCGCGCGCCACTACCAAACCTTCGATGCGTTCCACACAGCGGCCGTCGCGGCGGCGGATGAGGCGGGATCCGCCTATCGGGAGATGCTGTCGATCGAGGGCGTCGGCGCGCTCGTCGCTGGCGGGGTCATCGAGTTCTTCAAGGAGACGCATAATCGCGAAGCCGTCGAGCGGCTTTTGCAGGAGGTGACGCCGCAGGCGCTGCTCGCTCCCTCGCGCACGGATTCAGCCGTGGCCAGTAAAACGATCGTTTTCACCGGAACGCTGGAAACGATGACGCGCGACGAGGCCAAGGCGCAGGCGCTGGCGCTCGGCGCCAAGGTCGCTGGCTCGGTGTCGGCGAAGACCGATTTTGTCGTTGCCGGGCCCGGCGCCGGATCGAAATTGAAAGACGCTGGCAAGCTCGGCGTCACGATCATCAGCGAGGCCGATTGGCGCGCGCTCGCAGGCGGGGAGAAGCCTTGATGTCAAACGATGCCGCGCTCGGCTTTGGCGATATTGCCGCGCGGTATGCGCAGCTGCGCCCCGCCTATCCAAAGGCCTTGTTCGATTTTCTGGAGACGCATCTCGAGGGCCCGCGCGCTTTCGCTGTCGATCTTGGCGCGGGGCCCTGCAAGGCGAGCCTTGATCTGGCGGCGCGATTCGCGCGCGTCGCCGCCGTTGAGCCTGACGCGCGCATGCTTGATGCAGCGCCGCCAGACGCGCGCATCGAGCGAATCAATTGTGGCGCCGAAGAGGCCGATTTTCCGCCGCAATCGGCCGATTGCGTGATTGCGGCGACTGCCTTTCACTGGATGGATCAGGACGCCGTCTGCGCCAAAGTCGCAAGCTGGCTGCGCCCCGGCGGCGTCTTTTTTCCGTTCCTGTACGGACCATTTTTCGTGACCGGCGCGGCGCAGCCCGTCTTTGCGCGCCACTGGGCGCTGTGGTTGCCGTTCATGGACAAGCGCCTCGGCGCCAAGGCCGACTATGCGCGATCAATGCGCGCGTCGGGCGCTTTTTCGCGGCTGGAGACTTATTCCGGCGAGATCAAGGTGACGCTGCCGGCGCAGGATGCGGCCGGCCTGTTGCTCACCGCGTCCTATGCGCGCGCCTACATGACGTTGAAGGGGCTCGCCGCTTCCTATATCGATCAGCTGACGGAGGAACTCGGGCCCCATGCGCCGGTAACGATCGGGTTTCCGCTCGGCGGCGTCCTTGGCGTGCGGTCAGAGTGAGCGCGTTTGCGTCGCCAGCCAGCCGGCAACATCGGCGGGCACGAGCGGCGTCAAGGTCTGGCGCACGCGCGCGTGATATTTGTTCAGCCAGTGCCGCTCTGACTCGGTCAACATCGAGGGCACAACGAGATCAAGGCTGATCGGGGCCAGCGTAATCGTTTCAAACGCCATCATCGGCCGCTCGCCGCCTTCAACCGCTTGCGGCTCGCTGACGACGATCAGGTTCTCGATGCGGATGCCATAAGCCCCCGTTTTATAATAGCCGGGCTCGTTCGAAAGGATCATGCCGGGCTTCAAGGCTTGCGTATTCGCCGCCTTGGCGATGCGCTGCGGGCCTTCATGCACGCCGAGGAACGAGCCGACGCCGTGGCCAGTGCCGTGGTCGTAGTCGAGCCCCGCTTCCCACAACGGCCGGCGCGCCAGCGCATCAAGCTGATGCCCGGTCGTTCCCGCCGGAAAGCGCGCCGTCGCCAGCGCGATGTGGCCTTTCAACACGAGCGTGAAGCGCTCGCGCATTTCCTGGCTCGGCGCGCCGATCGCCAGCGTGCGCGTGATGTCGGTCGTGCCGTCCGTGTACTGCGCGCCGGAATCGACGAGATAAAGCTCGCCCGGCGTCAGGCGCCGCGCCGTCGCGGTCGATACCTTGTAGTGGACAACGGCGCCGTTCTCGCCGGCGCCGGAAATCGTGTCGAACGACAGGTCCATCAGGCGCCCGGTTGCGGCGCGAAAGGCTTCGAGCCGCTTTGCCGCGGCGATTTCGTCGACGGCGCCATCCTGCGCCTGCGTGGCAATCCAGTGCAGAAATTGCGTAACCGCTGCGCCGTCGCGGACATGCGCATTGCGCGCGCCGCTCAGTTCGACGGCGTTTTTCGTCGCGCGGGGAAGCGCGCACGGATCGGTCAGCTCAACAATTTTTGCTCCGGCGCGCGCCAGCGCAGTAACGAAATGCATGGGGGCAAGCGACGGATCGATAGCGATCGCCTTGCCCTCGGCCCCGAGCTTTTCAAGCGCCGCGCCAAGATCGGCGTCGCTGCGCACATCGACATCGTCGCCGAGGAACGCCGGCAATTCATTGCCAATTTTTTCCGGCGCCATGAACAATGTTGCTTTGCCATCCTTCCACGCCAGCGCGCGCGCGAGCGGCAAAGGCGAGCGCGACACATCCTCGCCCCTGATATTGAAGAGCCAGGCGATCGACGGCGGCGCTGTGATCAGGGCAGCCTCGGCGCCGGCCTTTGCAATCGCCTCGCCAATTTCCGTTCGCTTTTCCGCTGACGATTTTCCGGCAAGATCGATCCCGTGCGGCCGCGCAGGCTCCAGCGGACGCGCCGGCTGGTCCCTCCACGCAGCGTCAATCGGATTGCGGCCAAGCGCGACAAGCCGGAAGCCGCGCGACGCAGCCGATTTTTCAAGTTTTTCAACGCCAGCTTTTGTGTGCAGCATCGGGTCATAGCCGATGCGCGCGCCCGCTGTCGCATGTTCGGCGAGCCAGACATCGGGGGGCGTTTCAACGAGGTCGGCATACTCAAAAAACTGGTCGTCGACCTGGCTGCGCACTTGCAGCGTATAGCGCCCGTCCGTGAAGACCACGGCCTTGTCCAGAAAGACGATGGCAGCCCCTGCCGAGCCCGAAAACCCCGACGCCCACATCAAGCGTTCAGCATACGCCGGAATGTACTCATTTTGATATTCGTCGTCATGCGGAACGATAAAGCCGTCTATGCCGAGGGCGCGCATTTCCGCGCGAAGCGCCGGCAAATGCTTTGCGGCAAAGAAGCGGTCGGAGACGGGGTCGAAGTGCTGGAACATGGGTGAGGGTGTGGGTTGTAGGTTGTAAGGGTGCGTCGATGGTTTTTCGCTGAACACGTTACAACCTACCACCTACAACCTACAACCTCACAAACAGCAGCACCGGCCAGACCGCGTGATCGAGCCTGTTCAAGAGGCGAAACCCCGCCGCCTCATAGGCCTCGCGCACGCCGGCTTCCTGTTCGGCCATGAGCCCGGCAAGCATGACCCGCCCGCGCGGGGCGATATGCTGGGCCATAGCGGGCGCGAACTCGATCAGCGGTCCGGCGAGGATATTGGCAAAGACAAAGTCAAACGGCGCGCGCACGCGAATGCGCGGGTCACTAAAGCCGTCAGCGGCAATGGCCGTCACGAGATCGTCAACGCCGTTCAGCGCAATGTTCCCGCGCGCGATTTCGACGGATTTTTCATCGATGTCGCTGGCGATCACCTCGACATCCCAAAGCTTGGCCGCCGCAATCGCCAGCAGCGCCGAGCCGCAGCCGAGATCGAAGACCGCCTCGGGCGGCGCGCCGGCAAAGCGGTCGAGGAGCGCAAGACAGCCAGCGGTCGTCGGATGATGACCCGTGCCGAACGCCTGATTGGCTTCGATCAGGATCGGGATGCGCGCGGCGTCCCCGGCGGGCAGCTTGCCGGCGTCGTGCGAGCCATAAAGGATGAACCGCCCGGCCTCGACAAGGCCAAGCCCCTCAAGCGCATGCGCGACCCAGTCGATATCGGGAAGGACTTCAACCGCCGGGGCGTCAAGCCCCGTTTCCCCGATCAGCGATGCTAACGCCGCAGCGTCGGGCCGCTGCTCGAAATAGGCCTCGAGCTTCCACGCGGCAACCGCATCCTTGGCGTCATCGTCCTTCGTCAGGCTAATGGCGCCGGCGGCGGGAAAAAGGACCTCGGTCATCAAAACGCCTATCTGCGCCAGTTCGGCCTCAGCGCCTGAAAGCGTTACCTTGTAAGTAGTCATTGGTTCAAAATGCCCCGTATTTTGCGCCAACCAATTCCGTTGATGTCCGGATTGCGCATGAAGTCGATGCAATAATCAAATTGGTCTTGCAACGCGGCTTAAGGCATCAACATAATCGCTGGAATGCTGGTGGAGTTTATTGCATGCGCTGGGGGCTGATACCGCTGACAATCGCTGTCGGCGGCGTCGTTGGGTATCAATTTTACGCCACGGCGCAGAACACCATTCACGGGCTGACGGGCCCGCGGTTCAATCTCGCGGTCAAGAATACCGAGCCGCTTGCTGAAATCGACCTCGCCGGCGAAATCCAGGGTTTTGACGGCTATCGGATGCGCGGCCGCTACGTCATCGTTCAACCGGGGGCGACGATCCGCATCCACGACCATGTCGGCCGCCCCGCTTTCAGCTACATCGTCAACACGACCGTTGACCAGTTTCGCAGCGATGAGTCCGGACCGCTGCACATGAAGCCCGGCGACCTGTCGGCGGACACAAACATTTCACATTGGTGGCGCAATACCGGCGGCTATCCGCTGACGTTTTATGTGGTCGATATCTACCAGCCGGCAGGCAACAAGGGCGAATAGGGGCGGATGATGAAACTGAACTCGAAATCCGCTGCAGCATTGACGCTTGCTGTGTTTTTCGCATCGGCTCTTGGCGGCGCCGTCGTCGCCGCACAAAGCGACGCGGGAGCGCGGCCGGACGCTGCGGTTGAAACGTCTGCGCCTTCGCCGGCGCCGGACAGCGTGCAGCCGCAACTCGTCGATGCCCGTGTCATTGACCTTGGCGAGGCCTATCCTGACAATCCCGCGGCGGCGGGCCGTATTTTCCGGGCACGGAAAATAGCGCTCGCGCCTGGCGCGCGCACCGACGAGTTGAGTGCGCCGGAAGAAGCGGCGATCTATTATGTGACAGCAGGCGAAATCGTTGAAAAGCGAAACGACGCAGCGCCGGTGAAAAGGACCTTGCATGCGGCTGGCCTCGTTGCTGCGGGCATGCCGCTCGTGATCGAGAACGCGTCGGCCGCGCCGGCTGAAATTCTGCTGGTTGATTTGACGGCGGAGCGATAGGACGCCGCCGCGCCGACGATCAGATCCAGTCAAGATGTCCGCGACCGCATACCGCTGGAGCATGGTCGCGCAAAAGAGCGCCGCTTCTACAAAACAGGCCGGTTTTGCACCGTTCATTTTTTCGCGTTTCGAGCGCCGCCGTCTATTTTCTTGCCCGACTTGGTCTCTCGCGCCGCCGCGTTTCGTTTAGGGATCTTTTTTCGGCTTACGCTCACAGCGGTGGGATCAGATGCCAGCAGGGCCCGAATGTCTCGCTTGTCGATCGGTCTGCCGGACGCTTTCTTTAAAGCGATCAGATCTTTCCACCCGACAAAGTGCACCTGCACGCCGCTGACCGCTTCCGTTACGCGCCTTCTCCACGCGGCGGGAAATTCGGCGCCGGGCGGCGATAAAAGGATGTCGATCTTGTTGGGCGGCGCGCCAAACATGAAGAATGCATTGCGGTCTTCAAAATCTTTGGCGGTGACGCCCTGCAGGGCAGCACCGAACTCGACCAGCGTTCGATGGACCGCGACGGCGTTCTTGCGATCCGCAGCCACCCAGATGTCGCAGTCTTTCGTATAGCGCGGTTCGGCATGATAGCTGACGGCGTATCCGCCGATGATGAGATACCTAACGCCGTTTTTTTCGAAGCCCGCCAAGAGTTCGATCAAGTCGGAGTTCAGCTGGATCACGTTTTTTCACCGCGTGATGAAATACAACCATCTCCCAGATCGCGCTCATTTTCAATTCAGCGGATTGCGCCCGCCAAAATTCCAGGTCGAAGGATCGATCCGATTCGGTGATCTTTCCCCGTCTCAACTCTGCCTTCGAGAGATCGAGCGCCACTCATGCCCCCTTCAAAAAGCTGTCGACGACTTTCTTCGCGCCGGAATGTTCGAAATCGACCGTTAATTTCTGCCCTTCGGCGAGCGTCACGCGGCCATAGCCGAACTTGTCGTGAAAGACGCGCGCGCCGATGGCGAATTTTGATCCGCCGCCGGCGCTGATGAACACTTCGCTGGCGCGGCCGTCGATCATCGGCGCGGCAGCACTCGCGCGGCCGGACGCGGCGCGCGCGCGCTTCCAGCCGGGATTATCGTAATAGGCGCCATCATCGACGGGCGCCGCATCGAACCGTGAATGGCTAGGCAGGAAAGCGGCGGCGTTGCCGTAAAGGCCGGGTTTTGAAACAACATCGACCGCCGCTTCGGGCAATTCGTCGATGAAGCGCGAGGGGAGCGATGTCTGCCAGCGGCCGTACATTTGACGGTTGGCGGCGAACGAGATGCGGCAGCTTTCGCGCGCGCGCGTGATGCCAACATAGGCAAGCCGGCGTTCTTCTTCGAGCGCGGGCGCGCCGCCTTCGTCGAGCGAGCGCTGCGACGGGAAGACGCCTTCCTCCCACCCGGGCAGGAACACGACAGGAAACTCAAGGCCCTTGGCGGCATGCAAGGTCATGAGCCATGCGGCGCTCGTCTCCGAATTGTCGTTGCGGTCGGCAACGAGCGCGACATGGTCGAGATAGGCGGCGAGCGTATCGAACTCCGAGACCGCCTGCACAACCTCCTTGAGGTTATCGAGCTTTGAATCGGCTTTGGCGGATTTGTTGTTTTTCCAATAATCCGTGTACCCGGATTCGTCGAGCACAAGCTCGGTCAGATCGCGCGGGCTGAGATTGCCGCTTGCGCCGGTCCAGCGATCGACCATCTCAACGAACTTGCGCAAGGCGCCGCGCGCAGCCGCGCCAAGGTCCTCTGATTCAATCAGCAGGCGGCTCGCCGTCATCAGCGAAATCGTGCGCGCGCGCGCCAGCGCATGGGCGGCCTGCATCGTCTGCCCGCCCAGCTTGCGCGCCGGCTTGTTGGCGATACGGTCGAACGCGAGATCATCATCGGCGCTGCGGATGAGGCGGAGGTAGGAGACGGCGTCGCGCACTTCCTCGCGCTCATAAAAGCGAGGGCCGCCGACAACGCGATAGGGCAGCCCCAGCGTGTTGAACCGCTCTTCGAACGCGCGCATCTGGAAGGAGGCGCGCACGAGGACCGCCATGTCGCTGAGCGCGCGGCCTTTTGCCTGCTCGCCCTCGATATCGTCGCCGATGAGGCGCGCTTCTTCGTCGCCGTCCCAGACGCCGCGCACTTTCACTCTTTCGCCCTCGGCGGCCTCGGTCCACAAAGTCTTGCCAAGACGCGTCTTGTTCGCCGCGATCAGCGTTGACGCGGCGGCAAGGATCGCCGGGGTCGAGCGGTAATTCCGCTCAAGGCGGATGACTTTCGCGCCCGGAAAATCTTTCTCGAACTTGAGGATGTTTTCTACTTCCGCGCCGCGCCAGCCATAGATCGACTGATCGTCGTCGCCAACGCAGCAGATATTCTTGTGCTTCTGCGCGAGGAGGCGCAGCCAGAGATATTGCGCGACGTTGGTGTCCTGATATTCATCGACCAGCATATAGCGGAATTTGTCCTGATACGTCGCCAGAATATCGGGGTGCCGCTGAAAGATCGTTAGATTATGCAGGAGAAGATCGCCGAAATCGGCGGCGTTTAAGGTCTTCAGCCGCGCCTGATAGGCGGCGTAAAGTTCCGCGCCCTTGCCGTCGGCAAAATGCCACGCTTCGTTCGACGAAATCCTGTCCGGCGTCAGGCCGCGATTTTTCCAGCCGTCGATGACGGCGCAAAGCCCGCGCCCCGACCACCGCTTTTCATCGAGCCCCGCCGCCTCGATCACCTGCTTGGCAAGCCGCACGCTATCGTCGGCATCAAGGATCGTGAAACTTGATTTCAGACCGACAATCTCGGCGTGGCGGCGCAGGATCTGCGCGGCGATCGAATGGAAGGTGCCAAGCCATTGCAGGCCCTCGACCCGCTCGCCAATGAGCGCGCCGATGCGCTCCTTCATCTCGCGCGCGGCCTTGTTGGTGAACGTGACGGCGAGCAATTGCCAGGCCTGCGCGCGTCCGGTGAAAAGGAGATGCGCAAGCCGCGTCGTCAGCGCCCGCGTCTTGCCCGTCCCGGCGCCAGCGAGCATCAAAACGGGCCCTTCGGTCGCCAGCACGGCCTCGCGCTGCTCGGCGTTCAGGCCATCGAGATAGGTCGGCGCGGCGTTAAAGTCAGGCGCAAGGCCCGCCAGCGCTCGCTCGGAAATTGACAGTTTGGCGTTCACGAAATGAGATTACCGGAATGAGAACGATTCTGGAACATCTCTAGGTCGCGGCGCGGCCGGGGCGCAAGCGGCGCGGCAATTGCCGCCGCGATTGCCGCCGCGATTGCCGACGTGTGAGCGGCGCGCCATACCGCGCGCGAGGGTTATTCTCTGGTCAACCAATGTCCGCCCGCAACTGGCGTGCGCAAGCGCAATACTCTGCCTTTTACACGTCAAGTGCGCGCAGCAGGCTCGGCCGCGCTTTCCTTCGCTCATGAAGTGAGGATAGCGACGAGAGCGGGGAATTACCTTACAATTTCCCGATCTCGTGACCCGGCGCGCCATTGCAGCGCGAGCTCACAAAGTAGGAGCGGTGTGATCCATGTTGCCCAAATAGTCGCGACGATCATCGGCGGATCGAACGTCTTGCCGAAGGGCGAGGTCATGACGATGCGACAGAAAACGAAGGTCCATGTAAGCACGCAACTGCGGATCATCCACTGCCGATGGCTGTCAAAGCGCTTGTTGCGCGCGGCGCGAAGCGCCATGGCGGCAACGGCAATCCAAGTCGCGGCGAGCAGACCTGTCGCAACCGACGCGCCAGGCAGCGGATGCGGGTTCAGTATCGAGAGGACGAGGCCCGATCCAGCGCCTAGCCCCCCGCCGCTGAGATAAAGATAACCAGCGATCTTGTGAAACCGGAACGCGTTGCGCGATAATCCGATGTAAAGCGCTGTCGCGCCGACGAAGAGCATCGCGGTGCCGCCCGCCGCGTGGACAATGACCGACAGATAATGTTTGTCATGCGCGGCAGCTTTCGCCCCCTCGAGCACGGGCAGGGCGATCATCAACCATATAACGGCGGCGGAAAGCGTGGCGCCGGCTAGCAATGCGCCGGCGCCCAACCCGAGGGTTTTTGATTGTGTTTTTGCCATTCGCACCCCGCTATTGTTGAATCTAACGCCGCTCGCGACGGCGACGCAAGCGAGCGGATTGTTCCGCGGGGCGAGCCGCGCCATACCGCGCTGGGCTTCGCTGATCCGGTTCTTCCATGTCCGCCCGCAACTTTCGTGCGCAAGCGCATTTTTCCGCCTTTTACGCGGCGCAGTTCGTGCTGCTCGGCGTGCAGTTGCCATTTCTGTCAGGCTGGCTGTCGCGCGAGGGGTTTTCGGCGTCTGAGATCGGGCTCCTCAGCGGGCTGTCGCTCGGCGCAAGGCTTGTGTTCGGGCCGGCGGTCGCGTTCTGGGCTGACCGGGAGAACAATCACCGCACAGCGCTGCGGCTTGTCTCGCTTCTTTTCGCCGCTGGCGCGGTGGGGCTCGCGGTCGCCAGCGGCAAGCCGCTGATCGCGCTCTGCGCCGTCTCGGTCTTGTGGTCGTTCGGGCTGCTCGTCCCGCTCTCCGATGTCGCGATCCTGCGCGCCGACCGGCAAGGGCTGTTGCATTATGGCGAGGTGCGCGCCGCGGGCTCTGCCGCATTTCTTGCAACCAACGTCATCGCCGGGTTCATCATTGCACGGACGGATATCGGCGCCGGCGTCGTCATCATGGCAGTTGCGGGCGCTGCGACCTTCGCCATCGCGATGACGCTGCCGTTGTCCCCCGCTCCTGCAAGCGGGAAAGCGGACAAGCGCTGGCGCGAAGCGGCGGCGCCGATGACAACGCCGTCAGTCCTCCTGTTCCTTGCCGCCGTCGGCCTCATCCAGGGCAGCCACGCGGCCTATTATTCGTTCTCAATTCTCCACTGGACCGCGCTCGGCTTTGGCGCAACGACAATCGGCTTCCTGTGGGCCGCCGGCGTTGTCGCGGAGATTTTCGTGCTGACAAAGGTGCGCGGTCTTGTGAAGCGACTGGGGCCGGAAGCGCTTATCGTCATCGGCGCCTCCGCCGCCGCGCTGCGCTGGACCCTGACGGCACTGGAGCCGCCGCTGCCCGTGTTATTCCTTGTACAGACGCTTCACGCGCTATCGTTCGCGGCGGCTTATCTTGGCGCCGTCGAATACATCGACCGCACGCTCCCCAAACGCCTCGCCAACACGGCGATGACCCTGATGTCGACAACCGGCGTCGGCGCCATCACGGGAATAGCAACGGTCGCCTGCGGGTATCTTTATGAGGCCGATGGAGCGGGGGCGATCTATGCGCTGACGGCGGTGATGGGCGCCTTGGGGGCGATTGGCGGGGTCATGTTGATGCGGGGGCGTGGCGACAAGTAGGGT
>JBJXFO010000005.1:0-41848 GCA_046154725.1 Parvularculaceae bacterium | reverse complement strand
CATTGAGCGAAGCGAAATGCACGCCTTTCTTGCGGCGCCAAAAGAAGACGTGCATTTCGCTTCGCTCAATGCACCCTACGAATTGCCAAAGAGAGGAGAATGCAATGACCGGGCTGCAGGCGATCGGCGTACTGATCATTCGGCTTTGGGCGGCGACGGTCGTTATGAGTGCTGTCGCCTCACTCACTGTATTGGTCTCCATCTACACAACGTATGATAACAGGGCGGATATCGACGCCTCGCTTATCGAAAACGGTCTCTGGCTCGGGGCCTCGCTCGCCGCGTGGGCTGTGGCGCCAAAGCTCTCCAGCGTCTTGGTTCCGCGCGCCGCGCCCGACTCCATGCAAATCACAATTGGCGCTGAGGAATTCGTCGCTATTGGGAGTTTCCTTATCGGCGCCAATTACCTTGTTGAAATAATCCCCGATCTGATCGCAAGCGTCGGCAATTTCTTATGGCCGTTCATTGACCGTGAAAATGACGAAGGGCCATCGTTGTACGCCATACACTGGCAGTCGCTTTTTGCAAACCTGCTCACATTCGCCGCCGCGCTGTTCCTGACGCTAAGGCCGCGCGAGATTGCGAGGATGTTTGCGTCGCTGCGGCAAGCCGGTCTGACGAAAATCGACCCGGCCGATTAGGCCGGCATCTTCACGCATATTTGGGGTGAGTACGGACGATATCGTAGGGTGCATTGAGCAAAGCGAAATGCACGCCTTTCTTGCGGCGCCAAAGGAAGACGTGCATTTCGCTTTGCACAATGCACCCTACGGATTGACTTTCGCGCGAAGAGGCGGGCAATCGCGACCCGGCCGGATTTCCGTTCTTTCGGCAACCGCGCGGCGGGCCTTTGCGGCGCCAACACCCGTTCCCGCGCCAGCAAATCGCCGTCCGGTAAAACAATAATGATCCCGCTCAAAGCGTCTTCGACATAGGTCATGGCAAGCCTCCGTCACACAACTTGAATATCTCTGTTGTGCCGGAGAATATTGGCGATCGAAGGGCGCAATTGTGACGCCAATCACTCGCCGCGCGCGCCGATGCGGCTGATCTTCAAGGTGTTGGTCTTGCCCGGACGCCCGAACGGATAACCGGCAAGAATGATGATGCGGTCGCCGTCTTTTGCGCCGTGCTTGACGGCGAGCCGGTCTGCCTTCTCCAGCATCTCGTTGAAGTCCGAGATATCGTCCGTCGCAATCGGCGTCACGCCCCAGAACAGCGAAAGCTGGCGCGCGACCGCTTCCATTGGCGTTGCCGCAAGAATGCCGCAATGCGGCCGGTCGCGCGACAGGCGCCGCGCGGTTGACCCGGTCTTGGTATAAGCAACAGCAAGCTTGCAATCGAGCACTTCGGCGATGCGCCGCGCCGACAGCGTGATCGCGTCCGCCGTGGTATGGTCTGTGTCAGGATCGTCGTGGCTGATGAACGAGGCGCATTCGGGGTCGCGCTCGGTCGCGCCAATAATGCGGTCCATGATGGCGACGGCGGACGGCGGATGGCGCCCGACAGCGGTCTCGGCCGACAGCATGACAGCGTCGGCGCCTTGAAAGACTGCCGTTGAAACATCCGATGCCTCGGCTCTGGTCGGCGCCATCGATTCAACCATCGATTCCAGCATGTGGGTCGCGACGATCACCGGCTTGCCCGCGCGCCGGCAGGCCCTGACGATGCGCCGCTGGATATTCGGCACGTCTTCGGCGGGGAGTTCGACGCCAAGATCGCCGCGCGCAACCATCAACGCGTCAGATCTTTCGATGATCGCCTCGAGGTGATCGACCGCCGTCGGCTTTTCGATCTTTGAGATGATGCCGGCGCGGTCGCCGATGATCGCGCGCGCCTCGTCAACGTCTTCGGGCCGCTGCACAAACGAGAGCGCGACATAGTCGACGCCAATCTTCAGCGCATGGTCGAGATCGGCGCGGTCTTTTTCGGTCAGGGCGGAAATCGGCAAGGCGCGGCCGGGCAGGTTGATGCCCTTGCGATTCGTCAGGCGCCCCGGCGTATCGGCGCGCGCCAGTACAGCGTCTCCTTTGCGCTCGATCACCGTGATCTGCAGCTTGCCGTCGTCGAGTTTCAAAATGTCGCCCGCCTGCAAGATCGTCATCACCTCCGGGTGCGGAATGGGGATGACGTCGTCATCGTTCGTGTCCTTTGCGAGCATCAGGCGGTAAGGCGCGCCGTATTTCAGATCGAGCCCGTCGCCCTTCAAAACGCCGGTTCTGATCTTCGGCCCTTGAAGGTCAGCAAAAACCGCAATGGGCGTCCCCGTTTCGCGGCTGATCGCGCGGATCGATTCCGTTATGCGCGTCATCTTGTCGTGCTCGCCATGCGAGAAATTGAGGCGAAAAACGTCAACCCCCGCCTGATGCAAAAGCGTCAGCATCGACGGCGACGAACTCGCGGGGCCAACCGTCGCGACGATCTTGCATTGACGTTTTCTCATGAAAGGCCTTCTCCGGTACGCGTTGATTGTCCAGCATAAGGGGTCTTGGCGCGCTGGGGAAAGCCGCGGCTCGCAACCGGGCGCCGCTTGTATGGCGCGGCAGCGTCCGGCAAACTTACGCCGCGTGCGACGATGGCGGCTCGCCAACAGGGAGGGTCAGATATGGGGCGTATCATCTTTGCGGCGGCAGCCGCCGGGCTTTTCCTCACATCGGCCGCGGGCGCGCAGGAAAGCCCGCGAATATTTCCGGGTTTTGAGAAAGTCTACAAGGAATCGAAAAAGAAAGAGGCGGAGGCGTTGCGCGCAACGGCTGCCGCCGAATCCGAGATCGCCGCTTCGCAAGCGCAGCGGGCAAACGGCGAGCGGCAGATTGCCGACGCCGAAGCGGCGATGCAATCGCAGCAACTATCTTATCTGACGCTCACGCGCGGCTTCGGCTCGGCGCTAACTTCGCGCGATGCGCGCGTAGAGGCGCAATCTCTCGAAGCTGTGGCGCGCGTCTGGGCGGACGCCGAAGAGATGAAAGAGAAAGGCGCTAAAACCGTGCTCGCAGCCGACGCAAGTCTTGCGCGCGCGAGCGACAGGCTTGCCGCCGCGCAGGGGAAGCTGGCGGAAGCGCGCGTCGCGTTGGCGCGAACACTCGAGGACGCGCCTTCGCCGCAGCCTGGTGCTGAGCCCGCAGCGCTCGCAGGAACGCTGACTCCGACGCCAGTCGATGCCGAAACGCTGCCGCCTGCGCCGAAGGAGGAGGCCGCGCTGTCCGTACCGGCGTCCGCGGAGCCGCGATCCGCCCTAGACGCCTTGCTGCTCGGCGGGCCGGACGGCGATTAGCGCGCGTTTAGTGCGAAGAATGTTGTATCGCAATAAGGCGCAAGTCGCCCACGGACCCTCGGAACATGTCCGAGGGAATGCTTGTTCCGTGGGCCTCAAGCAAACGGGGCAGACGCGCGCGGCTTTGGATCCGCGGGACGAGCCCGCGGATGACGATGGAGCTTGAGGCAAATTTATTGCTCCTTGCTTCTGACGCGGAATGAAGGGATTGCGTTTGTGCGAGCAACAGCGATCATCGGAGCAGCGTTGCTGACGGCATCAACCGCGCTCGCGCTTCGCTGTACTCGCGTGACAGCCGCGCGACATAAGCGCCAGCGCCTTCGCGCGCCTTGATCGCGCCGATCCCTTGTCCGCAGCCCCAGATGTCCTTCCACGCTTTCGCCGCGGTGTTGCCGCCCGAGCCGAAATTCATGGTCGAAAGGTCGCCTTCAGCGAGATTGTCGGGGTCAAGGCCCGCCGCGACGATCGAGGGCTTCAGATAATTGCCGTGCACGCCGGTGAAAAGGTTCGTGTACACAATATCGTCCGCGCTATGCTGGACGATAGCATCCTTATATCCGTCGCTGGCGTTCGCTTCATCGGTCGCGATGAAGGGCGAGCCAATATAGCCAAAATCGGCGCCCATCGCTTCGGCGGCGAGAACGGCGCCGCCGGTCGCGATTGACCCCGACAGCGCGACCGGACCAGAAAACCACTCGCGGATTTCCGACACAAGCGCGAACGGCGAGATGACCCCTGCGTGCCCGCCGGCGCCGGCCGCGACCGCGATGAGGCCGTCCGCGCCTTTGTCGATCGCTTTTCTTGCGAACGTGTTGTTGATGATATCGTGCAAAACGAGGCCGCCATAGGAATGGATCGCCTGATAGACATCTTCCCGCGCGCCGAGCGAGCAAATGACAATCGGAACCTTGTGGCGGACGCACGCTTCCATGTCTTTCATCAGCCGGTCGTTCGAGCGGTGGACGATCTGGTTGACCGCATAGGGCGCAGACGGACGATCGGGGTGCGCGGCGTCATGGGCGGCGAGCGCCTCCTTGATCTCGACAATCCAGTCGTCGAGCGCCTCGGCGGGCCGTGCGTTCAGCGACGGAAACGACCCGACGATGCCGGCCTTGCACTGCGCGATCACGAGTTTGGGGTTGGAGACGATAAACAGCGGCGCGCCGATGACGGGGACGCTAAGGCGTTTTTTGATCTCGGCGAAAGTCGCCATTGTCGGCACTCCTTGACCGGTGAGGGCGGCGGTTGATCAATCGCGGTAATCAAGCGGCGGCTTGCGCTCGCCGAGCAGCGACTTGTATTTGTATTTCGGTCCACGCGCTGCGTCGAACTCCGCGCGCGCAGCGGCGCGCAAATCTGCGTCTTGATAAAGCTCGACCGCTGAAAGCGCGAGCGCCTTGGCGGCGTTCTGCGCGCCTTTATAGCCGATCGACATGCCGCTTGCCGCGACCGCCTGCCATGAATGCGCGGAGGTGCCCGGCACCCAGGTCGCGGTGACGAGGCCGACGGTCGGCGCCGCCCAGGAGACATCGCCGACGTCTGTCGATCCGTAGCCCAATGATTTCTCATACGGCTCGATCATTTTCTCCTGGCCGAGAGCGCGGTCGGGCTTGTCGAAACTCGCATAGATTTTCTTCGCGAAGGCTTCTTCCTCCAGCGTGTAGGCAACGCCGCCAATTGCGGTCAGATGCTCGTGCATGCGCTTGGCGAGCGTTTCGTTGATGAGCAGCGGGTTGTTGCCGTGGATGACTTCCCAGCTGACCTCGGTGCCGGTGCCGAGCGCGGCGCCGCGGGCCGCGTTCTCGAGACGCTTCCAGATTTCGTCGACGCCTTCCGGCTCCGGATGGCGGACGTAATAAAACGCTTCCGCCGCATCGGGCACGACATTGGGCGCGCCGCCGCCTTCGGTGATCACATAATGCATGCGCGCATCCTGCGGGATGTGCTCGTGCATCATATTCGCCATCATGTTCATCGCTTCGACGCCGTCGAGCGCCGAGCGTCCGCGTTCGGGCGCGCCGGCCGCGTGCGCGGAGACGCCCTTGAAGCGAAATTTTGCCGAGCGATTGGCAAGGCTCGTCTTGGCTTCGGCCGAGTTTTCATCGTCCGCATGCCAATGAAGCGCGAAATCGACATCGTTGAAGAGGCCGTCGCGCACCATATAGACCTTGCCCGACCCGCCTTCTTCGGCGGGCGTGCCGTAAAGGCGGATCGTGCCCGGCGTTTTCGTTTCCTCAAGCCAGGCTTTGACCGCAATCGCGGCGCCAAGCGAGCCGGCGCCGAAAAGATTGTGGCCGCAGGCATGGCCCGCCGGCTTGCCGCTGACAGGCGCGCGGTTAGCGCTCCGGTCCTGATTGATGCCGGGCAGGGCGTCAAATTCGGCAAGGATCGCGATCACCGGTCCGCCCTTGCCCCAGCTCGCCATGAAGGCCGTCGGGATACCGGCAACGCCCGGTGTCACGGCAAAACCCTCCGCCTTCAGACGATCCTGCAACAGCGCGGACGATTTCTCCTCTTTGTAGCCAACTTCCGCATACTCCCAGAGCTTGCCGGCGACATCCGCGATCTCGGCTTTGCGGGCCTCGATCTTGGCAACGAGCGCTTGTGACGCCGGCGACAGCGCCGGTGCGTCGGCGGCAAGCGCTGCGGGGGCGGCGAGAACGGAGGCGAGCAGGAGGGCAGCAAAGCGCATCGTCGGAACCTCTTTTGAAAGCGAGATATTACCCTGCCGCGCTTCCGCGTCCGCCTCAACCGCGTTGCCCATCTTGACAGGCAGGCGATGACACAGTATTTAACTGCATGGTTACAAATAAGGCGCTGAGCCGCTCCCCCTTCGACGCGATTGCCGACCCGACGCGGCGGGCGATCCTCGACCACTTGCGGGGCGGAGAACTTGGCGCCGGCGAGATCGCGAGCCGCTTCGCCGTCAGCCGTCCGGCAATCGCGCGCCATGTGCGCGTGCTGCGCGAGGCTGGCCTCTTGCGGGAGCGGCGCGCGGCGCAGGCGCGCTTTTATTCGCTCGACCCCGCGCGACTTGGCGAGGTCGATCGCTGGCTTCAGCCTTACCGCCTGTTCTGGGCGGCGCGGCTTGTTGATCTGAAGCTTCATGTGGAAGCCCAAAACCAAACTGAAGAGGGAGAGTAAAATGGAAGCCGCAGCAGAACCCGCAGCAGAACCCTATGTCTACGAATACGCCGTGCCGCTTGCCTTTCCCGCGTCTCAAGAGGCGGCCTTCGCGGCGCTGACCGAGGAAAAGGCGCTGGAGACGTGGTTCGCGGACGCGGTTGTCATCGACCCGAAAGTCGGCGGCCCTTATCGATTTTGGGGCAAGTCCGTCCTCGATACGCGGCTCGAAGCGCAAGCGACGCAACGCGTGACGGCAATCGCGCCAGATGCGTCTTTAAGTTTTTCCTGGCGCGTCCTTGGACGCGACAGCGAAGTGACGTGGCTCGTCGCCAAGGAAGGCGACGCGCAGTCGAGAATTACCGTGCGGCACGAATTCCCCTCGCTGCCGGAGGGCGCGCGCATGAAAGAGATGATCGACGATCTGTGGCGCCTCAATACTGGCAATCTCTTTCTCTATCTGATGGGCGATGAGCGGATTTTCCGCCCCGATCTCAATGACCCGAACCCGGTTGTCCGGCTTGAAATCGTCATCAACGCCCCGCCGGCCAAAGTCTTCGCCGCGCTGATCGAGCCCGACCAGATCAGGAAATGGTTCCCGGCCCCCGCGCCGAGTGTCGAGCCCAAGGTCGGCGGGGATTACGGCTTTGGATTTTCGTTCGAGAAGGAGGGAAAAAAGATCGAGGTTCCGCCAATGAAAATTGTCGAATTTGAGCAAGATCGCCGCCTCGCGATCACCTGGCCTGACTGGCGGATGAACCCCGATGTGCCCGACCAGAAAGTTGCCTGGACGCTTAAGGCTCTGCCCGGCGGCAAAACGAAGCTGACGCTTGTCCATGACGGGTTTACGCGCGCGCTCGATGTCTCCGACTATCCGTTCGGCTGGACCGAATTCCTCGACAAGATCGGCCAGGTGGCGGCAGGAGAGATTTGAAGCGGCATAAGGTAGCGGCGTCGCCGCCATTGTCCCTCGCGGCGGGGTTCTCTATACCCCGCCGCGCATGACTCCCCTTAAAAACATCCGTAATTTCTCGATTGTCGCCCATATCGACCATGGGAAATCGACGCTTGCCGACCGCTTGATCCAGACGACGGGCGGGCTCTCCTCGCGCGAGATGAAGGAGCAGGTGCTCGACTCCATGGACCTCGAGCGCGAACGCGGCATCACAATCAAGGCGCAAACCGTTCGCCTCGACTACAAGGCGCGCGACGGCGAGACGTATGTTCTGAACCTCATCGATACGCCGGGCCATGTCGATTTCGGCTATGAAGTGTCGCGCTCCTTGTCGGCGTGCGAGGGCGCGCTGCTGGTGGTTGACGCGAGCCAGGGCGTCGAGGCGCAAACGCTGGCCAATGTCTATCTCGCGATCAACGTCAATCTCGAAATCGTGCCAGTCCTGAACAAGATCGATCTGCCCGCCGCCGAACCTGACCGCGTGCGCGCGCAGATCGAGGAAGTGATCGGCATCGACGCCTCCGAGGCGCTGGAGATTTCGGCGAAAACCGGCATCGGCATCGACGAAGTCCTGGAAGCGATTGTTACGCGGTTGCCGGCGCCCAAGGGCGAGCGGGATGCGCCCCTGAAAGCCTTGCTGGTCGACAGCTGGTACGACACGTACCTTGGCGTTGTGGTCCTTGTACGGATCGTTGACGGCGTCCTGAAGAAAGGCGTCAAGATCCGCCTCATTGGCGCCAAGGCCGCCTATACGGTCGAGCAGATCGGCGTCCTGACGCCGAAAAAAGTCCCGGTCAACGAATTGGGGCCCGGCGAGATTGGCTTTATCACCGCCTCGATCAAGGAGGTCGCCGACACCCGCGTCGGCGATACGATCACCGACGACCGCAACCCGACGTCGGACATGCTGCCCGGCTTCAAGCCGTCACAGCCGGTCGTCTTCTGCGGCATGTTCCCGGTTGACGCGGCCGAGTTCGAGGATTTGCGCGAAGCGATGGCGAAGCTTCGCCTCAACGACGCGTCGTTCGCGTTCGAGATGGAAACCTCGGCCGCGCTCGGCTTTGGCTTCCGGTGCGGATTCCTCGGGCTGTTGCACCTCGAAATCATCCGGGAACGTCTCGATCGCGAGTTCAACATCGATCTCATCACGACTGCGCCGAGCGTCAATTATCAGATTTACATGACCGACGGGTCAAAGACCGAACTGCACAATCCGGCCGACATGCCAGATCCCGTGCGCATCGATCACATGGAAGAGCCGTGGATCCGCGCGACCATCATGACGCCTGACGACTATCTCGGCGGCATTTTGAAATTGTGCGAAGACCGGCGCGGCGTGCAGAAAGAACTGACCTATGCCGGCGCGCGCGCGATGGTCGTCTATGAATTGCCGCTGAACGAGGTTGTGTTCGATTTCTACGACCGCCTGAAATCGATCTCGAAAGGCTATGCGAGTTTCGATTATCAGATCCTCGACTATCGCCCCGGCGATCTCGTCAAGATGCAGGTGCTCGTCAACGACGAGCCGGTCGACGCCTTGTCGATCATCGTCCACCGCGAGAAGAGCGAGGCTCGCGGGCGCGCGATGTGCGAGAAGCTAAAAGACCTGATCCCGCGCCACATGTTCAAGATCCCGATCCAGGCGGCAATCGGCGGGCGCGTCATCGCGCGCGAGACAATCTCGGCGCTCAGGAAAGACGTGACCGCCAAATGCTATGGCGGCGACGCGTCGCGCAAACGCAAATTGCTCGACAAGCAGAAGGAGGGGAAGAAAAAGATGCGCCAGTTCGGCCGCGTCGATATTCCCCAGGAAGCGTTCATCAAGGCGTTGAAAATCGACAGCTGACAAAGGCGGTTGCCTACCCCCGCAGCTTGATGATCTCCGCCGACCGCCCCAGCGCGCGCATCGCTGTCTCAACGATGTGCGGTGCATTGAGGCGCGCGAAGTCGTACATTTTCTGCGGGCTGTCGTGATCCTGATAAATGTCGGGAAGCGTCATTGTACGGACTTTCAGGCCGCGATCGGTCAGGCCGTCATCCGACAGGAAGTGCAATACAAACGCGCCAAAGCCGCCGCGCGAGCCCTCTTCCACGGTGATGACGACTTCATGATGACGCGCCAGCTGGCGGATCAGGTCATGGTCGAGCGGCTTTGCAAAGCGCGCATCGGCAACCGTCGTTGACAGCCCGAACGTTTCCAGCGTCTCGGCCGCTTTCAGCGCTTCGGCAAGGCGTGTGCCGAGTGACAGGATCGCGACTTTCGTCCCTTCACGGACGATCCGGCCCTTGCCGATCTCGAGCACTTTGCCGACCTGCGGCAGGTCGATGCCGATGCCTTCGCCGCGCGGATAGCGATAGGCGATCGGGCCCTGATCATAGGCGGCGGCTGTTGCGGTCATGTGCACAAGCTCGGCCTCATCCGCAGACGCCATGATGACCATGTTCGGCAGACAGCCGAGGAAGGCGAGGTCGAACGAGCCGGCATGCGTCGCGCCGTCGGCGCCGACGAGACCGGCGCGGTCCATCGGGAAGCGCACGGGCAGGTTCTGGAGATCGACATCGTGCACGACGCTGTCATAGCCGCGCTGCAGGAAGGTCGAATAGATCGCGCAGAAGGGCCGCATGCCGTCAGCGGCAAGGCCCGCCGCAAACGTCACAGCATGCTGTTCGGCAATGCCGACATCATAGCAGCGGTCGGGGAAGGCCTGCGCAAAGAGATCGAGCGAGGTGCCCGACGGCATCGCGGCGGTAATCGCCACAATGCGCGGGTCTTTCTCGGCTTCCTTGATCAGCGCCTGCGCAAAAACTTTCTGATAGGACGGTGCGTTCGACGCCGCCTTGTGCTGCTTGCCGGAGACGACGTCGAATTTGACAACGCCGTGGCCCTTGTCAGCAGCCTCTTCAGCGGGCGCATAGCCCTTGCCTTTTTTGGTGACAACATGAACGAGCACCGGCCCGTCCTGCATGTCACGCACGTTCTCGAGGATCGGCACCAGATGATCGAGATTGTGACCGTCGATCGGCCCGACGTAATAGAAACCAAGCTCCTCGAACAGCGTGCCGCCGGTCACCATGCCGCGGCCATATTCTTCGGCGCGCGCGAGCTTTTCAAACAAAGGCGCGGGCAGGCGCTTCAAGACCTGCTTCGAGATGCGGCGCATATTCTGATAGACCTTGCCGGAGGAGGCGCGCGCCAGATACGCGCTCATCGCGCCGACGGGCGGGGCGATCGACATGTCGTTGTCGTTCAAAATGACAGTGAACTTCGTGCCGATCGAACCGGCATTGTTGAGGCCCTCATAGGCCATGCCGGCCGACATCGAGCCGTCGCCAATGACGGCGATCGCGTGATTATCCTTACCCAGATGATCGCGCGCGCGCGCAAAGCCGAGCGCCGCCGAAATCGAGGTCGCCGCGTGCGCCGCGCCGAACGGGTCGTATTCGCTCTCCGACCGCTTGGTGAAGCCCGACAGCCCGCCGCCGGTGCGCAGCGTCCTGATGCGGTCGCGCCGGCCGGTGATGACCTTGTGCGGATAACACTGATGGCCAACATCCCAGACAAGGCGGTCATCGGGCGTATTGAAAACGTAATGGATCGCAACGGTCAGTTCGACAACGCCAAGGCCGGACCCCAGATGGCCGCCGGTAACCGAAACCGCGTCGATCACTTCAGCGCGCAATTCGTCGGCGAGCTGGCGCAATTGGCTCTTCGCCAGTTTGCGCAGGTCAGCCGGTATCTTCACCTGGTCGAGAAGCGGCGTTTCGACTGCCATGGAAATCCCCTTCAACGGCGCGCGCGGCCAGCCTTTCCGCCGGACACCCCGCTTTCTTAATCGCTGCGATGCAGAAAACCACCCCTTTAGGGATCAATTCAGGGCGCAAACGGGGCGTTTCAACGGCCCCTGCGACACGAGGGACACTGGAGGCGGGCCGCGCATGGGGCGCGCGGAGGCTAATCAAAACTCGCCGGTTCCGTCCGTGGTGCGCCGCCATCGCTCACGACGATCTTTTCGATGCGCTCCTGCGCCGATTTCAGCTTGGCTTCGCAATGGGCTTTGAGGCTCGCGCCGCGTTCATAGAGCGCAATTGATTCTTCCAGTTCCACCGACCCGGATTCGAGTTTCTGGACGATCTGTTCCAATTCCGCGAGGGCCTTTTCGAACGAAACGCCATCGATGTCGGTTTTCTTGGTCATCGGTTCCCTCATTCAGCCGCGGCAGGACGATGCGACGCGGCCCGCGCCGTCTCGGCGACGCCGCGCCGTTCATAGATGCGCCACGACCAGAAATGGTTGCCGCCCTCGCGGACGGCGCGCCGCCAGCCTGTGGCGCGCAGGCGCTTGTCGAGCATCCAGTTGAAATACCCGTGCGCGCACAAGAGCACATCGCCTTTTTCCGCTTCGCGCGTCAGGCGCTCAATCGCCTGATCGACGCGGGCCCACGCTTCACTGTGCGTTTCAACGCCCTTCGGCGCAAAGCCAAACGTCCAGAAAAATCGGCTGATCACGCCCCATTGGCCAGGCGACAGCTTGAGGAACGGCACCGGCGGCGGCGGCAACGGCGCCTCGATATAGAGCGGATCGGCCGGCACGTCGCGGCTGCTCCGCGTCGCTTGGCGGGCCGTTTCAATGGCGCGCGGCAAGGTTGACGAAATGACGCTGGTTGCCTTGTCGGCAAGCTCGACAAGGCTCTGCGGCGGGCGCTCATCGGGGTGAAGGCCGCTCGCGTCGTATCGCGCCCACCAGTCGCCATAGGCGGCGCTGGAGATTTTGACGTCCCGCGCCAAATTCGGGCGGCCGTGCCGCGCAGTGATGATCCGGCCAGTCATTGCAGCGTCAAGCCCCTGTGGACGCGCCTTATCGCGCGGTTTTCAGCCGTCCATCAAGGCCGCATTCTGCGCGCTGGCGCGGGCCAGTTTCTCGTTGACATAACTAAATTACTAGTTATATAGAAAATATGGACGATGATAGAGCCGCGTTGGCCTTCGACGCGCTGGGCAACCCCAACCGGCTTGCAGTCTTGCGTTTGCTGGTGCGCGCTGGCGAGGGCGGGCTGAACGTCTCGGCTATTCGCGATGCGCTGGACCTGCCGGCGTCAACGCTCGCGCATCATCTGTCGGCGCTCGCCGATGCTGGCATTGTCGTGCAGGAAAAACTGGGCCGCGAACTGATCTCGCGCGCCGACTTTGCAACCATCCGGAAGATGACGACCTTTTTGATGCAGGATTGTTGCAGCGGGGTCTTCCCGGTGCGGAACGTCTGAATTTTTTTGCCTAAAAATACCTAAATCCCTAGGTATTTAAACATAAGGACCGGCTGACCATGAAACGCTTTCACGCCCACATCACCGTCGACGATATCGGCGCCGCCAGAAAGTTTTACGCCGCGATGTTTGGCGCCGCGCCGACGGTCGACAAGCCTGACTATGCGAAGTGGATGCTCGACGATCCGCGCATCAATCTGGCGATTTCCAGCCGCGGCTTGCGCGCCGCCGGTATCAACCATCTCGGCATCGAGGCCGAGACGCAAGGAGAGCTTGACGACCTCGAGAGGAAACTGACGGCCGCCGAAATTGCAATGAAGGCCGAGCCCGGCGCCCGGTGCTGTTATGCGCGGTCGAACAAGCAATGGATTACCGATCCGCAAGGGATCGTCTGGGAGATGTTTCACACGATGGGCGAAGCCGCCGTCTACGGGGATGATCAGGCGTCAGCCGTGCTGTCGCCGGAGGCGGCGCCGCCGGGATCGTTTAATAATCCATCAGCGCTGTAACATGCGCGGCGGCCGATCGTGCGAGCGCGCCGAGGTCATAACCGCCCTCGAGCACCGAGACGACGCGGCCGCCGCAGCAGCTATGGGCGACAGCCATCAATTCGCGCGTCACCCAGTCGAAATCGGCCTCGTTTAGCGCAATACCGCCGAGCGGATCGGCGCGGTGGGCGTCAAAGCCTGCCGAGATAACAAGGAAATCTGGGCGGAAATTGCTGAGCGCCGGCAACAAGTGCTCGCCCCATGCGCGGCGGAAATCGTCGCCGCTTGCGCCGGTCGCCAGCGGCGCATTGGCGACATTGTCAAAGGCGCCGCGATCGGTGGCGCGCCCGGTGCCCGGATATTGCGGCCATTCATGGCTTGAGGCGTAGAACGCGTGCTCGTCATGCCAGAACGCCGCTTCCGTGCCGTTGCCGTGGTGCACATCGAAATCGACGACGGCGACGCGGGCCGCGCCGTGCGCCGCGCGCGCATGCAGCGCGGCGACGGCGGCCGAGTTGAACAGGCAAAACCCCATCGCGCGGTCGGGCGGCGCATGATGGCCAGGCGGGCGGGCGGCAACGAAGGCATTCGACGCCTCGCCGGCATAGATCGCGTCGACCGCGGCAACGCCGGCCCCGGCCGCCCGCAAGGCGGCGTCGAGCGAGGAGGGTCCCATGGTCGTGTCAGGGTCAAGGCGCACCATGCCGTCACCCGGCGCGATGCGTTCGATAGCGTCGATATGCGCGCCCGTATGCACGCGCTCAAGGCTGGCGCGCGACGCGCGCGGCGCATTGCGGCGGATCAGCGCGGCGAATTGCCCGTCCGCCAGCGCGGCTGTCACCGCCGCGTAACGCCCGGCGCGCTCCGGATGGCCCGCCGGGGTTTCATGCGCGCCGAAGGCGCCGTGTTCAAAAAGAAGCGTTGTCATGGGGCCTCGTTCGTCTCCGCCCGACGCTACAGGCTTGCCCGGCGGAGCGGAACAGCAGAATTTAAAGGCGTGACCGAGGGAGCCCGCCATGCCGCAATATGAGATGATGATCGTCGACGCCGAAGATGTTGCCGGCCGGACGATTGAGACCCATGCCGCGGGCACGCCCTTTCGCGAAGGCGGCGGCGACGAGACCTATCGCTGCGGCATCTGCAAGACAAAGCTGATGGTCAACGTCGCGCACCACGACGCCCACGGCGCCGTCATCAAATGCGGCAAGTGCGGGCGCATCAACATGGAAACGCATCATCATTGATGATGGCGCCTTGGCTATTCGTAGGGTGCATTGAGCGAAGCGAAATGCACGCCTTTCTTGCGGCGCCAAAGTAAGACGTGCATTTCGCTTCGCTCAATGCACCCTACGCTTACTGACGAATTTCTAGCGCCAATTCCTCGCCCTCATTGCGGGCATTGTTGACCGCTTTCGAGACGGGGAAATACGTCCACCAGCCTTTCGCGGCAGGCGCGATCAGCGCGTGCGGGATTGCGGTTTCGGTCTCATCGGCTTCAAGCCATGCCGCATAGTCTTTGGGCTGAATAACGACGGGTTCACGGTTGTGGAGGGCCGCGACATCGGGTCCCGCTTCGATCGTGAGGATCGCCGCGGTGTCGATTTCTCCGCCATCGGGGTCTTGCGCCGTTTCCCAGATGCCGGCGAAAGCAAATAAGCCGCCGGCAGCGGGGCGGATGAGATAAGGCTGGCGCGCGCCGTCTTCGGTGCGCCATTCGTAAAAGCCGTCGGCGGGGACGAGGCAGCGGCGGCGCTTGAAGGCTGCGCGGAAGGTCGGCTTTTCGGCGACAGTCTCGCCGCGCGCGTTGATCAGCGGCTTTGTGCCGACCTTGTCGAAATAGCTCTTCTTCGCCCAGGACGGGATAAAGCCCCAGCGCACCAGCGCGAACTCCCGCGCGCGCGCCTCATCGCGGCGGATGACGGCGATCGGTTGCGTTGGCGCGATGTTATAGCGCGGCGGAAAATTGGCGCGCACGTCGGCGCCGAACGCCTCGCGCGCCGCGTCCGCCGGGGAAGAGAAAAGATATCGTCCGCACATTTGCGTTGGAGTATAGAGCGATCAATGGATGCAGGCGATCAAAACAGGCGCGGGATCAGGATCGGCGTTGGCGCGGTGGTCTTTCGCGGGCGCGACATCTTGCTGATCAAACGCGGCCGTGCGCCGTTTATCGGCCAATGGTCAATCCCCGGCGGCGGTCTTGAAGAGGGCGAGCGGCTTGAAGACGCGGCTCGCCGCGAGGTGCGGGAGGAAACAGGCGTCGCCATTGCGCTCACGGGCCTCATCGGCGTTTACGAGGCGTTGCCGACCCTGCACGACGGCGAGGGGTTCCTTCAACATACCCTGATGATCGATTACGCGGCGGAATGGGTTTCGGGCGAGCCCGCCGCCGGCGACGACGCGGCGTTGGCCGAATTTGTCCCTCTCCGCGAGGCGCTGGCCCGCGTTTCCTGGGACCTGACGCGCACGGCGATTGCGGACGCGGTGAAACTCCGCAATATCGTCACACAATCACCTTCTCAGGGGCCATAAAGGCCGCTTGGCTGTGCTTTTATGATCAGACGCCTTCTCATCGCTTTGTTCTTCGTCGCCAGCGCGCCCGCCTTCGCGCAAGAAAGCGCGGACTATGGCGCGCGCCAGCGCGGCCTTGTCAGCCTGTCGCGCATCTTCGGCGAGTTGCATCATGTGCGGCGCACCTGCGACCCGGACCGCGAGGCCGATATCTGGCGCAACCGGATGAAGCGCCTCATCGATCTTGAAGAGCCGCCCTTCGACATCCGCGAGCAGATGGTTGCGGGTTTCAACGACGGCTATGTCGCGGCGCAGGCGCGCTATCCCGATTGCGACCGCGACGCGGAAGATTACGCGGCAAACCGCGCCTATGCGGGCGAAGCGCTGATCTCAAACCTCACCGCGCCGCTTTATGCCGCGGAACGGGGCGAGGACGCCGAGGGCGTCGCGGTCTTTCGCGGGAGCGAGTAGCGGCTGTAGACGCCAATCGGCTTCCACCCTCTCCCGCTTGCGGGAGAGGGTAGGGAGAGGGGGCGTGAAACGGGCAATGCGCTCAACGACGACCGTCCCTCACCCCCGACCCCTCTCGCGCAAGCGGGAGAGGGGAGTACTGAGTTGTCCGTTGATGCTGAGCCTGTTAACCAACCCCTATTCACCGACCGGTCGGTCGATGAATGCAACGCAAAGGCGAATTGCCCCCGCGCCTTTTCGCCATTTACGCGAATTCGCGCAGCCTCAAAAAAATCTCGTGAAAAACCTCTTCACCGCGACGGAAATCAACGGCCCGCCCGTTTAACGGTCATGAGCCCTTGCGCCCCTAACGTCTTCGATGATCCGAACCCGGCCTTTGCCCGAATCCGCATTGTACGGATAAAAACGCTGCACCCCGCATGGAACAAGGGTTCAGCCTCAAGCGAGAACGCCGGCAAACCCGCACAATCCGCACTGTACGCACAATCGGCGGCGCTTCGTACCTCAAAGCGTCTCCTGAAAGCGCACGGGTTCGCCGAGCGACGGCGCGACAAGCGCGTTCTCCCACATGACCCTTCGCCCCCGGATGATCGTGCCAACCGGCCAGCCGGTGACGGTCATGCCATGAAACGGCGTCCAGCCGCAGCGCGAGCGCGACCACCCGTCCGTGATCGTCTCGCGGCGCTTCAAATCGACGACGGTAAAGTCCGCGTCATAGCCGCTAGCGATCCGGCCCTTGCCGGCAATGCTGAAAATGCGCTGCGGCCCGTGGCAAACAAGATCGACAAAGCGAGGCAGGCTCAGGCGCCCCTCCGCCACATGATTGAGCATGACTGGAACAAGCGTCTGCACGCCCGGCATGCCGGAGGGCGAAGCCGGATAGGGCCTTTCCTTCTCTTCAAGCGTGTGCGGCGCATGGTCGGAGCCGATCACGTCGAAGACGCCTTGCGCGACGCCCCGCCACAAGCCGTCCTGATGCGCGCGCTCGCGGATTGGCGGGTTCATCTGGGCACGGCCTTTGAGGCGGACGTAACAGTCGGGCGCCTCAAGGGTCAGGTGCTGCGGCGTCACTTCCGCCGTTGCAATATCCTTCGCAGCAGCAAGGATGGCGATTTCATCCGCCGTCGTCACGTGCAGAACATGGATGCGCCGGTGCGCCTGCCGCGCGAGGCGCAACAAGCGCACGGTCGAGGAGACGGCGCTGGCGGCCGAGCGCACTTCGGGGTGGGAGGTCCAGTCACCTTCGCGCGCGAGCTTTTTGTTGTCGCGCAGGATGAACTCGTCCTCCGAATGGATCGCGACGCGCCGCCGCCCGTGCGTGAGGACGTCGAGCACGCCCGCGTCGTCTTCAACGAGAAGATCGCCGGTCGAGGCGCCCATGAAAATCTTGACGCCGCAAACGCCCGTCATGCGCTCCAACTCCGGCAGGTCGCGCGGATTGTGGTGCGTTGCGCCAACGAAAAACGCGTGGTCGCAATGCATGCGCCCCTTCGCGCGGGCCAGCTTGTCTTCGACGCTCGTCGTCGTGATCGTCAACGGGCTGGTGTTGGGCATCTCGAAAACGGCGGTGACCCCGCCCATGACGGCAGAGAGGCTTCCCGATTCGAGGTCTTCCTTGTGCGTCGGCCCCGGCTCGCGGAAATGCACCTGCGTGTCGATGACGCCGGGCAAGACGTGAAGACCGCGGCAATCAATCGTCTCACCCGCGCTCGCCGCCGACAGATCGCCGATTTCGGCGATCCGGCCAGCGGTGACGCCAACATCGCGGACGGCCTCGCCGTCATGATTGACGACGTTGCCGCCTTTCAAAATGAGGTCGAAGGTTTTGCTCATCCTTGCGCTTCTAGCGCGGAACGCCCGCGCGCGTCAGGCCGATTTGCGCACGGCGAGCACCGGCACGATGTAGAGCGCCAGGATGACCAGGTTGAAAAAGACATTCGGCGCATTGCCCGACAGGGCCGAGCCTGTGCTGTCGACAATGAACCAGGCGAAGACCGAGGCGAGGGCCGCGTTGAGGATGCGCTTTTCGCCGCTCTCGATCGCCGGCGCGACGAGCAGCCAGTTGAGAACGCCCATGCCGAAAAGGACGCCGCCGCCGATCGCGCTCATGAATTTGGCGGCCGGGTTCAAGCCGCCCGGATTGCCGTCGATCGGCCAATTCAAAAGATCAAACACCCACATGGTTGGCGCGTCGAAACCCGGGATTGCCCCGGATGCCCAGAAAAGGCCTGCGGCGAGAAAATTGGCGAAAATGCCGGCTCGAAAAAGAACGGTGGCGGTTTTTGGCGGCATGGCGGATTTCCTGTTTGTTGCGCCGCCAGTTTTGAGGGCTGTGCGGCACAAAACAATTACCGCCGAGGTAATGGCCTTGCGCCGCGCTGGCGCTATGCTGCCCTGCGACACCAAGGTGAACTGATGGACCGCGCGTTTGGCGACATCCTCCGCGACTGGCGCGGCGTCAGGCGCATGAGCCAGCTGGACCTCGCGCTCGCGGCCGACGTGTCGGCGCGCCATGTCAGTTTCCTCGAATCGGGCAGAGCCGAGCCGAGCCGGGCGATGACTTTAAAGCTGGCGAGCGCGCTCGACCTGCCAAAAGGCGCCGCCAACGAGGCGTTGAAGGCGGCGGGCTTTGCGTCAGTTTTCCCGGCGCTGCCGCTGAATGCGCCAGACCTCGCGCCGGTGCGCCGCGCCATCTCGATGACGCTCGCCAGCCATCATCCGTTTCCGGGCATCGCGATCGATCGCGGCTGGAACATTCTCGACATGAACGACAGCGCGCGGACTTTGTTCGCTGCTATGGGCGCCGGGCCGAACATGGTCGAGTTTCTGACCTTTCTCGGCAATCTCGATATCGTCGAGAACTGGGAGGAGACGGCGTTTCTCGCGCTCATGCGCCTGCGCGCGGAAATTGCCCATCTTGGCGGCGACGCCAATCTTTCTGACCTGGCAGCTCGCCTTGCGGCCCATCCGCGCCTGAAAAACGCCGATGCCGGATCAATCGATCTCGATCAGGCGGTCATTCCGACCATATTCCGGTTCGGCGATACGCGGCTGTCGGTGTTCTCGACAATTGCCCAGTTTGGCTCGGTGCAGGACGTCGGCGCGAGCGAGATCCGCATCGAGCTTATGTACCCGGCGGATGAGGCGACCGCCGCCTTTTTCCGGAGCTTTGCATTCACATGATTGCCGTCAACGCCTTTTCCTTTGATCCGGCTGCCGATTTGATGATCAATCGGTCCCGAGCCTTCGCGGAGGGATAACGTTGGAACAACTGCCGGCCGGCCAACTGACCATCTTTCTGGCGCTGTACGTCCTTGTCCAGGTCGCGATCGGCATTTGGGCCGGGCGCGGCGCGAAGTCGACGACCGACTATTACCTAGGCGGGCGCCGCGTCGGCTTCCTGCCGCTGATGATGTCGATCTTTGCGACGTGGTTCGGCGCGGAGACAATTCTTGGTTCGGCTGCAGCAATCAACGAGGGCGGCCTGTCGGGCGCGCGCGCCGAGCCGTTCGGCTATGCGCTGTGCCTGACCTTGATGGCGATCTTTGTTGCCGGCCCGATCCGCCGCAGCAACTACGTGACCATCTCGGACTTTTTCCGCGAGCGGTTCGGCAAGGCGGCCGAATTCTACTCCGCCGTCATCAGCGTAATTATCTCCGTGATCTGGGCCGGCGCGCAGTTGCTGGCGATTGCCGCCATCCTCGAAACGGTCGTCGGCATCCCCGGACTTGTCACGCTATTGGCGGCGGCGGCGATCGTCATTCTCTACTGCTATTTCGCCGGCCTCAACGGCGATATCGCGACTGACGTCGTGCAGGGCATTTTTCTGATCACGGGTGTCGTCATCCTGTTCATGGCGGTTGCCGCCGAAGCCGGCGGCCTCACGGCGCTCCTTGGCGCCATCAAGCCGGAGCAGCTTCGCCTCGTTGCGCCCGGTGAAACGCTCTTTGCCCGCATCGATAACTGGATGATCCCGGTGATCGGCAGCCTTGTCACGCAGGAAGTCATCACCCGCTTTCTTGCCGCCAGATCGACAAGCGTCGCGCGCGCGGCGTGTTTTTCGGCCGGAGCGCTCTATCTCGCACTCGGCATGCTGCCGGTGCTGATCGGTCTTGCCGGGCCGACATTGGCGATTCCCGGCGCTGAGGGCGACAATTTCATCCCCGCCGTCGCGCTGACCTTGTTGCCGCAGGCGATGGCGATCGTCCTCGTTGGCGCGCTGTTCTCGGCCATTCTCTCGACGGTCGATTCGAACCTGCTGGCCGTGTCGTCGCTCGTGTCGATCAACATCCTGCGCAAAGGCCGCGCACGGCGAACCGACGCCGAGCAGCTTGGCGTTGCAAGACTGACAACCGTGGCGGCAGGCCTTGGCGCTCTCGCCGTCGCGCTTTCCGGATCGAACATTTACGAACTGCTCGCCATGACGTCGATCTTCGGGCAGGGCGGGATTATGGTCGCCACGATGATCGGCCTCCGGTCGTCGTTCGGCGGGCCCGGCGCCGCGCTAGCCGCCATTTTTGGTTGTGTCGTTTTCAATCTTGCAACATTGCTCGTTATGCCCATGGCTGAGGCGATGGGCGCGGGGATGTCTGCAAGCGAGGCGCTCGCCGCCATTCTTGCTGGCGATGTAGCCCCGATCGACGGATTTTTTCTGTGGTCAATCGCCGTGTCGCTCGCCGCTTATATTGGCGTCGCGGCGCTAACGCCGCGTGCTGCCCCGTTTGAGGCGCCGCGATGACGAGGAACGATCTCCGCCTCGATCAGGCGCTGGTTGAGCGCGGGCATTTTGTCTCACGCGCGCGCGCGCAAAGCGCCATTGCAGCAGGGCTTGTGACGGTCAACGGGCGCGCGAGGCTGAAGCCCTCGACGTCTGTTGACGCTGCGGCGCGCCTCGAAATTGCTGGCGACGTTCACGATTATGTCTCGCGCGGCGGCGTCAAGCTTCAGGCCGCTCTGGACGCATTTTCAATCGATCCGTCGGGCAGGATTTGCCTTGACCTCGGCGCCTCGACCGGCGGCTTCACCGAAGTTTTGCTGCGCGCGGGCGCTTTGAAAGTCTACGCCGTCGATGTCGGCCATGGCCAGCTGCATCCATCGCTTCTGACGGACGCCCGCGTTGTCAATCTCGAGAAAACCCACGCGAAAGATCTGACGCGCGCTCTAATTCCGGACGAAGTCAGCCTGATCGTTGCCGATGTCAGTTTCATCAGCCTGAAGAAGGCTTTGCCCCCTGCGCTCGCGCTCGCCGGCCCCGGCGCCGTGCTGGTCGCGCTGGTGAAGCCACAATTTGAGGTTGGGCAGGCCGGAATTGGCAAAGGCGGCCTCGTCATCGATCAGGACGCGCCGCGGCGTATGGCAAGCGAAATTGCCGGCTGGCTCGATCGTCAGTACGGCTATTCTCCGCTCGGCCAGATCGAAAGCCCGATCGCGGGCGGCGACGGCAACAGGGAGCACCTGATTGGCGCGACCTGCCCGGCGTGAGAACAAAAGCGGCCCCGCACCGCGCGCTCTAACCGTCCGCATAAAGACGATTGGTGCGCGCGGCGACGGCCTTGCCGAGAGCGAAGATGGCGGCAACCTTCATGTGCCCTTGTCGGCGCCGGGCGACCTGTTGCGCGTCGACGCACGCGGAGATCGCGCGGCGATTGTTGAGATTGTCGAAAGCGGTCCCTCGCGCGTCCCGCCCCCGTGCGCGCATTTCGGCGATTGCGGCGGCTGCGCGCTTCAGCACATCGCGCATGAGGCGTATTCGGCCTGGAAGCGCGACCAGATCGGCGTTGCGCTGGCGCGCGCGGGCGTTGCCGCCGAGGCGATCAATCCTGTCATCTCAATGCCTGCCGCAAGCCGGCGGCGCGCGGTCTTTGCCGTGTCAAAGCGCGGCGGCGACGGCGTTCTCGGCTTCCATGCGCGCCAGTCGGACCGGATCGTCGCCATTCGCGACTGCGGTGTTCTTGCGCCCGGGCTTTCGTCGCGCCTTGAAGCGCTTCGCATGCTCGCCGCCGCCATTCCGTCCCGCGCGTTCGATCTCGGCGTCACGCTTTGCGACAACGGGCTTGATATCAATGTTGTCGATGCGCGCATCGATCTTCTGTCGATGACCGCGACGCAAAAACTATCGCCGCTCCTGCGCGCGGCTGGCGCGGTCCGGCTCAGCCTCAATTGCGCGGTTGCCCTCGAATTTTCAGCGCCGCTGGTCACCTTCGACGGCGCGCCCGTCTCGCCGCCGCCGGGCGCGTTCTTGCAAGCCAGCATTGAGGGCGAAGCGGCGCTGATCGCTCTCGTCCGCAGCGGTGTCGCGGGCAACCGCAAGATCGCCGATCTCTTTGCGGGATGCGGAACCTTCTCGCTGCCGCTTGCGCACAGCGCCAGCATCCTCGCGATCGACAGCGACCGCGCCGCGATCGAGGCGCTAAAGCGCGCTAACGGCGCCGCGCAAGGCGCAGGGCTCGCCATCAAGGCCTTGCGCACGGAGGTGCGCGATCTCTTTGAGCGTCCGCTTGGCGCGAAGGACCTGAAAGACTTTGACGCGATTGTCTTCGACCCGCCGCGCGCGGGCGCATCCGTGCAATGCGCTGAAATCGCCAAAAGCGGCGTCGCGCGCGTCGTTGCCGTTTCGTGCAATCCCGCGACCTTTGCGCGCGACGCGGGCCTCCTTGTCGCAGGCGGATATCGCCTTATCGAAGTGACGCCGGTTGATCAGTTCGTTTATTCTCCCCACATTGAACTCGTTGGCGTCTTCGCGAAGAGGTGACACATGTCGATGGCGGAAAAAGCGGCGATGGGCGCAAAGCGCGCCTATTACGGCGCGTCACAGGCGGCGCGCATCGCGTGGTACACCGGCCATTATATGGCGGGCCGCCGCAAGATGGGCGCGGTTGCGCGGCCGGGGCAGGCGCCGCATGCTGATGAATTTCAAGGGCTCGACCGCGCGCAGCTGCGCCGCGCCTTTCTCGAGCTTTTTCAGGAAGACTGGCGCAACATCGAGGCGGGCGAATACAAGTTGCCGGTTGAGTTGCGCCGTCCGCCGTCATTGGGCGAGCTTGTCCGGCAGTCGCGCGACTATCTTCGCGATACGGAGCGTGTGGCGCGCCGCCGCCACGCCAACGGTCATTCGGAAGTGATGCGCGAAGACCTCTCGTCGCGCTATCCGCGTTATTTCCTGCAGAATTTTCACTTTCAGTCCGACGGCTGGCTCTCGGCGGCGTCAGCCGGGCGATATGACATGCAGGTCGAAACCCTGTTCACCGGGGCCGGCGCCGCGATGCGCCGCCAGGCGCTGCCGCTTGTCAGGAAGGCGCTTGCGGGCCGCGATCCGGCGAGCCTTTCTTATCTCGACCTCGCCTGCGGCGCCGGCGCGTTTACGCAAAGCGTGCTCGACGAGTGGCCGGCATTGCACGCGACCGCGTTAGACCTCTCGCCCGCCTATCTCGGCAAAGCGCGCGCGGCGCTGTCGCCGTACCGCAATGTCCGGTTCATCGAGGCGAAGGCGGAAGCAACAGGCCTTGCCGCCGCGTCGTTTGACGTCATTACGGCGGTCTACCTGTTTCATGAACTGCCGCCAAAAATCCGCGTCGAAGTTGCCGCGGAGATTGCGCGGCTTTTGAAACCGGGCGGCAGCTTCATCCTCGTCGATACGATCCAGTATGGCGACGAGCCCGGCTTTGATACGCTGCTGGAGAGTTTTCCGCGCGGGTTTCACGAACCCTATTACGACAGCTATTGCCGCCTTGATCAGGCCGCGCATTTCGCAGAGGCGGGCCTTGTAAAACGCGACGATCGGCTCGCGTTTCTCACCAAGGCGACGGTGTTTGAAAAGCCGCGCTGACTACTGCGCTTGTTCCAGCTTCAAGGTATCGACCGCTTCGGGCGCGAGGCTTTCGAGAAAACGCCGGATTGCGTTTGCCGTCGCTTCGGGGGCTTCCTCCATTGGCAGGTGGCCAATGCCGTTGAGCGTGACGACATCGGCGTTCGCGAGCCGCTCATCGAAGGTTTGCGCGGCGGTGGGATAGATCAACTGATCCTCGCTCCCCCAAAGAATGAGCGTGCGCGTCTGCAGGCCGCCAAGCTGGGCAAAGTATTCCGGTTCGCGATCAACAAGCATGCGCCGCGCCGCCGCGCGCCGGTTGCCCGGAAAGCGCAACAGCTCCCAATAGCGATCGACCATGTCTTCGGTGACGATGTCATCGATCGCCGTCGTTTCAAGGACAGATGTCTTGGTCAGGCTTCGCGGCGTAATGTGCTCCATCAGCGGGCGGAGCATCGGGTTGCGCACCAGGCGATATCCGAGATTGAGCGGCGGCGCCGCCTCTCCGTCGCGCAAAGGCGCGCCGCCAGCGTTCAGGAGGATCAGCCCCTCAACGCGGTCAGGGTATTGAAGCGCATACCGCCACGCGACCCAGCCGCCCATCGAATTGCCGCCGAGATAGAACCGGTCGATCCGCGCCGCGTTTGCAACCGCATTCAACGCCTCGAACATGCCGTTGGCGGAATAGTCATCGCGCGGATGGGGCCCGGTTAATCCATGCCCCGGCAGGTCGAGCGTGATGATGCGATACTCGCCCGCAAGTTCTTTTACGACAGGCTCGAACGTCTGAAGGCTCGCATTCGACCCATGCAACAGGATGATCGCCGGACAATCGCGGCAGCCTTCATCGCGCCAGTGAACGCGCAAGCCGCCGGCGCCGTCCGCGAATGTGACTTCGGGCCCGCCATATTTGGCGATCATGTCGTCGCGATTGGAATCGGGCGTCCTGAGCGCCAGGAATGCAAGGACGATGACACCGAAAAAGCCGGCAGCGCCGGCAACGAAGCGGTTCATGATTTTCGCATCCTCCGGCTTTTGCTGTCGCCCATTTGCGCGCGGTGACGCAAGGCATGGTCGGCAAGGACGCACGCCATCATGGCGGCGCCGACCGGTACGGCTCTTATGCCGACGCACGGATCATGGCGGCCCTTGGTCGAAATTTCTGTTTCTTCGCCGCCCGCCGTGATCGTGCGGCGCGGCGTCAGGATCGACGAGGTTGGCTTGACCGCGAAGCGCGCGACAATGTCCTGTCCGGTCGAGATGCCGCCGAGAATGCCGCCGGCGTTATTCGACAGGTAATGCGGCCGCTTTTTCCGCATGCGGATTTCATCGGCGTTTTCCTCGCCGCTCAATTCCGCCGCCCGCATACCGGCGCCGATTTCAACGCCCTTGGCCGCATTGATCGACATGAAGGCGCTGGCAAGGTCGGCGTCGAGCTTGCCATAGAGCGGGGCGCCAAGGCCTGCGGGCACGCCCGATGCGACAACTTCGACAATCGCGCCGAGCGAGGAGCCCGCCTTGCGCGCTTTTTCAACCGCGGCTTCAAAGTCTTTTGCGGCTTTTGCGTCGGGGCAGAAAAACGGGTTGCGCAACGTCTCGTCCCAATCAAAGCGCGCGCGGTCGATTGTTACTGTGCCGATTTGCGTCAGGCAGGCGCGAATGACGACGCCGCCGATCACTTGATCCAGCACTTTTGACGCAACGGCACCGGCCGCGACGCGGCACGCCGTTTCGCGCGCCGACGATCTGCCGCCGCCGCGATAATCCCTGAGGCCGTATTTGGCGTCATAGGTGATGTCGGCATGACCGGGCCGATACGTGTCGCGGATATCGGCGTAGTCTTTCGAGCGCTGATCGACATTGCGGATGATCAGGCTGACCGGCGCGCCGGTCGTGACCGGCCCGCCAAACTTTGTGAGCGTGCGGTCGTCCCCGAACACGCCAGACAGGATTTCAACCTCATCGGGCTCGCGGCGCTGCGTGACAAATCTGGATGTGCCGGGCTTTCGGAGATCAAGTGCGGCCTGGATGTCGGCGGCGTCTAGCCGGATGCCGGGCGGGCAGCCGTCAATAACGCAGCCGATTGCAGGACCATGGCTTTCGCCCCAGGTCGTTACGCGGAAAAGATGGCCGTAGGAGTTATGCGACATCGGCAGCGGTCCAGATCGGTTGTAGGCGCATCCCGCTCCCCTATAGAACGATCCGCCTGATGGTTGGAAAGCCCGATGAGCGTTAAATCCGTCATTCCGCCGAGCCCCAGCGCCGAGGCCTACGCCGTCGATGAAGATCAGGGCGAGGTCTTCACGGTTGATGAACCGATTGCACTTTTTCTTGACTGGTTTGAGTTGGCCAAGCTCCGCGAGGTCAACGATGCGAACGCAATGACGCTCGCGACCATTGACGCGGACGGGTTGCCCAATGCGCGCATGGTGCTCTTGAAGGATATCGACGCGCGCGGGCTGTCCTTCTTTACCAACCTTGAAAGCGCCAAAGGCCGGGAACTCGGCGCGCATCCCAAGGCCGCGCTCGTCTTTCACTGGAAATCGATCCGGCGGCAGGTGCGCTTTCGCGGCGAAATTGAACTTGTGCCGGACGCCGAGGCCGACGCCTATTTCGCAACGCGCGCGAAAGGCGCGCAACTCGGCGCCTGGGCCTCGCCGCAATCCCGGCCAATGGAGAGCCGTATAGCGCTTGAGCAGGCAATCGCCGATACCGGGGCGCGTCATGGCGCCGGCGATATTCCGCGTCCGCCCTATTGGTCCGGTTTCCGGCTTGTGCCCGCCGAGATCGAGTTCTGGGTCAATCGGCCTTTCCGGCTGCATGACCGGTTGCAGTTCCGGCGAACGGGCGGCGGATGGGAAAAAACGCTGCTCTACCCATAAACCTTTGGCTGCCATACTATTGCGGTGATCCCCGGGGAGGCGCGAATGCACATCCTGATTGCCGTTCTCGGCGCGCTTGCCGCCGCCTTTTGGGCTTTTACCTATTTCGTCAATGCCGCGCGCGAAGGACGCGATGCGCTGCGCGACGTGAAGGGCGCGTTTCGCGGAGCGAAATGGTCGGCCCGTGTCGATCAGCGGCTCATCGAAACGCTGACCGATCCGCGCGAGGCCGCCGCCGTACTGCTCTATCAGATCGCCGCCTATGACGGCGCCGTCACCGACCGCCAGCGCCGCGCAATTGTCGGCGACATGCGCGCGGCCTTTGCTGCGGACGAGGAGACGGCGGAAGGCCTGTTCGCCTTTGCGCGCGCCGCGCTCGGCGAAATTAACGACGCGTCAAACAGCCTTGGAAAAATTACGCGGCCGATTGTCGATGCCTGCACACCGGACGAGCGCCGTCAGCTTGTCGATCTGATGCTGAAGGCCGCCGAGATCGAGGGGCCGGTATCGGACATTCAAAATCGTCTGATTGCTGACGTTCGGCGTGCGCTCCTCCCGGCTTGAGCGCCGGACGAAAAAGTGGAATCACCGGTTTTTCGTAACCCGGCGTGACCGCGAAAAGACCAGAACTTCGGGCGTTTCCTATCAAACGCCCGAAGTCCTAGCTGATGGCGCGATAGCCGGCATTGAGCGTTGGCGGGCCGTCGCAGGCGGCCGCGCCTGTCCTGACGAGCCTGATCAGATGCGCGTGCACGTTGAGCGCCGCGGCGCCGTGCAGGCGCTTGTCGATATCGGCGTAGATTGCCGGCACGATGTCCTTGATGCGGCTTTTGCCTTGTCGCAGGTGCTCGAGGATTTGCCCGTCGCGCATCAGCCGGTGTGTTTTGATCGCGCGCACGAAGCTGCGCGGCTTGCCGATCGGCGCGCCGTGCGTCGGTAGATAGACACTATCCTCGCGCGCCAGCAATTTATCGAGGCTGGCGAGATAGTCGCCCATATCGCCGTCTGGCGGCGCAACGACGGTTGTCGACCAGCCCATGACGTGATCGCCGGTGAACAGAGTTTTCTCTTCAGCGAGCGCAAAGCAAAGGTGGTTCGACAGATGCCCGGGGGTTGCCACAGCCTCCAGCGTCCAGCCAACGCCCGATACGCGCTCGCCATCGCGCATGATTAAATCGGGCGCAAAGGCGTAGTCGCCGCCTTCTTCGAGGGCGGGCGCGTCATCGGCTTTGTCAGCGACCGGGTGCGGCCCGGCGGCAAGGATCGGCGCGCCAACACGCGCCGCGAATGCCCTCGCGCCGCCGCAATGGTCGGCATGCGTGTGGGTGATCAGCACATGGCTGACCGGCGCGTTGCCGATGGCCGCGATGAGCGCCGCCCGATGCGCCTCATTGTCCGGACCGGGATCGATGACGGCAACTGGCCCGCCGCCGTTCCTGATATTGTCGCCGTCGCCGACAATATAGGTTCCGCTGCCCGTGAATGTGAACGGCCCCGGGTTCTCGCAAATTACGCGGCGAACCAACGGCGACAGCTGGTCAGGCCGCCCGTAGACAAACGAAATATCCTTGACGAAGGGAATGCCGGCCAAGCCGTCAGGCTTTCGCTTGCGCGCCGGCAAGGCGCGTATCGACAAGGCGTGTGTCGACAAGGTTTGCGAAGGCGTCCGCAATGCCGCGCATCGCTTTCACTTTGTCCTGCGCCGACAGCGACGAGGGCGGACCCATGTCGGTCTTGTTGGCGTCAACAATATAGATGCGGCCGTCCTCGCGGTTGCGCAACACATCGAGCCCGCCGAAATCGAGCGTCATCGCGCGGGCAAATTCGGCGATTTTTCCCTGCTCGTCTTTCGACAGCAAGGCATCCGTCGGCGCGAGATCGACGCGGTGGTTCTCGTTCGAAAACCTTAAGTCACGCGTACGGCGTTTGAGATAAACGAAGGGCGCAGAGCCGCCGACAACCGGCGTCCGGATGTCGATGAACTCGCGCCCGTCAAATGTGTTGTCAACGAGGCGCTGATAAACGCGGTCATGGCGGGGGGCGGCAACCGGGCACTCGACGATGCGCCCGTCATGCTTGCCGTTCAGCTCGGATTTCTCGACTGCGGCGCCTTGATGCTTAAGCGGGTCGACGCTCAACGAATAGCCGAACACTTCTTCAAAAACACGCCCGACAACGCTCTTGCGGATGTCATGGCAGCCGATGTTGAACGACGGCTTGGCGGACGGGGCGGGAAGGGGACCGGTGCGGAACTCGCGGTCCTCGAAATAGAAGTGCAAATCGGCGTCTTGCGGGTCATCGACGATTTTCACGTCGGCAAGCTGGCAGACGGGCCAGATCGCGTAATAGCTGCGCGGCTTTTTCGGGAAGAAGGATATGCGCGCACGCGGCTCGCGGCCTTTGAGAACGCGCGTGGCGCGAATGCCCTGAATGAAACCAATGAACGACGCCACACGAACCGCGTCGCGGGCAAACTCCGGCGTCCAGCGGATAATGGCGCCGGTTTCCTTGGCGAGGATGCCCCCGCCGCTGAATTCAAATTCCTGAAAAAAATTCATACCCGCCTGAAGAGCGTTGCCGCCGATCCCGGACCCCGAACCGATGTTGAATATGGCTTTTTGCGCGCTGACAAGGAAATAAACAGATCGCGAGCGGGCGTGATCGGCCCCGATGCTGACCTGGCGCGCCCCGGCCGTGCGACAAAGGGCCCATCCTTTGCGATCTTCGGGGCATGTGTGCCAATCGTAAACAAGGGGTTAACGCCGCTGCTCTCCTCGCGGCCATGGTTGCCCTTGCCTCCCCCGCGGCTGCCGGCGAGCGCTCCGCCGGGGGCGTATCGATCGGCGAGAGCCATGGCGGCATTGCCGACGAGGCGTATGTGATCGCCCCGCCGGATTACCTGTATGTCGTCGAGAGGGAGCCGGGCAGCTTCCTCGACTGCGGCGCAGGCCAGGAAGCGCGCACAACCGACAGCGCGGGCCGCGACGCCGCCCCGCTCAGCTGCGGCGTCACCCTGACCGAGACGATCGTCATCCCGGCAGCCTCGGCAAGCGCGCGCATCATCGTTCACTATTAGCGCGCGCCGGCGCGCTCCGCGTAATGCCACGCCATTGCGGCGAGAGGCGCCACCTGCTCGCCAAGCTTCATGCCTTCGGGCGAGGACGCATTGCCGCCGAGCGCGCGCGCGTAGACGCCCTGCGCAATCGAGGCGAGGCGAAACATATTGTAGGCGAGGCAGAAATCGAAATCCGCGAGGGATGCGCGGCCAGTCTTGTCGCAATAGCGCCGCGACGCTTCCTCGAGCGATGGAACGCCTAGGCTCGCCAGATCGAGGCCCGCAAGGCCGCCGCGAATGGTCGGCGGGAAATGCCAGACCATCAGAAAATAGGTAAAGTCCGCCAGCGGATGACCGAGCGTTGACAATTCCCAGTCGAGAACCGCGCGCGCTTTGGGAAGCGCCGCATCGACGATCACATTGTCAAAACGGAAATCGCCATGGACAATTGCCGTGGCGTCTTCGGCGGGAATGGCGCCGGGGAGCCAGGCGATCAGGCGGTCCATCGCCGGGATCTCCGCCGTTTTCGCCGCCAGATATTGCTTCGACCAGCGGTCGATCTGGCGCCCGAAATAATTACCGGGCTTGCCGAAATCTTCGAGTCCTGCCGCCTTGTAATCGATCCTGTGCAAGGCCGCGACCGTGTCGATCAGTTCAAAGAACAGCGCCCGGCGTTCCACCGGTGCGACGCCCGGCAGGCTGGCGTCCCAGAAAATGCGCCCCTCGACAAAATCCATGATGAAGAACGCCGTGCCGATGACGCTCTCGTCCTCGCAATTGGCGTAAGTCTTCGGCACGGGGAAACCAAGCGGGCCAAGCGCCGCCATCACACGATATTCGCGATCGACGGCATGCGCGGACGGGAGCAACTTTCCCGGCGGCTTTCGGCGCAGCACATAATTCTGCGACGGCGTCGTCACCAGATATGTCGGGTTCGACTGGCCGCCTTTGAACTTCTGGACTGTCAGGGGTCCTTCATAGTTCGCCACATGCTCGCGCATGTAGCGATCAAGGGCTGCCTCATCGAACTTCAGGCGCTCCGGCGTTGCGGTGACGCCGGTGAAATCGGGCGGTGATGCGGCAATCATCGCGTGTCCCTCAGGCCTTGGCGAAGTGTTCGACGACCAGATAGCCGCCGATGAGGAGGAAGCCGGCGCCGGCGATGAGTTTCAAGGGAAGAAACGCAAGCCAGCGCTCCGCCGCCGCGCCGGCAAGAACGGCAAGACCCGTCGCCGCAATCAGCGCCAGCGCGGCGGCCGAGAACACGACAACGCGCGGCGCGCGCCCGTCGGCGGCAAAAAGCATCGTCGCGAGCTGAGTCTTGTCGCCGAGTTCGGCGAGAAACACAGAAAGGAAAATGGCGGCAAAGATTTTCATGCGGGCACCGATTTGAGGTTTCGGTGGAACTCGAGGAACGCAGACAGCACAGCCTCCGGCGCTTCCGTGTGCGGATAATGACCGATGCGGTCGAACAGGACAGCGTCGGCGTTCGGCACCTGCTCGAGATAATAATGATAGAGATGCGCGCCCGATACGGGGTCCGCGCCGCCGTCAATGAGGCGCAGCGGAATCATCGCTTCTTTCAGCGCGCCAACCCAGCGCTCGCGATGGAGGCGCCGCTGCGGAATATAGCTAAGCAGCTTGTGTAAGACGCGCGCGCCGTCCTTTTCCGTGATCATCGCCCAATGTGCGTCAATTTCGGCGTCAGCGGCTTTCGTCTCCGGACCGTAGATTTCATCGAACGACCGGCGCAAGCGCTCTTTCGTCAGCATCAGGCCGATCAGAAAGCCGAGCGGGGTGAGGCCAAGTTTCTGAATTGGGCGCGCGCGGTGTTGTTCGGGAAACAGCCCGCCATTCAGAAACGCCATCGACGCGACCGAAAAACTCAAAGACCCCTCGGTGTGGCGCGCGAGCAGTTCCTGGCCAACGGTGTTGCCATAATCGTGCGTCAACACGTGTGCCGCGCCGACGCCGAGGTGCTCCAGCAGAGCCTCCTGAAAATCGGCTTGCATGGAGATCTCATAGTCGATCCCGCGCGGTTTGTCGGATAGGCCGAAGCCGAGCATGTCCATCGCCGCAAGACGAAAATGCTTGGCAAGGCCGTCCCAGACGAACGTCCAATCCCAGGATGAGGTTGGATAGCCGTGGATCAGCAGCAGCCACGGCTTGGTCTCGTCGCGTTCGCCGCGCGTCCAATACGCCAGCGTGCGCCCGCCCGCGTGGAGGCGCTTTGCTTCTTTTCGCCAGCGTTCAACCGATTTCATCATGCAGCCTTACAACAGAGCCTTCAGCGCGCGCCAGCCAATGTCGCCGCGGCAATACCCCTCTGGCCACTCAATTGAGGACACGCCGCGATAGGCGCGATCCACCGCGTCGCGGATCGTGCGCCCGGTTGCGGTGATGTTCAGCACGCGGCCTCCGTTTGCCGTCAACGCGCCGTCTTGCGTTGCCGTGCCGGCGTGAAAGACGATGACCCCGTCGCACGCCGCTGCGGCGTCAACGCCGCCGATCCGCGAACCGGTCTGGTATGCGCCCGGATACCCTTTTGCGGCCATCACGACGACGGCGGCGGTATCCGCCGACCATTCAAGAGCGCTGTTGCCGAGCGCGCCTGTCGCGGCCTGATGGAGGACGGGCAACAGGTCCGACTTCAGGAGGCGCATCATCGTCTGACACTCGGGATCGCCGAAACGCGCGTTGAACTCGATCAGCTTTGGTCCCTCGGCGCCGATCATCAGGCCTGCGAAGAGAACGCCGCGATAAGGCGCGCCGCGGCGGCGCATTTCCGCCAGCACTGGCGCGATGATGCGCGTCATCGTCTGCTCACGGACGGCTTCGGTGAAGACGGGCGCTGGCGCATAGGCGCCCATGCCGCCCGTCATTGGCCCCTTGTCGCCATCATACGCGCGCTTGTGGTCTTGCGCCGCGATCAGCGGCAGAACGCGCGTGCCGTCGGTGATGACGAAAAAGCTCGCTTCCTCGCCGGTCAGGAAGTCTTCGATAACGATCGCGGCGCCCGCCAAACCGCCGAGTATCGCGTCAACCGCCGCCTCTGCCTCGCCAAGCGTCTCGGCGATCACGACGCCCTTGCCGCTGGCAAGTCCGTCGGCCTTGACGACATAGGGCGCAGACAGGCTGCGCAAATGGATCTTGGCTTGCCGCGCATCGGAGAAATTTGCATAGGCGGCAGTCGGGACGCCGGCGGCCTGCGCCACGTCTTTCATGAACGATTTCGACGATTCGAGCCTCGCCGCCGCTGCCGAGGGGCCAAAGCAGGCGAGCCCCACATCGCCGAGCCGGTCGGCAAGACCCGCAGCCAGCGGCGTTTCCGGTCCGACGACGACGAGATCGACAGCTCGGTCGCGCGCCGCCGCCACAATCCCGCCAACGTCATCGGCTGCAACGCCAATCGGCTCACCCAGACGGTTGAGCCCGGGATTGCCCGGCGCTAGATAGAGGCGCGTCAGCAACGGGCTTTGCGCGATTTTCCATCCGAGCGCATGTTCGCGACCGCCGCCGCCGACAAGCAGGACTTTCACGATCTCCCACTCCTTCGTATTCCCTCGCGTTTAGGCGTCGCGCCTCTCAGGATCAATGCCGACAGACACGCTGACCGATGAATCGCCGGGCGCGCCGGACGCGAACGAGCAAGATGGGTCTTTGCTGGCAGCGCCGCGCGCGCTGGCGCCGGGGGATATTGCCCCCGTCGAATTTGACCCCGCCGCGCGTCTCCCGTTTCCGCCGCGCGAGCGCGGGGTCGCGTCGCGCGCGTTGCCCAAACCCGTTGCTCAATTGTTTGACGACGTTGATCGCGACCTGACGCGCATCGCGGTGCGCCTTGCCGCAACGCCGGCGCGGCGCCGGCGCGCGTCGCTCATGGGCTCGCTTGTCTTCAATGCGGCCTTGCTCACGCTCCTGGCGATTTACGGGCGCGTGCAGATTTTTGTGCCAAACAAGCCGGCCTCGTCGATCTCGGTCGTCTTTGTCGATCTGCCGCCGGCGGCGGTCCCGGACTTGCGCGATCCGGAAGTCGCGCCGGAACCTGAACCAGAACCGGCGCCCGAGCTAGAAGTGTTGCCAGAGCCGGAACCGCTTCCTGCTCCGGAGCCCGAACCGCCAGCCGAGCCCGAACCCGAAGACGAACCGGAGCCCGAACCCCCGCTCGACCTGACGCCGGAGCCGGCATTCACGCGCCCGTCAGAAGTTGAACCGGCGCCGTTCATTCCGGATGCGGCTCGCGCCGCGGCACCGCAAACGGAAGAACAGCGGCCCGGTGACATTCCCGTCGATGGCGAGCAGGCCCCGGCCGATGAGGCGGCGCCCCTCGTGACAGTCGAACCCGAAGCGCGCGAGGCGCGCGCCGAAAAAGACGCCGGCGACGAAGACGAAGAAGACAAGGACGATAGCGCGGGCGAGCGCGCCGCCGGCGACGACGAACGCCGCGATCAGGCGCCGGTCGCTGAAATCAAAAAACCGGAGGCCGAAAAACCTGCGGGCGACGACAGCTTCGACGAAGAACCGGTTTTTACCGGCCGGCGCTTTTCATTGCCCCAGGTCGATCTGCCAGAAGGCGATACGCCCGCCCGGCCGGGCACGTCCGGCGTCATGGCGATTTTCTGTCCCGAAGAATTCACCGACAAGGAAAAGGCCGCCGAATGCGCGGGCCGCACGGAGATCCGGTCAGGATGGCGGCCGGGCAGCTCGGGCGAGGATTTCTCGAAGGCGGCATCGATCTTGAAGCAGCGCAGCCGTGACGGCGATTTCTCCGGCGACGCGGTGACGTTCGGGCCCGAAATCGCCCGCGCCGCCGCCGACCGCGCGCGCCTTGAAGACCTCGAAGATTTCCGGCGCGGTCAGGCAGCATCAACAAACGCCGCCGGCATAGCCCCCGACCCCGGGGCTGCGAGCCGGCCCGATCTTCTGGACCCCGCACAGGAACCGTCATGGACCCGGCGCGAGGACCCGCTTGTCGATGAAGACGACGTCGAAAAACTGCGCAAGGACCTCGAAGAAGCCGAACGGCGCAACGGCGTCGATGATAATTAGAAGGGCAGTGCGGAGTGTGGATCGCGTACTGGTCATCCACGGACTTGTTCCCTGGATCTCAGGTCACGGGCGCCGGCGCTTTGGGGCTTGAGGTCCACGGAACAAGTCCGTGGACGACAATTGAACGTGGTGCGAATAAAGGAGAGAGACGCATGACGATATTCCTTTCGCTTGCCGCGCTGGCGGCGATGACGACCGCGTCAGCGTGCGCCGCATCGGGCGGCGCCTCTGCCGCGCGTCTCATCGGCGCCGAATGGGCCGTCGAAGACATCAATGGCGGCGGCGTGATCGACAATTCGCGCGCGACGCTCGGCTTTGGCGAGGACGGCCGCATCGCGGGCAGAGCCTCTTGCAACACTTACAGCGCCCCCTATTCGCTGACACGCGCCGGACTGACGATTGGCCCCGCGGCGGTGACGCGCAAAGCTTGCGCGCCGGCGCTCATGGATCAGGAACAGAAATTTCTGGCGGCGCTGGCAGGGGCTTCGGCATTCTCGATCGACGATACAGGCGCGCTGATTCTGACGACGCCGGACGGCAAGCGCATTCTGGCGCGGCGCTAGCTCTCCGCCGTCATCCCGGTGCGCCGCGAAGCGACGAGCCCGGGATCCATCTTCCTTGCACGGATGAACCAGAGCATGGACCCCGGGCTCCGGCTGCGCCGGCCCCGGGGTGGCGGCAGGGCTATCGCATATGAAGCTGAACCCTCTCCCGCTTGCGGGAGAGGGCAGGGTGAGGGGGCGTCAACCCGCACCGATCTCTCAGTATACGGCCCCTCACCCCCGACCCCTCTCCCGCGAGCGGGAGAGGGGAGAAGAAAGCGGGGCTTCATATGCGATTGCCCTGGGGGTGGCGGGGGTCTCCGCGCTCTAATACCGGTACTGGTCCGACTTGAACGGGCCTTTGACCTCGACGCCGATATAATCAGCTTGCGCTTCGGACAGTTTCGTCAGGTGCGCCCCGACTTTGGCGAGGTGCAGCGCCGCGACTTTTTCATCGAGGTGCTTGGGCAGCACATAGACTTCATTCTTGTACTGATCGTTCTTCGTCCAGAGTTCAATCTGCGCCAGCGTCTGGTTGGTGAACGAGGCGGACATGACAAAGGACGGGTGCCCGGTAGCGTTGCCGAGATTGAGAAGCCGCCCCTGGCTGAGCAGGATCATCCGCTTGCCATCGGGGAATTGAATGAGATCAACCTGGTCCTTGATGTTCTTCCACTTGAAATTCTTCAGTCCCTCGACCTGAATTTCATTATCAAAATGGCCGATATTGCCAACGATCGCCATGTCTTTCAGCTTGCGCATGTGATCGACGGTCAGGACGTCCTTGTTGCCGGTCGCGGTGATGACAATGTCAACGCGCGGGGCGGCCTCGTCCATCGTCACGACCTCAAAGCCGTCCATGGCGGCTTGCAGCGCGCAGATCGGATCGACCTCCGTCACCATGACGCGCGCGCCCGCGCCTTTGAGCGACGCGGCCGAGCCTTTGCCAACATCGCCATAGCCGCAAACGACGGCGACCTTGCCTGCCATCATCGTGTCGGTCGCGCGGCGGATGCCGTCAACGAGCGATTCCTTGCAGCCGTATTTGTTGTCGAATTTCGACTTCGTAACGCTGTCATTGACGTTGATCGCCGGGAAGGGGAGCGTGCCCTTTTTCTGGCGCTGATAGAGACGCAACACGCCGGTGGTCGTTTCTTCCGTCACGCCTTTGATCGCGGCTTTTGTCTTCGAATAAAAATTCGGCTGCTTGGCGAGGCGGCGCTTGATCGTGTCGTACAGCGCGCGCTCCTCGTCATTGCCGGGATTGGCGAGCAGCGAGGGGTCTTTCTCGGCGTCCGCGCCAAGGAGGATGAGCAAGGTCGCGTCGCCGCCGTCGTCGAGGATCATGTTGGCGGGCTCGCCATTTGGAAAATCGAAGATGCGGTCGCAAAGGTCCCAGTATTCTTCAAGGCTCTCGCCCTTGAAGGCGAAGACCGGCGTTCCGGCCGCCGCAATTGCCGCCGCCGCGTGGTCCTGCGTCGAATAGATGTTGCACGACGCCCAGCGGACGCTCGCGCCCAGATGCTGCAAGGTCTCGATCAGCACGGCGGTCTGGATCGTCATGTGGAGGGAGCCGGCGATGCGAGCGCCTTTCAGCGGCTTTTTCGCGCCAAACTCCTCGCGGGTCGCCATCAGGCCCGGCATCTCGGTTTCGGCGATGTCGATCTCGGTGCGCCCCCAATCGGCGAGCTTCATATCCTTGACGACATAATCGTTATGAGCGGGAGCGGGCATGGCGGGTTCCTTCCGGTCGCGGGTGATTTCGGGCGGCTTATAGCAATGGCAGGCGAAGGCGACAAGTGAGATATAAGGATTTCTTTATATCGTTTTTCAGGCTCGTCCGCCGCAATATTTCCGCAATTGCATCTGCGAGTGTGGGCGGGGGCCATGGAGACGATCATGCGACATACACGATATTTTGCTTTGTCCGCCGCCGCCGCTGCATTGGCGGCGCTTGGTGCGGCCGGTTCCGTCCTGGCGGGCGAGAAGCGCGCCGCCGATACGCCGGAAAGCTCGAAAGCTGACCCGCGTCTCGGCGAAGAAGTCCGCCAGATCTGCTTTTCGCGCTCGATCAGCGGCTTTCGAACGATCGACGACGAGGATGACGCCATCCTTCTCGAGCGCGGCGTCAACGACTGGTACAAGACGACGCTGGCGGGCGCCTGCAATTACAACCAGTTGCGGTTCGCCCAGTCGGTTGCGATCGATCAGCGCCCCGGCGGCGGCTGCATCACGCGCGGCGACGCGCTGGTCTTTAGCGACAGCGCGTTTGGCGATTTCAGTTTCCCGAATGCGACGCGCTGCATCATCACGGAGATTTATCGCTGGGACCCGAAGGCGAAGGCTCCGGAGGATGAGGCCGAAGAGGATGCGCCTGATACGGACGACGTGGATTGATCATTCGCGTGCGGACAATAATGTGAACTCGCGCTTTTCACCCCTCTCCCGCTCGCGGGAGAGGGGCCGGGGGTGAGGGACCGTGAACCAGAAGAACTGACGGTTTCGCTCGTTGACGCCCCCTCACCATTTCCTCTCCAGCGAGCGGGAGAAGGTAAGCGTCTACCGGGCCTCGCCCGCGCGCTCCGCCGCAAGGATCGCGGCAAGCCCTTCGCGATAGGTCGGATAGAGCAGCCCTAGCCCCAGCGCGCGCTTCATCAGCGCATTCGAGACGCGCTTGTTGTCGGCGTAAAAACTGCGCGCCATGTCGGACAGCGCCGCCTCTTCAATCGGCACGAGCGGGGGCGGCTCAATGCCAATGAGCCGGCACGCGTATTCGATGACATCTTGCGGCGGCGCGGGCTCGTCATCGGCGAGATTGAAGAGCGCGCCCGCTGATGGCGCGCCAAGCCCCGCGTCAATCGCGGCGGCGATGTCATCGACATGCATCCGGCTGAAGACCTGACCTTGCTTGTAAATGCGTTGCGCGCGCCCCTCGCGAATCTGGTCGAACGCCGACCGCCCGGGTCCATAGATGCCCGGCAGGCGGAAGATGACGAGGTGATGACCGTGCTCACGCGCGAATGCCGACCACGCGCGCTCCGCCGCAATGCGGTTCAGCGCGCGCGGCGATGTCGCCAGCAATGGCGAGGTCTCGTCAACAACGGCGCCGTCATGGTCGCCATAAACGCCGTTGGTGGAGAGGTAGCCGATCCAGCGCGGTGTCATCGCGGCGAAGGTGCGCTGCGTTGCGCGCAAAGCCGGGCAACCCGCGTCATCCGGCGGCGTTGAAACGAGAAGAGCGCCTGCGTCGTCTGCGGCGCGCGCCTCCAGCAAGTCATTGCGCCAGTGCACCGCGGCGACGCCATCCGCCGCCAGCATGTTCGCCTGTTCGAGCCGCCGGAACGTTGCGCTCGTGCGCCAGCCCTTGCCGTGCAGGCGGCGCGCGAGCGCGCGGGCAACAAAGCCATAGCCAAGAAAAAGAATATGTTGACCGGTCACGCGTTAAACGCCTTGTCTGCAATGCCGTTCCTGGCCTTGACGCCAGCGCAATTCAAGCTTTCGTTAAGGCTGCCGGTTGATCCTCGTTGTCGATTCTGGCGCTTGCCAGCCTTGAGGGCGCCCACCATGCACCGGCTCTTCGTCGCCATCTCGCTGCCGCCTGACATTGTTGATCCGCTTTGCGATCTACAGACCGGCGTTCGCGGCGCGCGCTGGCTCCCCGATGAGAATTTTCATCTGACGCTCGCCTTCATCGGCGAAGTGGACCGGCACGGCTTGCGCGAAGCGGCGAGCGCGCTGTCCGGCGTTGCGGCGCCCGCATTCCAGTTGCGGCTGTCGGGGTGCGGGTTCTTCGGCGACCGGCGCCCACGCGCGCTGTGGGCAGGGATTGCGCAAACCCCGGCCCTTTCGCATTTGCACGCGAAGGTCGATGTGGCGCTCCGGCGCGCCGGGTTCCTCGACGAGAAGCGCAAATTCACGCCGCATGTGACGCTTGCCGGGCTCAGCGGCGCGGTCAGGGAAGACGTCGAACTTTTTTGCGCCGTCAACGGACTATTTTCCGCCGGCCCCTTCGATGTCGATGAATTTCATCTTTTTGAATCGCATCTTGGATCGGAAGCGGCGCATTACGAAATTCTGGAGACCTATTCGCTTTCCTCGACGTGATCGAGAAACGCCTCGGCGCCGGTTTCGAGAAGGTCGAGAACGGCGTCAAATCCGTCGTCCGAGCCGTAATAGGGATCGGGCGTTTCGCGCTCCGCCGTGTCGGCGAAATCGAGGAACAAACGAATATCGCACGTGCGATCGGGCGGCGCCATCGCGAGAAGGTCGCCATGGTTGTTGAGATCCATCGCAAGAAGCACGTCAAAGCCGTAAAAATCGGCGAGGTCCACTTGCCGCGCGCGATGGCGATCAAGCTTGTAGCCGCGCCGCGCGGCAGCCTTGATCATCCGCGCGTCAGCCCCGTCGCCCTTGTGCCAGCCGCCGGTGCCCGCCGATCCGACATGGATGTCGAGCCCGCGTGCGGCGGCCTTGGCGCGCAAGACCGCTTCGGCCGCCGGCGAGCGGCAAATATTTCCAAGACAAACGAACAGGATGCGTTTCATGGCTCCGCCTCCACGCCGCAATGGCGGTGCGCGCTGTCACTTCTATGTGAAAACCGGGCGCTTTGGCAAAGCGCCAATACGCGATAGGCTGCGCGCGCACCTTTATGGAGAGACTTTTCATGCAGTATACGTCCTCATCCGTCGCGCTCGCCGCGATCGACCAGATGTTTCGCGGGCTTCAGGGCACGCTCGACAAGGCGGCGGCGCACGCCAAGGCGACGGGCGTCGAGGAGACCGTTTATACCAGCTGGCGGCTTGCGCCCGACATGTTCACGATGACGCGGCAAATTCAGATTGGCTGCGATATCGCCGTCCGGGGTTTGACGCGGCTAAGCGGAGGCGAGCCGCCGTCTTTTCCTGACACCGAGACAACGTTTGCGCAGTTGAAGGAGCGCGTTGCGACCGCGCACGCGCATATCCGCGATCTCGATCGTGCGGCCATCGATCGCGCGCCGGACGATGACATCACCGTGCCGATGCGCGACCAGCCGATGACGATGAAGCGCCATCAATACCTGATGAACTTCATCCTTCCGAACGTCTACTTTCACACGAGCGCTGCGTATCTCAATTTACGGAACGCCGGCGTCCCCATCGGGAAGAGCGATTTCCTCGCGCGCTAAGCATGGCCCGGCGCATTGTTGTCCTGACCGGCGCCGGGGTTTCCGCGGACAGCGGCGTTGCGACCTTCCGCGACCCTGACGGCGTCTGGGCGCGGCACGATTGGCGCGAAGTTGCAACGCCGGAAGGCTTTGCGGCCAACCCGGCGCTCGTGCATTCGTTTTACAATGCGCGCCGGGCGCAGCTTCCCGGCGTTCAGCCGAACGCGGCGCATATCGCGCTCGCGCGGCTTGAAACAGCGCTCGGCGACGCGATGGTTCTCGTTACGCAGAACGTCGACGACCTGCACGAACGCGCCGGCTCGCTCCGTGTGTGGCACATGCATGGCGCGTTGAACAAAGCCCGCTGCGCGGTTTGCGCGGCCGTTCACATCTGGCCCGGCAACCTCAGCGTGGAGACCTGCTGCCCGGATTGCAAAGCGTCAGGCGGCATGCGCCCCGATGTCGTCTGGTTCGGCGAAACGCCACGGTTCATGGACGAGATCGCGGAGGCAATCGCCAGCGCCGATCTTTTTGTGTCGATTGGCACGTCGGGCTCGGTTTATCCGGCGGCGGGCTTTGTCACCGAGGCGCGGGCATTGGGCGTTCCTTGCACGGAGCTGAACCTTGAACCCTCGGAGAACGCCGCGGCGTTCACGGGCCGGCGCTATGGACGCGCGGCAGACATTGTCCCCGTCTGGGCCGCCGAAATCGAGCGCGCCATTATTAGTCAGCGTACAAATTGAACGGTGACGGTCTTGCCGGCTTCGATGACCGGGCTGCCGTCGATCGTGCGCGGGGCAAAACGCATGTCATAGATCGCGCGCAACGCCGCTGAGTTAAAACAGCGATTATCTGACGAGGCAACGCTCGCCGACACCGGCTTGCCCGCCGTCGTGATCGAGAAAATCACCGAGACGCCAACGGTCTCGCCCGCGCGCGCAGCGCAGCGTTCGGGGTAAAGTGGCTCGGCCCCGCGCAGGACGCGCGCTGCAACGATTAGCGGCGGCGGCGGTTCGACGGGAACGAACACCGGCTCGGGGATCGGCGGCGTAAACATGACAGGGGCTGGCGTTATTTCGACCGGCTCTGGCGGAGGCGCCTCGACAACAATACGTTTTTTGGGCTTCGGCTTGACGACGGGCGGCTCGACCGCCGCGATTGCGGGCGCCGTCTCGATTATTTCCGCCGGCATCGGCGCCTGAACTGGCGGCGCTGGCGCGATGATTTGTTCCGGCGCGGGCACGGCAACTGGCTGGGCCTGCGAGACGACGCTTGCGGGCGCTTCGATCAGAT
>JBJXFO010000173.1:0-12462 GCA_046154725.1 Parvularculaceae bacterium | reverse complement strand
TGAAACACGCTATTCTCATGCCGCACGGCATTGACCTCCTTCGTGTCCAAATCGTCGCTAAACGCTTGGAAATGAATAGAATCAATGTCGTGCAACCAGTCCACAAATTTTAACCGGACACCAGTGGCGCCGATCTGGGTATCGCTCTTGAGGACCGCGAGGATCACGCGAGCTATATTGCTTCCTGGCTTCAGGTGCTGAAGAGCGATACGCGCGCGATCTTCTCCGCCGCCGCCCATGCCGAGCGCGCCTGCCAGTTTCTGCGCCAGCGCAGCGATGAGAACACGCAAAGGAGCGCGCCCTGAAGGCGCGCTCCGATGTTCAGGTATGGGCCTGATAAGGTTCAGCCGAGCGTCGGGCGCGAACGCAGTTCCGCCTCGATGGTCTCAAGGCTCGCCAGCGCATCGCGGCGCTCCGCGCTTTCCGGCGCGGATTGCGCCAGGGCGCGGAAGGCGGCGCACAAATGGCCTTTCAGCTCATCCAGCGTGCAGCCTTGCAGGGCATAGCGGGTGATAAGGGGCATTATGTCCTCCGTCTCTCAAAGTCTCGGCCCCGACCGCCGGAGCCTGTTCGAGGACCCCCAAGAACATCAGGCGGGACAGGCGAACGCGGGAAAGGGATAGAGACCTGAAAAAAGACGGAAGGCCATGCGCTGAAACGCCCAGGCGAAGTGCAAGCGCCTACCGCCGCGCACGCATGAGAAGACATATTGTCATTGAGCAAAACGCGGAAGGGCCAGAGCGCCGTCGGTCCGCGCCTTTGCTAGGATGCGCAAACCTCTTGAGAAAGCCGTCAAACTGAAGGTGTGAAAGCTCTCTGGCGCGAGCTGATCGTCGCGGAACATGGAGGGCCTAGAGGCGCGGCTTTTCACCCCGCAGGGTGGCGCTGGACCAGAGCGATTCCGCAATTTTTTCTGCACAGTTCCTGCACAGGCAAAAATCGGTCTATTTTTCTTTGTTATTTCAAAGGGTTACACAGACCTTGAATTATGGCGGAGAGGAAGGGATTCGAACCCTCGATACCGTTTAACGGGTATACACCCTTAGCAGGGGCGCGCCTTCGACCAGCTCGGCCACCTCTCCAGCGCGCGGAAAATGTCTGCATTGGCGCCGCGACGCAAGGCTTTACCGCGCCGCCAGCGAAAGAAATCGGCCTGGACAGTCTTTCAGGGCCGGGCGCCTTGTTGCGCGTCAACCGCGGGGCAGGGGTCAGCGCCGCTGCGTAGCGAGGCCAGCGCGCCAGCGTTGAGATCGTCGGCGGAGGCTTCCTCTTTCGCTGTCTCGGCGATGAAGTCGGTATAGCCGATACAGGTCTCCTGCGCCGTCGCGATGTCCGCCGCGGGCGTCAAGGCGTCGAGGGCAAAGGTCGTTTCGCTTTCCGCGGCAGCGTCCCCATCGACCGGCGCCATGACGAGCGGGGGCGGAATGCTCGCGACAGGCGTCTCAGGAACGGCCGGCGTCGAGATTGGCGGCGCCTTGGCAGCGTTGGCTGTGTCCATCGTTTCCTTAGGCGCTAATTGGCGCACAGAGCGCTGCTCCGCGACCGGCTTGCCGGTCTGGTGCTCGCCTTCGGGCGCAGGGGATGTTCGCTTTTGACGAAACGACTGACGCCGCCCGCGCGTTTGTGTCTTGACCGCTGGGGACGCATTCTCAGCGGCAGCCGCGCTCGCGGGCTGCGGCTTAAGGCGCACATGCGGCGCGGTCTCGGCGCTCGCGGTGAGGGGAATGAGGACAGCCTGCGCCAAGGTCCGGATGCGCGGCTGCACATCGGGAATGACGCCTGTGCCCTCTAGCGACGGAATGGCGCCGATGCGCCCGCGCGCTGCGCCGCGCTCGATATCCACTGCTAGCGACCCGGCGATTGGCGCCTTGGCGAGGCGCGAGCGATAGATCTGGCTGTTCTCCAGAACGCGCTGTACATAATTGCGCGTTTCCTCAAACGGGATTTGCTCGATCCAGTCGAGCGGATCGACGCCCGCGCTGCGGGGATCGCCGTAAGCCTCTAGCCACTGCGTGACGCGGTTTGGCCCTGCGTTGTAAGCCGCAAACGTCATGATGTAGGAGCCGGCATACCGGCTGATAAGATGTGACAGGTGGGCCGAGCCGAGCGTCATGTTGTAGGTCGGGTCAGTCAGCAGCGCGTCGCGCTTATAGGGCAGCCCTTCTTTTTTTGCGGTGATCTGCGCGGTTGTCGGGATCAGCTGCATCAGCCCGCGTGCGCCGGCGCGCGAGAAGGCGCGCGGATTGAACTCGCTCTCCTGGCGCGAGATGCCAAGGATGATCTCCGGCGCAACAAAGCGCGCAGCGGCTTTCGGCACGACGATATCAGGGTAGGCGACATCCGGCGAGAAAGCGCCACTGCGCGCGGCGACTTTGCCCGCGCGCACCGCGACATGCGGCGCACCGGCCTTCATTGCGAGGTCCGATAATTCGCGGAACTCACCTTTCGATTTCAACTGGTCGTCGAGATGATACGCGAAGATCAAAAATGCGCGGTCATCGCGCATTTCGGTCAGCATGCGGAGCGCAGCGACCGCCGGGCGCGAGCCGAAGGACGCCTTTTCCTCGGGCGTTGCTTCAACGCGCGGCTCGAACGCGATGTTGAGCGCGTCACCGCCGATTTTTTCAGCGGCAAGCTGACCATAGAATGTATAGATCTGCGCGGCGGCCTTCTGATAGCGCTCGCGGGCGATCGTTTCCTCGCCTTTGGCTTCGGCGGCGCGGCCGAGCCAATACCATCCGCGCGACACCGAAATTGGCGCGGACACATTGCCGGCGAGCGCCGCAAAATGCGCCTCCGCGCGATCCTCGTCCTTAAGAAAGCGCAGCGCGATCCAGCCCGCGTTAAACTCCGCCTCGGCGAATTCGCCCGTGCCGGGCTCGAGCCCGTGGTGCGATGCCATCGAATAGGCGTCGGCATAAAGGCGGTTCTTCAAGGCCCAGCGCATCAGGAGTTGTTGTTCTTCCCACCAGCGAGCAGGGTTGCGCAGCACTTGCGGATCAGCTGGCGCATTGCGCGCAATTGAAATTGCGCGCGGTTCTTCCTGGCGGCGGCGGAAATGGCGCACGGCGGCAAGCATGATGCCGGGGTCGGCGCGATCTTCGGCGCTAAGCCCATCATAGGCGTCGGGCGCTTTGGCAGCGCCGAGCAACAGATCGGCGCGAACGTTTGCGCGGCGCCGCTCGGCGCCGGTCAGAAGGGCAATCGTTCGTTTGGCGGTCGCCACTTCGCGCGCCCATAACAACCGGTCGGCTCGGGCGGCATGGTCAATTTGCGACAGGCGCCCGCCATAATTGGCGATCAGGCGCTGCTCGTCCGCAAGGGTAAACGTATGATTGATCCAAGCGTCTTTGATATGCAGGATCGCAGCGTCCGTCTCGCCCTTGGCGAACTGCGCGCGGGCAAGCTGAAGTTTGCCTTCGCCGGTCAGCGGGTCGCGCGTCTGGAAAAAGTCGAGGACGTCAGCCGCAGGCAACGCCGAAGTCATGCGCCGTTCGACGTGCATCTGGATTTTCGCCGCCGACGGCCATTCGGGGTGCGCATCAAGGAACGCGTCCGCCTCGCTGGCGCGGATGAGGGGATCTTCGGCTTCAAAATAATACCACTCTGCTAGGCTGCGCGCCGCCGGGTCGCCAATCTGGCGCGCTGTCGTCCTGGCAACGCTGAAGTCCTTGCGTCCGACCGATTTTTGAACGCCCTGCACGAGCGCGAGGTCAGCCTCTGTGATATAGACGCCAGCCGCCGCCGAGGCGGTGAGCGACGCCAACAGCCATGCAGCGAGCGCCAAGAGGCCGACCAAAGCCCCAGCGCGCATTTCAAACGCCCGCTTTTGAAAACCGATCGACAAATGAGGCAACGCCAACCCCTCCAAAAAACACCGCATCGACACCACCTCAAGGTGACCACGATCCGGCGCGAAATTCACCCCAATCCTGCGAGAAGACCTGAAACTTGCCCGCTTTTCCAGCAGGCTGTATCCCAACCGCCAATCTTGGACCGGCTGCTACCATGAAATCTCTACAAGGTTCGCTAACGGCGCTGGTGACACCGTTCACAAAAGGCGCAATTGACGAGGCGTGTTTTCAGCGCCTGATCGATCGCCAGATTGCCGCCGGCACGAAAGCGGTCTGCCCGGCGGGAACGACGGGCGAATCGGCGACGCTGACTCACGCCGAGCACCGGCGCCTGATCGACCTCGCCGTCGAGGCGGCGGGGGGCCGTGTTCCCGTCATCGCCGGGGCGGGATCGAACGCGACCGCCGAGGCAATCGAACTTGCGCTCCATGCCGAAGCGGCGGGCGCGGACGCGATCCTTGCGGTCACAGGCTATTATAACAAGCCGACGCAGGCAGGCCTCATTGCGCATTTCACCGCGCTGCACGAGGCAACGCGGCTGCCGATTGTGCTCTACAACGTGCCGGGCCGCACGGTCGCCAATCTGTCGGTCGAGACGATAGGCACGCTGTCGAAGCTGCCGCGCATCATCGGCGTGAAGGATGCGACCGGCGATCTCGCCCGCGTCGCCTTGCAGCGTCTCGCGAGCGGCGCGGACTTCATCCAGCTTTCGGGCGAGGACATGACCGCGGTTGGCTTTAACGCAATGGGCGGCAGGGGGTGCATCGGCGTTACCGCGAATGTCGCGCCGGAATGGTGCGCGCAGATGCAGCAGGCAAGTCTGACTGGCGATCTCGCGACGGCGCGGGCGTTGCAGGACCGGCTCGCGCCGTTGCACGAGGCGCTCTTTACCGAGACGTCGCCGGCGCCGGTCAAATACGCGATGTCGCTGCTTGGTTTGTGCCCGGACGAAGTGCGCCTGCCGCTTGTCTGTGCCTCTGAGCCAGCCAGAGTGCGCGTGCGCAGCGCGCTCAAGCAGCTGGAGCTGATCGGCTGATGGCGGCGAAAAAGGAAGGCGCCTACAAGGTCGTTGCCGAAAATCGCCGCGCTCGCTTCGATTACTACATCGAAGATACATTTGAGGCGGGTATGATGCTGACCGGCACCGAAGTCAAAGCGCTGCGCGAAGGGCGCGCGACCATCAAGGAAGCCTATGCCTCGCCGGAGCGCGACGGCATCTGGCTTATCAATGCAACGATTCCGGAGTATTTCGCCGGCAATCGCGAGAACCATGAGCCCAAGCGGCCGCGAAAATTGCTGTTGCACCAGAAAGAGATCGCAAAGCTTTCACAAGCCGTCGAGCGCAAGGGCTACACGATTGCGCCGCTGCGGATCTATTTCAACGATCGCGGCATTGCAAAGATCGAGATTGGTCTCGCCATCGGCAAGAAGGCGCCGGACAAACGCGACACCGAAAAAGAGCGAGACTGGGCGCGGCAAAAGGGCCGCCTGATGCGCGACCGCGGGTAAGTGCGCCAGGTTATTCGGGCGAGAGCGAGACTGTTGTTGCGTCGCTGAAGGTTTCGGAATTTTCGCCTGCCGGCATGTCGCCGCGCCGTTCATGGCTCACCGACGAGCGCCGGCATCCGCTGTCCAGCGACGCTTGCGCACGGCAAGGCACAAGAGCGGCGGGCGCGCCCGCGCCAAAAGCCGGTTTGAAATTTGCGTCGCTGCGCACAGCCGACGTTGGATTTTGAGAAATCGCACTCGCGCTCGTCGTTCGCTGCGCGGCGGCTTCAAACCCGGCTTTTTCAAACAACGCGCATCCGCTGACCGCGAACGACAGTGCTGCTGCAAGACTTATTCGCATGAAATTCCCCTCGTTCACTCGTAAGTTTAAGGCCCGCCGCCGCGCTTCGCAACACGCATTTACTGCGTCGCGGATACCGGTCAATCCGCCGACTTCGTCCATACATATCCGCGGCGCAGCGCATTGGCGACTTTTGCGGTGCGCTTGCCGCCGGTCGGGTGATGCGCCCAGAAAGCGCTGTCGAAGGAGGGGCTTCCGTGTTCGCGATAAAGCACGCCCATCGCCATCGGAAACGCCGGGTGCTTCATCTCAACGAGAAGATGCGCCAGCGTCTTGTTGTTCTCATCGTGAACGAGCACGTCCGCGATATCGGCGCCGCCGTCACCGACCGCGATGACTTCGAGCTTGAACGCGCGCTGATCGAATCGAAGGCCGCGATTGCCGCCGGCAAACAGCATCGGCTTGCCGTGCTCGAGATAGATCTGATGGTCGTCGGCAACTTTCTTCTCGGTGAAATCGGCGAACACGTCCGCATTGTAGACGATGCAGTTCTGGAAAATTTCAACGAAGGCCGCGCCCTCGAATGCGTGCGCAGCTTTCAGCGTGTCGATCAGCGGCTTGATGGCGGTATCGACGCCGCGCGCGATGAACTTCGCCCCGGCGCCAAGCGCAAACGCGCACGGGTTTACCGGCGCATCGACGGAGCCCTTTGGCGACGACGGCGAGCGCGTGCCGACACGGCTCGTTGGCGAATACTGGCCTTTGGTGAGGCCGTAGATCTCATTGTTGAAAAGAAGAATCTGCAAATTCACATTGCGGCGGATGACATGAAGCAAATGATTGCCGCCAATCGAAAGCCCGTCGCCGTCGCCCGTCACCATCCACACATCGAGCGCGGGGTTCGCAAGTTTGAGGCCCGTCGCAAACGCCGGCGCGCGCCCATGGATCGTGTGGAAGCCATAGGTCGCCATGTAATAAGGAAAGCGTGAGGAACAGCCGATGCCGGAAACGAAAGCGGTGGTGTCAGGATCGGCGCCGATGTCGGCCATCGTCTTCTGCACGGCCTTGAGGATCGCATAATCCCCGCACCCCGGACACCAGCGCACTTCCTGGTCGGTTTCGAAGTCTTTGGCGGCCAATGTCAAGTTGAGCGGGGCGTTCATTCGTACACGTCCTTTTCCGCGCTGACCGCAGCATCAAGGTCGGTGTGGCGGAAGTCGTTGCCCTTAAACAGCAAAGGCAGGTTCTTATCGCGGGCAAGCGCATAGACAAAACAATCGCCGAAATTGAGCTGCGCCGGATTGCCCGACCCGCGGCCGAAATCGCGATAGGCCTCACGCGCGATCTTCGCCTGCGCCGGCGTCACCGATTCAACCGACAGCCGGTTCTCTTCGAGGAAGCGGTCGAACGCCCGGCTCAGCGCCGGATTGCGTCTCGCATCAATAACGACCGCCGTCTCGACATAGGTCGCGGCGGACAGCGACGGCGCATCGGCGCGGGCAATCGCGTCGGCGAACATATCCGCTTCCGGCTCGCGCGTCAGAATGGCAACGAGCGCCGATGTATCGACGATCATTTCGGTAATCCCCGATCATCGTAAAGGAGGGCGTCATGATCGGGGAGGCCTCCCGGTCCGATCATATCCGCGATCCGGCGCGACGAGCGGGTCAGTTGCGCCTTGCGTTCGGCGATTTGGGTCTCGCGCCTTTCACGGGCCAGCCGGTCCTTGAGGGCGACCGTCACGGCCTCGGTCAGGGTCGAGCCCAGCTTTTGCGCCAGTTCAACAGCGAGAGCATGGGTTTCAGGGTTTTTGATGTTGAGGCTCATGGAAGAATGGTACCGTATGCTTGGTGGAAGTCTATATCGCGGATGCGTAGCTTTGTAAATCGCATAATCCCCGCAGCCGGACGCCAACGCGCTACCTGGTCGGTTATGAAATCCTTGGCGGCCAATGGCGGTTTGAGCGGCGCTTTCAACTGCAGCACAACCTTTCAACCGTCATTCCGGGGCTCGCCGAAGGCGAGAGCCCGGAATCCAACTTTCGCTTCGCGCCTCACGGATTCCGGGCTCGGGCTTTGCCGGCCCTGGAATGACGGGCCTTCCTTATTCTTTCATTCAAGCAAAAATCATCCCCGTTCGCGACATTGGCAGGTCGGACTTGGCGCGCCGTCACCGCAAATCACCGTGCCGTCAGGTTCCACCTCCAGTACGCCATCACTATCACTGCAGCATCCATTCAAATGCTGTGAACACGACGGGCTCGGCTCTCCATCAGCGCACTTGACCATGCGGTCAGTAATTTTTTCTATGCCCCCCTTGCCACTGCAGCATCCTTGATATGTCGAGCCATTGAGACAGAAGTTTTGTCTGTCCACTTCATTTTTGCCCAAGTCCAATTCTTCAAGATAAGCCAACGCAATCCGAGAGTCCGGCCTGGTGTTGCCAGCTGCCGGTTGGAACGCTTGTGCTCCAAACGCCGTTGCAGCAATTACCGCCGCTAGTAAAAAACCAACGCTTCATCGTCACTCTCCCTATTGAAAACCGGTTGTCATCACTCCGCCGCCCTCTTCACGCCTGCCTGCGCCCGTATCGCCTCCAAAATCTCCATAATCTTGAACGGCTGGCCCGACACCTTCGTCAGCGACTCAACCGGCAATTCAAACCGGTCGCGCAAGACTGTAGCGAGCTGGCCCATGTTCATTTCGGGGACGAGGATGCGTGTATAGGCGCGCAGGAGATCGCCCAAATTCTCCGGGAACGGATTAAGCCAGCGCAGGTGTATTTGCGCGGCGTCGATGCCTTCCTTGCGCGCCGCTTCGACGGCGCGCCAGATCGGGCCTCTGGTTGAGCCCCAGCCGACGACGGCAAGGGGGCCGGAGGCGGGGCCTTGCTCGACCGTTTGCGGCGGAATGAATTTGGCGACGGAAGCAACTTTGGCGAAGCGCAAATCCGTCATCGCCTGATGGTTTGCGGCGTCATAGGAAATGTCGCCGGTCTTCAAATCCTTCTCCAGTCCGCCAATGCGGTGGGCAAAGCCTTTCGTTCCGGGCGCAATCCACGGACGGCCGTAAGTTTCGGCATTGCGCAGCCAGACAGCGCGTTTGACGTCGGATGGATCGTCCGACGCCGGCAGCGCGGGGGCGGCGTTGCACGCGATCTTTTCGAACGACGCCATGTCGGGGATCGACCATGGCCCTGCGGCGTTGGCGATATACCCGTCCGTGAGCAGAAAGACCGGCGTCATGTGGCGCAGCGCCGTGCGCGTTGCTTCAATCGCGACCTCGAAGCAATCCTCGGGGCCGGAGGTTGCGATGACCGGAATTGGCGCATCGGCGTTGCGGCCATAGATCGCCTGATAGAGGTCCGACTGCTCGGTCTTGGTTGGCAATCCCGTCGAAGGGCCGCCGCGCTGTGAATTGACGATAATGAGCGGCAACTCGGTCGCAATCGCGAGGCCGATCGCTTCGGTCTTCAGCGCGATGCCGGGTCCCGACGACGAGGTAACGCCGATGGCGCCGCCATAAGACGCGCCAATCGCCGCGCAGCAGGCAGCGATCTCGTCCTCCGCCTGAAAGGTTGCAACGCCAAGCTCGCCAAGGCGCGAAAGATAATGAAGGATCGGCGACGCGGGCGTGATCGGATAGGAGGCAAAGAGAATTGTCCGGTCGGCAAGCTCTCCTGCGGCGGCAAGTCCCAGCGCCAGCGCTTCGGCGCCGGTGATTGACCGATAATCCCCGGCCTCCATCGGCGCAGGCCCGATCGCGTATTGCGGGATTTCCGCCGACAATTCCGCTGTCTCGGCGTAGGCGTGACCGGCGCTCAGCGCCATCATGTTGCCGGCGAGAACGGCGGGCTCATTCGCGAATTTGCGGTTGATCCACGCCTCGATGCCTGAGCGGTCGCGTCCGAACATCCAGAGGATGCAGCCGAGGCCCCAGAAATTCTTGCACTGCTCGGCGTCGCGCTTGGACAAGCCCGAGGGTTTTACCGCCTCCAGCGTCTGCGCCTTGATCGCGATTTCGATCAGGCGATAGTCGGCTAGCTCGCCAGTCAGGCGCGGATCGGTCTTGATGTGCGCCTTGGTGAAATTGCGCTCGTTGAATTCGTCGGTGTTGATGATGACCAGCGCGCCTTTTGGCAGCAGCGGCAGGTTCACTTTCAGCGCCGCCGGATTGAAGGCGACGAGAACGTCGGGCGCGTCGCCCGCCGTCGCGATTCGGCGCGAGCCGAGATTGATCTGGAACGCGGAGACCCCGAAGGTCGTGCCAACCGGCGCCCTGATCTCGGCGGGAAAATCGGGGAACGTCGAAAAGTCCGAACCCGAAACGGCCGTCGAATCGGCGAACTGGCTGCCAAGCAATTGGATGCCGTCGCCAGAATCGCCGGCGAAGCGTACAACGATTGAGGTCTCGTGTTGAGGCGCGGCCATTCTAGTGCTCGTCTTTTCCCCGCGACGGCGTGTCTTCGCCGCTGGCCGGGGTTCCGGGAACGGAAATCAACCGGTCCGCGCGGCGCCCCCGGCCGAAACGCCGGGAGTAAGCCCGGGTTTTCAGGGAGGCGCAAGCGCCGGGACGGGGCGGTGCGATCACAACCTGGGCTCGAAACGGAATGGTTGAAAAAGTGCGGACAATCCGCACTCGGCGGACTTGGCGGCCGATCGCCATGAGCTTGAAGCGAGGATTGCCGCGGGGTTCGGCGTTTTTTTCCGCATAGTGCGGATTCGCGTTATTGGGGTAGGACAGCAGCGGACAAAGGGCCCCTTCGCCTCCCCCTTGAGGGGAGGCCAAAACCGCGCAGCGGTTTTGGGTGGGGGTTGATCGTTTGCCTTGAACGTCATGACCAAGGTGCGAGGGCCGACCTCCACCCGAAATTTGCAACGCAAATTTCGACCTCCCCGCAAGGGGGAGGTTGGGCGCTTTTTCATTCTCTGTGCGCGTCATAGCCCGCTCTCCAAAAACTCGGAAGCGCCCACTATAAACCCGTCCCAATGGGGTGGGACGGATTTTTGTTTCGCTTATCGATCAACAGGATAGATGGTTAACGCGCGTTTTCGCGTAAAGGGGGAACCGGAGCCGGCAACGCGCCGGTTTTGATGTATTGTCCGTGTACACATTATAAGCAGTGAGGCCTCCATGCGCATGCGCAAGAAATCCGACCTGCCGACGAAAACCTGCGTTGCCTGCGGGCGCCCCATGGTCTGGCGCAAGAGCTGGGCGAAGACCTGGGACGCGGTCAAGTATTGCTCTGACCGCTGCCGCGCGGCGCGCGGGAAGCCGGAGGTCAAGCAGGGCCGGACACCGCTGGAATGAAACGCCGAGTCGCGTCACCATCGAGCCTTGCGCCCACAATCCTGGAGACCCCATGAAATTCTTTATCGACACTGCTGACGTCGCTGATATCAAGGCGTTGCTCCCGACAGGCCTTGTTGACGGGGTGACGACGAACCCCAGCCTCGTCGCCAGATCGGGCCGCGACTTTCGCGAGATGATCGCCGAGATTTGCGCGCTTCAGCCGGGGCCGGTCAGCGCGGAAGTGACGGCGCTGGAGACCGAGCGGATGATCGCCGAAGGGCGGTCGCTTGCCAGGATCGCCAAAAACGTCGTTGTCAAACTGCCGCTAACCCTCAATGGCATCACCGCCTGCAAGGCGCTGACAGATGAGGGGATCAACACCAACGTCACCTTATGCTTTTCGGTCAACCAGGCGCTGATCGCGGCGAAAGCGGGCGCGACATACATCTCGCCTTTCATCGGCCGGCTCGATGACATCGGTCAGGACGGCATGGACCTTATCCGCGAGATCCGGTGCGTCTTTGACAATTACGGGTTTGGAACCCAGATCCTCGCCGCGTCCATTCGCTCGCCCCAGCACATGCGCGAGGCCGCAATTGCGCGCGCCGATGTCGCGACCGCGCCGCCTTCCGTGATCCGGTTGCTCGCCAATCATCCGCTGACGGACAAGGGCCTCGACGCGTTTCTCGCCGATTGGGCCAAGACCGGGCAGAAGATCCTTTGACCGCAATTGCCTCTGGAAGAACGGCCAGCCAATGGCTGACGGTTCTGTTTGTCGTGATCCTTGCGTTGATCGCGCCGGCGGCGTTGTCGCAGGACGATCGCGACCGCGCGCGCGACAGGGAGATTACGGCTGTGTCCGCACGGCTGTCCGCCCTTGATAAAGCGCTGCTTGAAGGGGCCGTCGATGACGCGAACCGTTTCGCCGGTGACGTGCGGGCGAGCGTTGGCGATGCGCGCGCATTGCTTGCCCCGGTTGAACTCTCGCTGCGCCGCGCGGAAGCAAGCCTCGCGCTGCTTGGCGCGGCGCCAAAAGAGGGCGAGCCGGGCGAAGCGCCGCTGCTTGCCGCAGACCGAAAGACGCTGACGGACCGTGTCGCCTATTTCCAAAGCCAGCGCACCAGAATTCAGGCAGCGATCGACGAAGGCGCGCGCGTTCTTGCGGCATTGACGCAACAGAGACTGGAAGCGCGCTACAGCCGGATCCTGCGTCGCGGCGCGCCGCTGATTGCGCCGTCGCTGTGGGCCAATGCAAGCACTGAGGCTGCCACGCTCGGCGAAAAACTGACCGCCTATTTTGCGCGCTGGTGCAAGGCGCGCGAAGGCGCCGGCGGCGCTCTTCCTGGCATTTTTGGCATTGCTATTGCTTTTGGCTTTTCGATCCTGATGTTCGGTCCGGCGCGCAGCTTGGCGCGGCGCGCATTCACCGCGCGGATCGAGGCTTATGAACCAACGCCCGCGCGCCGCGTAGCGGTTGCCGGCGTCAGGACGCTGGCGCGCGCCCTGCCGGGCGTCATCGGCGGGTTCG
>JBJXFO010000164.1:0-9823 GCA_046154725.1 Parvularculaceae bacterium | reverse complement strand
CGGCGATGATCGCGGCGCCGCGTCTGCCTTGCGGCGCGCGGCGCAGCACTCGGCTGCTGGCGAGGCTGGGGCGCGCATACGCTTTCTGCGCGCCGCGCTTGACCGCAAGACCGGCAATGCGCTCAAGGCCAAAGCGGAGTTTGGACGGATTGCGCAAGGACCTGTCGATGACTGGTCGATGCGCGCCCGCCTCATGCTCGACAACGCCCCGGCGAAATTTGACGAGCTGTCCTTGATGTGGCGCAGCGACGCTGTCGATCGGGAATTGGCGATGGCGCGCGGGAATTGGCATCTGGCCAAGGACGAATTCGGCAAGGCCTTTGCGGCGCTTTCGTCCGTGACGGCGCGCCATCCGCAATCCGATCTTGCGCTTGCCGCACAAGAGACGCTACAGCGGGCGCTGGGGCGCCTCTTCGACGAGGCTTCTGCGCTGGCGCCAGAAGACGCCGCGCGCCTCTTTTTTGAGCATGTCGAGTTTGCCCCGCCGGGCCGCGACGGCGATCGCCTTATTCGTCAGGCAGCCGCGCGTTTGAAAACGCTGGGTCTTTACAGCCAGGCGGCATTGCTGCTCGATCATCAGGTTTTCAAGCGGCTGCGCGGCGCCGATCGCGCGCGCGTTGCGGCTGAGCTCGCGGACTTGCACTTGGCAGCCGGCGCGCCGGAAGCGGCGCTGCAGGCGCTGCGCTCCACCCGCATCGCTGGCCTCGGCGAAGAGTTGAATGCGCGGCGGCGGCAACTTGAAGCGACAGCGCTGGCCGCGCGCGGCGACCGCGATGCAGCGCTTGCGCTTCTCAGCGGCGCCGTCGCCCCTGAGGATGTGCGCCTGCGCGCTTCGATCAATTGGGACGGCGAGCGCTGGGCTGCGGCGGCGCTGGACTATTCAACTGTCTTTGCCGCATCGGCGGGCGCGCCCGGCGAGGCGGGGCGCAAAGCGGCCGTGCGCGCGGCGACGGCATTTCTGCTGGCTGGCGACCGCAATGGCTATCGCGCGTTCGCCACCGGCGCTGGCGCGCCGTTATCTGGCAGCGCGGAAGGAAAGCTGATTCAATCGCTCGGCGATGTTGATCGCGATGCCTTCCTTGGCGAATTCATGCAAAGCTACCGTGCGCTCTATTCGCCAGAGCCGCCGAAAAGCTGAGCGCATCAGGCAGCGCTCGTCACGCTCTCCTGGCCGTCGCTCTCGTCGTTCATCACGCGGTTGCGCCCAGCTCTCTTGGCGGCGTAGAGCAAACTGTCGGCGCGCTCGATCAGCGTTTCGGGCGTATCGTTCCAGCGGAGCACAGATGCGCCCATCGACAGTGTCAACAGCCCGAGATCTTCGTCCGTACGCCGCTTTTTAAGGCGGCGCGACTCAACGGCGCGGCGGATGCGGTCGGCGAGCATGACGGCGTTCGTCAGCGTAGTTCCCGGCAGGATGATCACAAATTCCTCGCCGCCATAGCGCGCCAGCACGTCTTGTCCCTTGATGTTGGCGTTCATCACGTCAGCAACAAGGCGCAGGACGTGATCCCCGGTCTGGTGGCCCCAGCGGTCATTGAACAATTTGAAGTGATCGACGTCGGCCATAATCAACGCAAGCGGCTCGCCTGCTTCGCCCGCCTCGCGCACAAGGCGGGTGACTTCCGTATCGAACGTCTTGCGATTCTTGACGCCAGTCAGCGGGTCCAGCATGGCTTCCTGCTGGATGTTTTCGATATTCCGGCGCAGCGTCACGACTTCATCGGAAGATTTCGCAAGCTGGTCTTCAAGCCGCTCATTCGCCTCGCGCACCGATTTGGCGACCGAGAGCACGCTGTCCATAAGCGCGCCGATGGCCGGATTGCCAGACGCCGATCGCTTCAATTCAGTGGAGAGAAAGCGCAGCTTTTCGCTATTGCCCGATGCGTTGGCGCCGGTCGTCTCGACGACATCGGCGATCTTCAGCATTTCGTCTTCAAAGCGCTGGATAAGGTCGATGACGTCGCGCGACAAGCCGTGACGCAGGATGTGCGCGTCATAGATCGCGTCAGCGTCGCTTTGCAGGATCGTGCCGTCCGGCCTCGTCACTTTGTGGAAATCGCGCGCCAGCGCCGGCTCGCGCCCTTCGCTGAGTTGGAACCACAGCTCGATGTTTCTCGGGGTCGCGGCGAGCTGGGCCGATTTCAGGCCTTCGAGCGCGCGTTCAGCGTTTCGGTATGAGGCGGTGAGGCTATCGGACATTGCACGCAATTGGAGTTGCCGCCGCGAGCGACCGCTCCGGCCTCATAATCCTAGGCGCGCCGTGTAAAGGAACGGCTAATCGCGCGGATGCAGAGGAATAATCTTAACGAGCCATGAACGCGGGAACGTCCGAGCCAAAGCCCTTCACTTTTTCTCGCGGCTCGCCGCGCTGGCGTTCAGTCGAGGGCGCACGAGCGCGCTCGGGCGCCGCGCGTGGCCGTTCAGCGGGTCTTGCGGCCGGCGCCTCGAATGCAGCGATTGTCTCGGGAGCGGGATCGCGCGGCGCAATGCGCGTATCGTTCTGCGGCTCGCTGCGCATTTCCCTGCGTGTTTCGCTACGGGCGCTGCCCTCGCGCGGCGGGCGGTCGCCCTTGCTCTCCGGCCGCCCACCGGAACGCCCGTTTGACCGGCCGCCGGAGCGCCCTCGCTCTGCGCCCCGATCCCCGCCGCGTTCACCGCTGCGCTTGCGGCTTGGTTCCCGGTCGCCGCGCGCTTTGACGTCTTCCTGGGCGCCGGCGAAAAAGTCTCCGAGATCGAGCTCTTCAATGCCCTCGCTGCGGATGGTTGCCAGAATACCGCGCAGGAACTTTTCGTCGGATGGCGCGACAAGGGTCAGCGCGGTCCCTGATTTGCCAGCTCTTCCCGTGCGTCCGATGCGGTGGACATAGTCTTCCGGGTGAAACGGAGCGTCATAGTTGAAGACGTGGCTGACGTCGGGAATATCAAGACCGCGCGCGGCAACGTCCGAGGCGATGACAAACGTCACCTCGCCCGACCGGAACTTCTCAATCGTCTCTGTACGGAAGGATTGCGCCAGATCGCCGTGAATGGGGCGCGCGTTGTAGCCGTGCGTCTGCAGGGATTTTGCCAGCACGTCGACGGTTGATTTGCGATTGCAAAAAATGAGACCGTTCCTGACGCTCTCCATGTCGAGGAGCTTCCTCAGCGTCATGCGCTTCAACCGGTCGTCGCTCGAGGGGAGGCGAACGATGCGCTGCGTAATCGTCTCGGCCGTTGTCGCCTGGCGAGCGACCTCGATGCGGACGGGATCGCGCAGAAACGTATCGGTGATGCGTTTGATTTCCGGCGGCATTGTTGCCGAGAAGAACAGTGTCTGGCGCGTCATTGGCGTCAGCTTGAAGATGCGCTCGATGTCGGGAATGAAGCCCATGTCGAGCATGCGGTCGGCTTCATCGACCACCATCACTTCAATGCCGTTCAGCAATAGCTTGCCGCGCTCGAAATGGTCGAGCAGGCGGCCGGGCGTCGCAATCAGCACATCGACGCCGCGCGTCACCTTGATGTCCTGATCGCCGAAAGAGACGCCGCCGATCAACAGCGCCATCGAAAGCTTGTGATATTTTCCGTACTTCTCGAAGTTCTCCGAGACTTGCGCCGCAAGCTCGCGCGTCGGGCAAAGGACGAGCGTTCTTGGCATGCGCGCCCGGGCTCTGCCCTTGGCGAGGCGCTGGATCATCGGCAGTGTGAAAGAAGCGGTTTTTCCGGTGCCGGTTTGCGCAATGCCGAGCACGTCGCGGCCTTTGAGCGCTTCCGGGATTGCCGCGATCTGGATCGGGGTCGGGATTGTGTAGCCGGCTTCAAGCACGGCTTTCAAAATGTTCGGCTCGAGACCGAGGTCGTCAAACGTCATGGGTTTCCTTTTGCTCGTCTTTGGCGCCGGGCGCGGATTGAGCGCCGAGGCGTTTGGTCAGCGTCGGGTTTTCGGGTTTACGCCCCGCCCTTCCGCTGAAGGCGAGCGATGCGTCATCTCGGGATCGTTGCGGCGGATTGGTGCTGCGTCGTCTTACGAAAGAGGGCTTTTCGGCCCAATAGCGCGCGCATCACGCTGCGTCTGATCCCAATGGGGAAGTAGGCAGCTTCAAGACCTGAGTCAATAATGGCGCGGTTAAGCTTTCGTGAATTCGAGGCAGGTGCGGCCGATTCTCAGCACCCGGACGGCCCAAACACTGCGAGCCGGGCGTCCAGCGCTGCTTTGACCGGCGGCCACTCCGCGGCGAGCACGCTGAAATAAGCGGTGTCACGCAAGCGGCCGTCCGGCATCTCCATGTGATGACGGAATGTTCCCTCATATTTCGCGCCGAGACGCTCGACGGCTTTCCACGACCGCTGATTGGTCGCGTCGAGTTTGAGCTCCAGCCGGTTGAGCCCGAGGGTCTCAAACCCGTATCCCATAAGCAGTCGTTTGCAGGACGGATTGACGGCGCCCGCCCAATAGCGCTTCGCGTACCAGGTATTGCCGATCTCAAGCCGCTTGTGCGCCAGCACGACGGCAAGATAGCTCGACGATCCGGCAACCTCGCCGCACGACTTGTCGAACACCGTGAACGTCTGTTCCGGCCCGCGCGCGCTCGCGTCAAGCCGATCGTCCATCCAGCTGTCGAAATCGGCATTGTGCTGATTGATCGCCGAGAACCGCCACAGATCAGGATCGCCGCCGGCCGCGCGCAACGCATCGCGATGCCGTTCGGCAAGCGGCTCCAGCCGCACATGAGCGTTTTCGAGAATGACAGGCGACAAGCGCATCGCGCGCATTTTGCGGTGCGCGCACACGGATGAAAACACGCAATGCGCTACCGATTGTTGCGGTGTGTTTCGATAAGGCGCCAGAGCGCGCGCTCCGCGCCTTGAGCATCGGCAATGCCAGCCATGACAATCTCGTCAGTGATACGGTCGCCGTCCTTGTCCTTGCCAACCGGGCCGAGCGCCTTGACGACGCCGCGACCGCTGCGCCCAATCTTTGCTTCGGCGCCGCGCAGGGCGCCGGCGGTCAGGGCTTTGATCGACCGGCCAGCGCTTGCGCCGGAATTGTGAGCGCTGATTTTCATGACGCGCCGGTCGGTGATGACAAAGCCGCTGGCGCTTGCATCGCGCGCCGCCCAGAAAGGGGCCGAAAACGATAAGAGTCCGATTGCGAGAAACGGCAGGCTGAACAGCAAAAAGAGCCAGCCGCCTGCGCCCTCCATTCCTTCGGTCTCTGCGACGCCAATGACGGCGGCGACCGCCGATGTGAAAAAAACCAGCGAGATGGCCGTCCAGGGAATCGCAAACAGCCAGATCGCGATCGTCGACAGAAACGCATGTGCGGGAGAGGGCCGCCCGGCCCATGCAACGCTTTCGCCCGGCAGCATCGCCGCTTCGGACGCCGCGCGAAGGTCCGGCGAGAAATCGAAGAGCCCGTTCATGCGGGGCAGATTAATCCGCCGCAGTGAACGCCGCGTTTATAGCGCGGCGCGCCGACCCTACCAGATTTGTACGCGGTCCTTCGGATCGAGCCAGAGCGCATCGTCTTGCGTCACGCCGAACGCGTTGTACCAGGCGTCCATGTTGCGCACGACGCCGTTAACCCGGTACTGCGCGGGCGCGTGGGGATCGCTGGCGATCTGGTTCTTCAACTGCTCGTCGCGCACGACGCGTTTCCAGACCTGTCCCCAAGCGAGGAAAAAGCGCTGGTCGCCGGTGAGGCCGTCGATCACGGGCGCCTCGGTTTCGCCGAGCGAGAGCCTGTAGGCGTGATAGGCCATGGCGAGGCCGCCGATGTCGCCAATATTCTCGCCCATCGTCAGGCCGGGGTTGACAGGAAATCCCTCAATTGGTTCGTACCCGGAATATTGCGCGCCGATGACGTCGGCAACTTTCTGGAAAGCGTTCGCATCAGCCGCCGTCCACCAGTCGCGCAAAACGCCATCCCCGTCCGACTTTCGCCCCTGATCGTCAAAGCCGTGGCCGATCTCGTGGCCGATGACGGCGCCGATGGCGCCATAATTGACGGCGGCGTCCGCCTTCGGATCGAAGAACGGCGCATCGAGGATCGCGGCGGGAAAGACAATCTCGTTATTGGTCGGGTTGTAATAGGCGTTGACCGTCTGCGGGGTCATCCCCCACTCTTTTTTGTCAACCGGCTCGTTGAGGCGCTCTACTTCAAATGCCCAGTCGAAGGCTTGCGCGCGCTTGGCGTTGCCGTAAGGGTCGCCCGCGCGAACGTCGAGCGCGCTATAATCGCGCCATTCATCCGGATAGCCAATCTTGGTCGTGAATTTCGACAACTTTTCGCGCGCCGCGCCTTTCGTGTCGTCGCTCATCCACGCAAGCGTGCCGATGCGTTCATTGAGCGCGGTTTTCAGATTGCCAACCAGTTCTTCCATCATCGCCTTCGATTCGGCGGGGAAATGCTGCTCCACATAAAGTTTTCCGACCGCTTCGCCGAGCGACGCGTCAACGGCTGCAACCGCGCGCTTCCAGCGCTCTTTTTGTTTCGGAGTGCCGCGCAATTCAGTGCCGAAGAATGCAAAATTCACGTCGTCGAATGCCGTTGGCAACACGTCGGCGTTGGCGTTAATTAAATGGAATTTGAGGTAGTCGCGCCACGTCGCAATCGGTATTGTCGCGAACATAGACGCCAACTTCTGAACGGCATCGTCTTCGCGGACGATGATTTCGCCCAGATCGCCAAATCCCGCCGATGCAATCATCGTACGCCACGGCGCGGCGGGCGCAAAGGCTTCCAGCGCATCGATCGACTTGAGGTTATAGGTCAGATCGCGGTTGCGGCGCTTGGCAGGCTCCCAGTGCGCCGCCGCCATCTCGAGTTCCAGCGCATAAAGGCGTGCGCTCGCGCCAGCCGCGTCCGGCGCGCCGGCGAGCGACAGCACCGTCTCGATATAGGCGCGATACTTCGCCTGTTTGTCGGCGAATTTTTCTTCGAGGTAATAGTCGCGGTTCGGCATGCCGAGGCCGGATTGTCCGACGTAAACGGCATAGCGATCGGGGCGTTTGGCGTCCGTGCTGATGACGAAGGCGAGGGGCGCGCGGGCTCTGATGGCGGGGTTGGCGAAATAAGCCGCCAGCTGCTCGGGCGTTTCGATCGCGTCAATCGCGGCAAAATCTTCCGTAAGTGGCGCAAGACCCTTCGCGTTGATTGCCTCGACATCGAGATAGCTTGCATAAAAATCGCGCACGCGAGCGTTGTCGCCATTGCCGTCGCCTGCCTGCGGCCGCTTCGACGTCAAGCTTTCGATGATCGCCTTCAGCCGGTCCTCGGACCGCTCGGCGAGCACGGTAAACGACCCGTAGCTGGAATATTCTTCCGGAATCTCGAAGGTCTTCAGCCAGTCGCCGTTCACATAGGCATAAAAATCGGCGCCGGGATCGACCGCCGCATCGATGTCCTTCACGGCAATCCCGAACGCGCCGATCTGCGGCGCATTGGGGTCGGCGGCGACCTCTTCGATGGCGCTGACCGTCGTTTCAGTCTTGCGGCTGCAGGCCGCGAAGGAAAGGACGGCGCCAAGGACAGAGGCTGATACGAGCAAAAGGTGCTTCAAGGCGGAACTCCTTCAGGCGCCAGTCCCGGCGCAGCAAACACTCCCCGCTCGTTAGCCTGCCAGCGAAGAGCTTCGCAAGACCGCCTGCGGCGGGCCGCCAGCCGGCAGACGGACCGGCCCGCCGGCGGACTTGTGCGCGTTCGGCGATTCCGTCACGGTTGCGCCGCTGATCCCTTGAAAAACAGGCCCCCCGTCATGGACCTTCGCTCGATCATCCGCTCGATTCCGGATTATCCAAAGCCCGGCATCGTCTTTCGCGATGTGACGACCTTGCTTGCAGATGCGCGCGGGTTTCGCCGCGCCATCGATGAATTGGTCCAGCCTCTCGCCGGCGCCAAGATCGACAAGGTCGCAGGTATCGAGGCGCGGGGCTTCATCCTTGGCGGCGCGATCGCGCACCAACTGTCGGTCGGCTTCGTGCCGATCCGCAAGAAAGGCAAACTTCCCTACAAGACGATCGCCGAACGCTATGAGCTGGAATATGGCGTCGATGAGGTCGAGATGCATATCGACGCCGTGGCGGCGGGCGAACGCGTTCTCCTCGTCGACGATCTGATCGCAACCGGCGGCACCGCGGGCGCCGCGATCCGGTTACTGGAGCGGGCGGGCGCCAACGTCGTCCTCTGTTCGTTTGTCGTCGATCTGCCCGACCTCGGCGGCGCAGCAATACTGCGCGCCATGGGAATGGAGGTTGTGTCGCTGGTCGCGTTCGACGGGCACTAGAGAGGTTGGCGCTTGTGGTTTGTAGGTTGTAAGACTGGCGTCGCGCTAACGAAATGCACAACTCAAGACCTTCCCCATGATTCTTTTCATCCTTGGCCTGATCATCTTCTTCGGAACGCACTTTTACACGGCGCTCGCGCGGAAAAGCCGCGAGCGGCTTGTCGCGCGCGTTGGCGCTGGCCCATATAAGGGCATTTATTCGCTCGCCTCGATCGCCGGCTTTGCGTTGATCGTCATTGGCTGGCCCAGCGCTGACGCCACAGGCCTCTATTCGCCGCCGGCGTGGACGCGGCACGTCGCGTATTTGCTGATGCTCGTCGCGCTGATCCTGCTCGCGGCGGCCTATACGCCAAAGGGCAAGATCGCCGCTGCGGTCAAACATCCGATGATTGCCGGCGTCAAGGCGTGGGCATTTGCGCATCTTCTCGTCAATGGCGATGTGCGGTCGGTCTTGCTGTTCGGCGCCTTCCTCAGCTATGGCGTGATTGATCGCATTGCGCTGAAACGGCGCGGCGACAACGGCCCCGCGCCGGGGCCCGCCGCGAACGATCTGATCGCTATTGCCGTTGGCGTTGCCGCGTGGCTGGCGATTTACCTCTATCTGCACCCCTACATTGCCGGCGTGACGCTGCGTCCTTAACGGCCACGGCGCCCGCACCTTCGCCTGAAGGCGCAATGCGGGCGCCTCCAGGCAAGCAATTGCGCGCGAATTGCTGCAACGCAACACGATTTACAAAATTGGTCACGCTCACGTCGCTTCCTTGCAACAAAACGTCCCTAGCCGGGCGACCTGTCGGGACCGAGCAATCAACCGCTCACAGCTGACAAATCGGCCGCCGGTAGCGCAAGCGGCGCCGGGCACAATGACGCGCACGTTTAACTGGAGAAAAACATGTCGAAAAAATTCCTCGCGGTTCTCGCCGCAACAGCAGCGCTGGCCGCGACGGCCAATGCCGGTTCGATCGTACAAGAAAAACTCGTGACCTACGCGGAGCTTGACCTGTCGCGTCCGGCTGGCGCGAAGCTCCTTGTCATGCGTTTGCAGCGCGCGGCAGAAGCGGTCTGCGGCGCTGACGCGGACGAGCGCGGCCTTTGGCGCAAACAGGCGCGCGAGGCTTGCGTCAAGGATGCGGTCGAGCGCGCGCTCGCCGATCTTGATGAGCCGATGGTCGAGACAGTCTATCGCAATGGCGATGCCGTCCGCGAGATTGCAAGCAACGCGCAATAAGCGAAAGGACGCCGGCCGGATTTCCGGCCGGCGTCCGCGCCGCGTGATATCCGGCGCCGTGATGGATAAACAATCTGTATACAGAGTAAAAACAGGCTCATTCTCTTGCCCGTTTTTTTAAAAAGGGCCCCCGCGGCCCGAATTCGCAACGCGAGCCGCAAGACGCTGACGCCTGCACCCTCGCCCGCCGGAAGGGACAGGCAAGCTGTCCCGTTCCGGGACTGGCGCGGGTCTTGCTTTGGGATAGATCGCGATCCGCCCGGAAGAGGCTGCGAGGTACCAGGTCTCGAGAGTGCGGAGCGCCCCGGCGAGCGGGCAGGAGGATCAGGCT